>NZ_JABBYO010000004.1:0-300000 GCF_012958305.1 Tautonia rosea | reverse complement strand
AGGTAAAGAGGGGTCATGTAGTACTGCCCCTCTTTCATGCTCCTCGCCAGCACCGCCAGCGCCAGGCAAATGGCGCTGAAGAAGCCGGAAAGCGGGATCAAGAGCACGATGATCCAGCCCAGCGCCAGAATCGAAGGCGGGCTCAGCTCGTCCATCGGCGAGCCAATCCCCGAGCCTCCCTCGCCTCCGAGCCCCGCGCCAAGCTGTCGCGCCAGGAAGCCCATCGTCACGCCCATGCTCGCCAAGTTCAGCAGGGCCGTGGCCACGCTGGCGGCCATGATCGTCAGAAACTTGCCGACCACGATCTCACTGCGAAAGGCCGGGCTGATGAGCAAGGTTTCCATCGTCCCCCGCTCTTTTTCACCGGCACACAGGTCCACTGCCGGGTAAAACGCCCCCGTCAAGGCCATCATCACCAGCAAGAACGGAAAGAGCCGCGCCCAAACACTCGCCCCCGAGGTGGACGAGCCAAGCACCTGCCGCGCCAGGTCCACCCCTTGCACATCAATCGGCGCGATGTATTCGGCCGGTTTTGCATCGGCGGCCAGTCGCTGAGCGACAATCGCGTCTTGCCACCCTGCAATGATCTCCTCGACCGTCTGATAGGTCGCCAGACTCTGCTCGTCGGCCCGCAGGAAGGCGATCCGAAACGTCGGTTGCTGAAGTTGTTCAATCTGTTCTCGAACGTCGGAGGGAATCTCGACGATCACATCGGCCGACCCCTGCCTCATGGCTTCAAGCTGCGCCGAGGGATCAGCCAGGTACGAGTCCGAGGGCACCTGTTCAACGATCAACAGCCCCTGAGACACCCCTTCGGAAAAGACCGGATTGAACTGGACGATCTCCCCCTCGTCCGTCTCGATCGTCACCAGCAGCGGCGGTTCTGCGGGCAAATGCTCCGCGCCGACGACCACCACCCGGCGTGGCCGCTGCTCGAAGGCCGCCGTCAGCTCCTTCACCGTATAGCCGAGGATCGGATAAAGAAGGACCGGAAGCCCGAAGATCATGAAGAGGGTCCGGCGGTCGCGGAGCTGATCACGCAGCTCTCGGCCGAAAATCAAACGGATGCGGGACCATCGCATGGGATGTCGGGCTCGGGGCCTGAGGGGTCAATGACGTGAGACTTTGCCGTTCAAGCCGAGGCCACCGCCTCGGCATCGGCTCGTTCGACGAGGTGGAAGAACAGCTCCTCCAGGTCGGGCTGCCCAAAGCGTTCCAGTAATTCGTCGGGCTGTCCGTCGGCCTGAAGACGCCCTTTGTAGATGATCGCAACCCGATCGCAGAGTTTGGTCACTTCCTGCATCGAGTGGGTCGAGAAGATGATCGTTTTCCCCCGGTCTCGCAGCTCCAGAATCTTCAACAAGACGGCGCGAGCCACCAGGACATCGAGGCCCGAGGTGGGCTCGTCGAAAATCAAGACCGGCGGGTCGTGGATGATCGTCCGGGCGATTGAGACTTTCTGCTTCATGCCGGTCGACATCTTCGAGCCGAGCACGTCGCGGAAGTCGTTCATCTGGAGCCAGTCGAAGATCTGCTCCATCCGGTCGTTCAGGGTCGCCCCCTCGATCCCGTACAGCCCGCCGAAGTACGCCACCAGTTCCCAGGCGGTCATCCGGTCGTAGACGCCCGTGCCCGAGGACATGAAGCCGATCTTTGTGCGAACCGCCTCCGGTTCCGTCACGACGTCGTGGCCGGCCACGATCGCCCGGCCACTGGTCGGCCGAAGCACCGTGCTCAGAATACGGAGCGTGGTCGTCTTCCCGGCTCCGTTCGGACCCAGAAGGCCGAAGATCTGACCCGGAACGCACTCGAAGCTCACGTTCTGCACCGCCGGGACCCAGCCCCGCCGGTAGTCGAGGAACGCCTTGCAAAGCTGCTCGACCTGGATCATCGGGACGGCTCGACCTGGGCCGGCGAGAACAACCAGAAAAGGCGCGGTACAAGACCACCCACTCCTGACAATCTAGGCCATTCTAGCCAGACCGGGCAGGGCGGGGAAGGAGATGATCGGATCCGGATGCCCAGCCCGCTCCGGCGCGAAAGGGTGCAGGCATTGAATGTCCGCCTACCTCTCCCCTTGAGCGGGGAGAGGGGCCTGGGGCCAAAACGCCCAGCCCCTGCGATCGAACTCCGGTCCGCGAGGCCGAGCGCGATCCAGTATCCTCAGACCACCGTCAACGGCGATCCCGCCAGCTCCGTCTGCGGGTCGGCGTCGATGTAGTCGTAATACACGTTCCGCTGCCGGGGGATGTAACCGGCTTCTCGGATCGCCCGCTTGATCTCGTCGACCGAAAGCTGAAAGACGGTGCCGGCCTGCGAGACGACATTCTCCTCGATCATCAGGCTCCCCATGTCGTTGGCGCCGAAATAGAGCGCCAGGCCGCCGATCGCCGGCCCTTGCGTCACCCACGACGACTGAATGTTGGGGATCGAGTCGAGATACAACCGGGTCACGGCCTGCACGCGAAGGTATTCGAACGCCCCCTGCGCGGGCACGTCGGCCATGTCGGTGTTGTCCGGCTGGAAGGTCCAGGAGATGAACGCCGTCAGGCCGCCCGTCTCATCCTGAAGCTGTCGGCAGCGCTCCAGGTGCTCGATCCGTTCCTCCAGCGTCTCGACGTGACCGAACATCATCGTGGCCGTCGAAATGCCCCCGAGTTCGTGCCAGGCCCGATGGACCGCCAGCCAGTCGTCGCTCAGCACCTTTCCCTTGGTCAGAATCTTCCGGACCCGGTCGACCAGAATCTCGCCGCCTCCTCCCGGCAGACTTCCCAGACCGGCCTCCTTGAACCGGCGCAGGACCTCGATCACCGGCATCTTGAACTTCTTGGCCAGGAAGTGAATCTCGGGCGGACTGAAGCCGTGCACGTTGACCTGCGGATAGGCCGCCTTGATGTCGTGCAAGAGGTCAATGTACCAGTCGAACGGCAGCTCGGGATGCAGGCCTCCTTGCATCAAGATCTGATCGCCGCCCAGCTCCACCGTTTCCCGGATCTTGTCGAGCAAGACCTCGCGATCGAGCACATAGGCGTCGGTATCGCCAACCTTCCGGTAGAAGGCGCAGAAGTGGCAGATCGCCGCGCAGACGTTCGAATAGTTGATGTTTCGGTCGATGTTGTAGGTGCGGTACGGCTCGGGGTGCAGCCGTTTGCAGACGGCATCGGCGGCGCGGCCGAGCGACAGCAGGTCCCCCTCCTTCAAGAGGGTGACCCCGTCATCGAACGAGAGACGCTCGCCGTCAACGGCGCGCTGCAAGATCCGGGAGACGTCGGGTGTTGGCGAAGGCAAGATCCACATCCTCCGGGGCGAGCCCCAGCGCAGCGGCTTTCCGGGCAAACAGGCGGAGAGCGGCGACCTCCGGCTCACCCAGATCGTACGAAATATTCCGGGTCAGGTAATCAATGCACTCGTCACGCGTCAGGCCGAGTCCGGGACCAATCTGCTCGGCAATCTGATCCACGTGCACCAGCCCTTCGGCCCGGGCGTGGTGCAACGCCTCGGGCAGGTCGCCCAGGTCGATCCCCGATCGGGCGACCCACAACGCGAAGACAAACGGCAGGCCGGTCAACGATCGCCAGGCCGAGGCCAGGTCGACGACCGCATGGAACCGCTCGTCAGGGTCTCTCATGGCGCGATCGCCGATCAAGAGCACCGCATCGGCCGTACTTTCCTGAACCGGCACGCCCATCGGCAAGGACTCTACAATCGACGGACGCACCCCGTGCGCCTCATCCAGCCAGACGCGGGCCAGGGCCTGACTCGTGCGTGACCCCTCATCCAGGGCGAGCCGATCAATCCGGGCAAACGGCACCCGACTGTACAGCTTGACGCTGCGAACCGGCCCTCCCGAGGCAATCGCCAGGCCCGGAATGATTCGGTAGCCCAGTTTCGCCCCGCGCAGGTACTCGACCGACGGAATCAAGGCCACGTCCAGCGACCCTCCCGCCAGACGATCCGCCAGCAGGCTCGGCAAGTCCATCTCCAGCCGAATCCCGGGCGCGAGGCGATCGAGCCCGAAATATAAGGGCTTCGCGTTCAGGTACCTCACGGCACCCACCCGAAGCGAACCAGGGCTGGAATCGTCGCGGTCCATCAACCCACCATTCCGAGCATGCCACCCCTGTCCTGGGAGGGGTTTCAGAAACTTCTGAACGGATTATAGGCACGATCGCGACCGTGAACAAGGTCGGTCGCCTGCCGCTCATCGGGGCCGATCGGCATGGGGAAGGCCCCACCGGATCAGCCCGACCTGGCTGGAGAACGGGTCGGCTCCGGGGCGAACGGCTCCGCGTCTTCCTCGGGCCGATAGAGGTCGGGCCAGGGGGTACCGTCCACCTCGTGACGCAGGACGACATAAATCCGGGCGAACGCCGACCAGACGTAACCGAACGCCCAGCCATGCAAGACGAGGCCGATCCCCGCCAGCCACCCTTCCAACCTCGAAGGCCAGAGGCCCTCTCCGGCCCCCGACCACGCAAACCCCGGCCCGATCGGATCGCTCGGCCCACCGATCGCCAATCCCCAACCCGCCAGATGCACCACCAGGCGAGCCAACTGCGACACCAGGATCAGGCCTAAGGCTCCCGCTGTCCCGCTGATCGCGAGTGATCCCAGAAACACCCCCGGGCGTTGTCTCAGGTAGCTGACCGTTCGGCTCAACGCCTCGAAACCGTCTTCCCCTTCCACTGCCACCGTCAAGACCATCAGCGGCCAGCCGATCATCAGCACGATCACCAGCACCGCTGAGGGAATTGCCAGTGCCAGGGAAACCAAGAGCCCCCCGTTCACGATCGCCTCGGCTCCCGCTCCTCCCAGTGAACCGATCAGACCGAGCACGGCCGACGGGATCGCCAGCAGGCCGACCACCACCAGCACCCCCAGCGGAGCGGCCAGGACACTCCTCAGGCGAGTCCCCATGAACCGAACGGCAGACCAGACCCCGATCTCCTCGCCCACCGGGTCCAGATGCCTCACCGCCAGCCGGCCGATTGCCCCGCCGATCACCCCCCAGACCCCCAGCGCCCAGATCGCCGCGAGACTCAACCGACCTGGCCCGATCCCGCCTCGATCTATCGCCAGCAGTCCTCCGACCGGCCCCGAAACCACCCGCACCGGGTCGACAATCGTCAACGCCGATCGAGCCAGAGCCTCCTGAACCGCATTTTGCCCCTTGAACCGCTCGATCTCCGGCCGAGGACCGAGCATCGTGCGCCGGATGGTCCCCACGTCATCGCGGCTCATCCCGTCAATCGCCGCCCAGCCGACCATCGTCAGTTGCAGCCCGACGATTGCCAGGACCAAGGCCCGAATCGAACCGGCCGCGCCGATCCCCCCAAGCAAGAATCTCCAGACCGGCAGCCGATCAACCAGGGCAGGGGGGATCGATCCGGAACCTTCAGGCAAGGCAGACACGATCGCGTCACTCCACTCCCGTCGAACCCCATCTCCTTCCATTCCGCCGATTCTCGATCCGCTCGGTGGCGTGCTCAAGGGACCGTGCAGGTCAGGACGATCGCCTCACCCTCGCCGCTTGGCTCGATCGGACAGGCCCCGATCACCGCCGGCAAGAGTAACGTCTGTCCCAGCTCGACCGGATACGATTGCCCCTCATGCGAGACCTTGACCTTCCCCCCCAGTCCGATCAGGGCCGTGAACCGCCCTTGCTGGGGATCTCCGATCCGCGTCGGCCCGGTCAATACGTACCGATCGAGGGCAAAGTACGGACACCGGATCAGATGCTCCTGCGTCCCCCCGTCGATCATGTCCAGCCGCGATCGCACCGGATCGACCGGGCCTCGCTCGTAGTCGGTCACCTCCAGCGCCTCGGCCTGGTGCAACGTCCGAGGCGCACCGTCTGGCCCGACGCGCCCCCAATCATCGACTCGGAACGTCGCGTCAGACATCTGCTGCACCTCGGTCAGCAAGACCCCGGCGCCGATCGCGTGAACCGTCCCGGCCGGAATAAAGATGCAGTCCCCCGCCCTCGGCTCGAAGGCATGCAAGACCTCCTCGATCCGGCCGGTTCGCAGTGCCTCGGCAAATCGAGAGCGATCGACCCCCGGCTTCAGGCCCGAATAAATCCGGCTGCCCGGTTCGGCGTCGATCACGACCCACGCTTCGGTTTTGCCGTTGTCGTCGGCCAGACGACGGCCTTGCTCGTCGTCCGGGTGGACCTGCACCGAGAGCACCTGATGCGCGTCGAGAAATTTCACCAGCAGTGGAAACTGCTTCCGAAGCCCCACCGCTTCGCCCAGCAGTTCCGGCCCTCGCCGAATGACCAGATCGTGCAGGGTCGATCCGGCGAACGGTCCCTCGGCCACCTCGCTCTGACCGTGCCGGTGATCCGAGAGCTCCCACGATTCGGCGTAGTCGTCTTCCGGACCGAGGTCCTTGTGCAGCTTCGACGCCAGGCGACGCCCCCCCCAGATCAAGCGCTTCAAGATCGGAGTGAATCGGAGCGGGGTCAACGGTCCATCGGCGTCCATCGCGGTCTGCCTCGGTTTGCAAGCCGATCAGCGGGCTCGATCGCCCGGCACGAGAGAAGGGTTCAATGCCCAACTCATACGCCAGCCGCCTCACTTTGTCTAGCAACCGCCGCAAAGGATCGGTCGATCACGAAACCCCGGACCGTCCTGGGTCGGCCTTGCGTTGGCATGATGGATGGGCCAAAATCAAATGCAATCATTCCCGACCCGTCGGCCTTGCTGGAGCGTGCGCAAATGCGGCGACGACTCCCCAATCTCGCGATCGCACTTTGCCCGATCGCCGCCGTCCTCCTGCTGTTGATGATCAACGGCCCGAATCCGAAGCTTCGGGCGCAAAACGTCGGCGGCCTGGTCGTCGGATCAAAGAACTCAAAGGTCTATCACGAGCCTGATTGCTCCTCGGCCCGGCGGCTCTCGCCCGGCAACCGCCTCGCCTTCCGCTCTCCCGGCGCGGCCGAGGCCGGCGGCTTCCGAGCCTGTCAGACCTGCAAGCCCAACCAGGCGATTCGCACCGTCTCCCTCTTCTCGCCCGAACCGGCTCCGGTCCCCGCCCCCGTCGCCCAAAACCCCGACGACGGCCCAAAGTTCTCCACCGACGTGGCCCCGGTCCTCGTGGCCAACTGCGTCCGATGCCATAACGCTCGGGATCGCCGCGGCGGTTTCGACCTCAGCACCTTCCGCGCCTTGATGACCGGGGCCGAGTCCGGCGCCGTCATCGAAGCCCGCAATCCCGACGCCAGCGAGCTGATCCTCCGCGTCAAGGGGGAAAGCACCCCCAAAATGCCCCCCGGAAATACGAACCTCGCCCCCGAAACCATAGCCCGGATCGAAGCCTGGATCGCCGCCGGAGCCTTGCTCGACGCCGGGGCCAATCCCAGCGCTCCGCTGGCCGAGGTCGCCGTCTCTCCCGATCAGCTCCGAGCCGCCGCCCTCGCCCGCCTCTCACCCGAAGAACGCCGCACGCAACTGACCGAGGCCGCCACCCTCCGCTGGGCCCAGGCCGGCGCCGGCAACCCCCCCGAGCCGACCGCCGGCAAGCGTGTTCTCCTGTTTGGCAATCTGCCCGAATCCCGCGCCAGTGCCACCGTCAAGACCCTCGACAAGGCCGCCGACACCCTCCAGACCATGCTGACCCGCCCTGGTCAGACCGCCCCCTTCGGCCCGCTCCAGATCAGCGTCTACGTCTTCACCGATCGCAACCATTACGCCGAGTTCGTCCGCACCGTCGCCCGCCAGGAACCGCTCGACGGCGAACAGGGCCGCGCCGATCTGGCCGACGACACCCCTTACCTCGTCGCCCTCGACCCCTTCGGCGGCGGCGAGGCCAGCGATGCCGCTGTCGATCGCAGCCTCGATTTCCTCCTCGTCGAGCAGCTCGGCGCCGGTGCCGTCTCCCGAAGCGATGCCAACGCCCCGCAATGGCTTGCCCTCGGCTACGGAGCCTTCCTCGCCTCGAAGCTCGAACCACGAAGCCCCTACGTCGCTCGGCTCCGCACAGCGACCGTCCGGGCCTCGCAGCTCGGCTGGACCACCAAGTCGGCCGAGGCCCTCGGCGATCAACTCCCGCCCGACGACACCCGAGCACTCGGCTTCAGCCTCCTGGAATGGCTCTCGACCGCCAACCCGCGCGCCTTCGGCCCCTTCGTCCGAGGGATGCTCGGCGGTCGCCAGCAGCTCGACGCCGGTGTGCAACAACTCTTCGGCGTCGACCGCAACCAGTTCCTCACGGCCTGGGGCCAGTGGGTCATGGCCCGATACCCCCGAGGACGTTGATCCCATGCCCGATGCCCCCCCCGAACCGACCGCCGACGACTATTTCATCTCCGCTGGCTCCGGCAAGCACCTCCCCTTGTTCCCCGGTGTCGACCTCCGCGTGACCGCCGGCCAGGGCATCATGCTCTCGGTCGTCGAATTCCAGCCCGGCGGCATCGTCCCCGAGCACTTCCACCCGCACGAGCAAATGGGCTACCTCGTCAAAGGCCGACTCGAATTCACCGTCGGCGGCATCACGCGCATCCTCGAACCCGGCGACCTCTGGCGCATCCCCGGAGGTGTTCCCCATCGCGTCGTCGCCCTCGACGGCCCCGCCCTCGCCCTCGACGTCTTTCATCCCGTCCGCGAAGATTACCTCTGATTTCTGCTTTATTCATCCTCCGCATCCTCTCCATTTGCTGAGCCGATCGGTCACAATCCCTCTCGTCCCGTTCACTTTGCCTGGTCAAATCCGCCATTGACCCCCGTTCGGGGTCCGTTTATGGTCTGCCCATCCATCCAGAAACCGGCACCACGTCACCTGTTCAACCTCGGGCTCAACGAGCCAAGGGCTCGATGGTGAGCGAAGATTCTGCTGCTCCGGTGTGAAGCGTCATCTTCCCGGCCCGAATTGCAGCCTCAAGTCCCGTCTTCTCTCACGAACCTGACGAGGTGAGACCCATGACCGCCCCAGCCACCGAACGCTCCCATCCGGTTGACTCACTGTTCCCGGACGACCTGCCGCTTGAGTCTTCGATCGCCGAGACTTTCGGATTGCTCGCCGCTTACCAACTTCCCGCACAAACCCCCGCAACCAACCGCCTCTTTGCTCGGCTCAACCCGACCGACCTCCAGCTCGTCCGGGAATCCCTTCGCGACCGGCTCGACCCCGAGACCTTCCGCCAGGTCTTCGAAGGCTACGCCACCTCCGATCCCAAGCATTTCCGACGGGAAATCCTCCGCTACGGAACCCACTTCCTCCCACATCTCGTCGGTGCCAAAACGGGGCTCTGCGATGCCAACCCCCCCGCGCACATCCATTGCATGATGCGTAAGCCGATCTTCATCGGCGACCAGTACAGCGGCGACCTATTCATCGAAGAACTGGAACAGTGCGGCGGCCAGGTCGAATCAGACGGCCATTATCTCGACTTCGGCTGCTCCTCCGGCGCCGCGGTCCGCTACCTCGCAGCCGCCTACCCCGAAGCCCAATGGTACGGGTGCGATCCCGTCAAGGAGTCCATCGCCTGGGCCTCAGACCACCTGCCCGGCATCGACTTCCAGATCAGCCCCCAGTGGCCCCCACTGCCGTATCCCTCGCAGCACTTCAACGGCGTCTATGCCATCTCCATCTGGTCTCACTTCTCCGAACGCGCCGCCCTGGCCTGGTTCGATGAGATGGCCCGGATCATTAAGCCCGATGGCGTCTTGATGTTCACTACCCACGGGGCCGCTACCCTGGGCTATTCGCTTCGGACCGGCTGGCGATCCGACGAAGGGATTCGCGCCATCGCCGCCGACCTCGCCCAGAACCGCTACCGATTTGAAGACGTTTACCGTCACAATGATGAAGTTCAGTCACAACTCGACTCGATCTCGGACTGGGGAGACGCCTTCCTCCCGCTTTCCTGGGTAATTCTTCACCTCCATCATCAATGGGATCTAATGGGCTTCCGCCCCGGACGCAATCAGGCCAATCAAGACCTCTACCTCCTGCGCCGAAAGTCCGTCGGCTAACCTCACGACCATCCCATCACACCCCGATCCGCCCGTCCAGTCGGCCCGCGGAATCACCTTCGGCAGGAAAAAGCGGAATTCTCGGCTCCGAGCACCCAGGGACTGGTCGAATCGTCGCTTCCACGTCAACAGAGGAAGGTCCCCGAAACCCGAGGGACCTTTCCTCGTCTTTTCGAATCACGTCACCCGACCTTCGTCTCAGCCCGCTTTCGCACAATTTGTACCGAACAGGGTGCATGCATGGCCACCGCATGCGAAACCGAACCGAGGAAGAATCGACCGACCGGCCCATGCCCGTGCGATCCTAGCACAATCAGGTCGGCACCCCAGTATTCGGCCTGCCCGACAATTTCTTCCTTCGGCACCCCTTCGAGCACCTCGTAGGTGACCTTCACGTCTTTCGTCCGCTCCATGATTGTCTGGGCCGCCCCTTCCACCAGCTTCGGGGCGTGCTTCCTGGCCTCGGCGAGCAGGTCGAAGTGAAACGACGACGCCATCATCATGGGATCGAAAACTTCCGGTCCTCCCACGTGGATGACCGTGATGACCTTGATCTCACTGTTCGCCGGCCAGGTGTGACGGCAAAGCTCCTCAATCGTCGCCCGGCTGCAGGGCGATCCATCAATTGGAACGAGAATCTTCATTTCAAATCTCCTCTGCGCATGCATAGGAGAACAGCTTAAGGCTCCACACAAGCCCCAATCAGACTCAAAGGACTGACTGTCCTCTCTCTTAATTATCCCTCCGTGCAACCAACGTGGTCAATGCGCCAGCACAATTCGAATCGGTCGGGCACTCGCCACAGGCATCATCCTTCGAACCTCTCCCATCGAGTCACACCCTCGAATCATTCAACCGCCTCGCCACGACATCTCGATCCACGTTCGCCAGCACCGTCGGCTCACCGTCGATCGGTTTCGAAATCACTGAGAACGAACCATCCGTCTCCAGCACCAGGGCCGACACGTCTCGGATCGACCCGTTCCCCTGCTGACGAACGGCCTGAAGAATGTCCGCCTCAATCACGCGAGAGCGGTCCATCGACTGCCGAAGCATCTGACCGTCCCGGACCAGCAGCACCGGCTCGGCCTTGATCAATCGGGTCACCTGTTCCGATCGGGTCGCCAGCCAGGTGATCAGCCATTGAAGCATGATCAACAACGCCAGCGCCACCACCCCGTCGATCAGCGCCACCTCCTTCGACAGCAAGACGGTCGCCAGGGTCGAGCCAATCGCCACCGTCACCACGAAGTCAAAGGCGTTCATTTTTGACAGGGTTCGCGGCCCCGTGATCCTCATCAGCACAATCAGCGCCAGATACGCGGCCGAGCCCACCACCAGCACCCGAAGCGGTCCCTCCCACCCCTGAAACACCCAGTTGACCATTTGAAGCGTTTTCATCACTGCAAGCCCTCCGCCTCAGAGACCGCTCCGGCCCAAGTCGCCCCTTCCCTCATCGTTGGCACCTTGCCGAGGGGTTGAACGCTCAGGCCGAGATCGGTCTCCAGGCATGGAATAACGTAGGGAGGGCCTCAGCCCTCGACTCAAAGACCGCGATCGACCGCCTCGGCCACCCGTCGGCAATCCGCCATCATCCGGGAGAAGACCTCGGGGGTAATCGTCTGGGCGCCGTCGCTCATGGCGTGTTCCGGGTCATCGTGCACCTCGACCATCAGGCCATCCGCCCCGGCGGCAATCGCGGCTCGAGCCATCGCGGGCACCAGGGCCGCCTTGCCCGTGCCGTGCGACGGGTCGACCACGACCGGCAAGTGCGTTTTCATCTGCAAATACGGGACCGACGCCAGCGGCAAGGTGAAGCGAGTATGGTCCTCGAACGCCCGAATCCCACGCTCACAAAGCATCACGTTCTCATTTCCTCGATCGAGAATATACTCGGCCGCCAGCAGGAACTCCTCCATCGTCGCGCTCATCCCACGCTTCAGGAAGGCCGGAATGCCCGAATCTCCCACCGCCTGCAACAATTGATAGTTCTGCATGTTCCGCGCCCCGATCTGGAGCACGTCGGCGTATTCGGCCACCACCGGGACATGCTCCGGAGCCATCACCTCGGTCACGATCGCCAAACCGGTTTCGGCCCGAGCCGTCGCCAGCATCTTCAGGCCGTCGACCTTGTGCCCCTGAAAGCTGTACGGGCTGGTCCTCGGCTTGTAGGCTCCACCTCGCAGGCCGGTCGCTCCCATTTCCTTCAGTTTCCGGGCGATGCTGACAATTTGCTCCTCACTCTCGACGGAGCAAGGGCCGGCGATCACCCCAATCCGTTTCCCGCCCACCTCCAGCGATCGTGCCCGGACCACCGTCCGCTCGGTTTTCAACTCCGACGACGCCCGCTTGTAGGGCGCCATGATCGGCAAGACCTTGACCACTCCCTCGGCCGGTTCCAACGCCTCGACCATCCCCGGTCGCTCCTGACCGATCGCGGCAATCACCGTCTGGTGCTCTCCGACGATGACCTGCGGTTGCAGGCCGAGCGAGGAAATATGATCGCGCACGTGGGTAATCTGCTCTTCGGTCGCGTCCGGTTTCATCACGACGATCACGGCAATCCGCCCTCTTCTGGTGGGGTCAAAGGTGTCCGACCGGCCTGCCGACCCCACAGTGGGACCGACCGCTGACGACCCTCCGGCACCTTCACTCACTGGCTCCCCTCGAATCGAAAGGGAACGAAACGAAACGGAATGAGAACACGAAACGAAAGAAACAAAAAAAGCCCCGAGACCTTCGCAGGTCTCGGGGCCTTGGGGTGATTCGTCTCACTCGACCTTCCGTCGAGTCACAATCCCAGCACTGCCCGGCGACCTGCGGCCGACCACTCGGTAAACGAGCGAGCCCACCACCAATACCCGAAGGTAAAGGAGAAGGAAAAACGGCCAACGGTCGCGGTGAACCGATCCAAGATCGTTCGGCTCCAGACGTCAGGACATCAGATCGAGCCGAGGGTCGCGTCGCATCATCCACAACGCCCAACAGCCTCGATCATTCGGGATTGAGATTCTGAACTTACCAGACCCATTCGCCAAAATGCAAGAGGCCGGACCCGGCGACCCGGATCCGGCCTCACTTACCGCGTTGAACGGCAAGTCTCAGGGTGCGGCTCCCCGACGGGCACCCGTCGGCTGCCGTTAGGCAAGCCGCCTCTGGTTGTCGCTGCTACACACAGGATCACCTCCTTTCAAAACCGGTTCCCCCTGATTGCCGCCGGAGTCCAGCCTCGGACGGATCAGAGCTCCAGTCTCGCCGCGCCACGTTCACGCGGCCCGTAGAGGCCGACCCTGCGTGTGTCCGCTTGGGTCGACAGGGAAACTATAGCCGCGCGGCAACCCCGAATCAACTCTCCATACGCAACCGATTTCTCCGAAGCCGAGAACGGACGCCCAGGCCGCCCGCGGCCACCAGACCGAGGCCGCACAGCACGACCGACGACGGCTCCGGCACAACCGTAATCTCGAACCGGGCGATCTGGTATCCCGGCGCCGTGAAGTCGGCGTTGAGAAACCGCGGGTCGCTCAGAATCGGGCCGCCGGGGATGAATCCGTCGGCCAGGGTGATCACGCCATTCTCGTCGACTCCGGTATCGGGCATCGACTGGCCGAAGAAGGCCGTGTTCTCCGGCAGCTCGTCGTTCACCTCCGTGCCCGCGTCGAGCACCATCGAGCCGAGCACCGTGAACTCGAAGACCCCCCGCCTTCCGGTATTGCTCCGGAACTGCCCCATCGCATCGAAGATTTCAAACGCGAGCGGGTTGCCGTTGGCGATGAAGAAATCGTTGCTCGGCACGATCATCGAGGCATAGCTGAAATACCGACTCGACGCTGCCATCGGGTCGATCATGAGGTCGACATGGGCCATCCCCCCCGGCGCGATCACCGGGGCCCCTGGAAACCCCGGCCCCGCCCCGGCCCCGAAGATCGTCCCCTGGACGTCTCCGTTGCCGCTGCTCTCGAACAGGGTGTTCAGCGGGCCGACATCGCCGTCCTCCGCAATCCGCTCGATCGCCCCCGAGGCCGGCAGATCTCGGTCATAGAGGTCAAAGCCGCCGTCGTGGAAGCCGAACCAGACGGGAGTCAGGGACGTCCCCCCGTTCGGGGCGAGGTTCGTCACCTTCACCCGAAGCGTAATCGACGAGGCCGAGGCCGTCGGGCTCGGCCCCGTCACCCCCGACACCAGCGCCACGACCGCCGAGGCGATCGCCGGGACTCCCCCCCGCACTCCCATCCACGTCAAAATTCTCATCGATGATTCTCCTTCGGACGGAGCGCACGTCGATCGCCACCGGTCGGGCCGCTCAGCCCGAGCCCCGGTCGTTCCATCCGGGGAAGGCCGATCGCGGTCCCCCGGCGTCCGCTCACCCTATTGGTCGTCGATCGCCGCCCGATCCTGACCGGGCCGCCTCGATTTCAACGTTCCTTCATCGCCCGAGTGATCCGCTCGCGAAGTTCCTCGGGCATCGTCGGCCCGACGCCGGGGCCCGGCCCACGCCGCATCATCTCGCGGATCAATAACACCTGTCGGCGATATCGCCGACAGGCGACGCAATAGATCAGGTGAGACCGATACGCCAGCCGCTCCCCGAACGTCAACCGATCATCAAGCGATCGGCTCACCAGCTCCGAGATCCGATGACACGGCAGGTTCATCAACCGCCAGCCATGCCAGAGTCGGCGAATCAGACGAACCATGAGGGTGATTCCAAACCACGACCAGGAACGAGGTCGAGGAGAGGGTCCGAATGCGGCCCGCTCCCCGTTTAACGGGTGCCGAACCAGCGTAGCTCAAGGCACTCCCTGAGCAAGAGACGAGCCCGATGCATCCGCTTCCAGAAACTCTCCGGCGTGATTGCCAGGTCCCGGCAGACCTCGGGGCCGTCAACCCCCTCCACCTCACGCAACAGAAAGGTCTCGGCAAGGTGCTCGGGCATCGCGCCGAGGCACTTCCGCAGCTGCTCCCAGAACTCGGCCGATTCGAGGGCCAGGCCAGGTTCTTCCCAGCGAGACGGGCCGCGGACCCAGAAACCTCGGCGGTCGAATGGCTCCCCGAATGATTCCCGCTCAGGTCTCTCCGCCCCTTCGGTCGCGGCAACCGATTCACGGCGACGCCGCCGCAAGACATCGCCGATCTTATGCTTCAAGATTCCGAGAAGCCAGGTTCGTTCCGAGGATCGGGCGTCGAACCGCATCCGGTGATCGAGCGCCGCGAGAAACGTCTCCTGCACAACATCCGCTGCCGATTCATGATCTCCGAGCCGAAGCACGGCCCAGCGATACAGCACATCGCCGTGCCGATCGACCCATGAGTCAGGATCAACATTCCCGTTCCCGCTCGAAGATTCCTCGGGCTCGTCGACCCGTGGCGTTCGGGATTGAGGCTCGGTCAGATCCTGTCGACTCATCGACTGGGCGTCCTCCCGCTCACGTCGACAGGAAGACTCGGACGGGCCGGGCACGTCCCCGGAGCCGAGCATCCTCCTCGCGACTCAGGCGATCGAGGGACGCCCCGGAACGGTTTCGTATTCGATCCTCATCGGATCGACCCGGAACCGCTCCCGGACCCAATCGCCGACAGCCAGGTCAGCCAGAAAGCCCAGAAACCCGATTCGTACCTCGGCCACCGGCCCCCTCTCAAGCGTAATTCAAGGGGTCAGATCACCTCGACCCGGGCTTCACGAACGGTTCCGGCACCTCATCGCCCGGCTCTGCGCCCCCCAGCTCCGCAAGGGTCGCCCAGCCCAACCGGGCCAGTTGCCCAAGCCGATCATCCTCCCCATGCCCCAATCGTTCCAGCACCAGTCGAAGTTTTTCGAAAATCTGATCCCGACTCGCGTTGAAACGATTCCAGAACGGATCGCCTTCACGCGCCAGGTCGTCAACCATGCTCCGCATATTGTGCAAACAATCGGCCAGCTTGATCGCCTTCGCTGCCTCCGGAGCAGTGGTCAAGGAATCGAGGTGCTCGTGTTTGCGGACGATCCAGGGACGAACATTCCCCTCGCTGTCGGTCTTCTGCTCCGAGCAGTGCGCAACCAGTTCCGCGACCCGATCACCGAAGCGCTCGTGAATCTCGTCGAGCGTTGCATCGGTATCCTCCACCACATCGTGGAGCAGGGCAGCGATCACCACATCCTCGTCGAATCCGAGCCGGTCGAGGATCCAGGCTACCGCGATCGGATGTTGCACGTAGGGCATGGGGCTGGCCTTGCGATGTTGACCATCGTGCCAGATGGTCGCCCATCGCAAGGCCCGTTCGAATCGAGGAGGCAACGGATCGGTCATTGTCGATCTTTCGTCTCCGATCAGGAAACCGTCCGTCGAGCCACCCCCAGGTGACGCGCGATCCGGGCCGACACTTCCTTGCGGTGCGTCAGGAAGCCCAGGTGCCCGGCTCCCTCAATCGTCACAAACCGCGACGGAGCAATCGCCCGAGCCAGGGCCTTCTGCCGCTCTCCCGTGACGATCACATCCCGAGAGCCGGCCAAGATCAGGGTCGGCGTCTCAACCCGCCAGAGCCGATCGGTCGCGTCAAACAGTTCAAGCGCCCGGAGCCGATCGGCCATCACCCCCTGGTCCGTTTCCCAGCAGCGCCGAACCACAAACTCGGCCAGCGGTCCCGACTCGGGCTTCCCGCCGTGCAGCAGGTTGAAGAACTGGTTGATGAACGGGCTATCGCTCGGCATCGGGAAACGTTCCAGGACTCTGCGGGCAATCGTCGCCGCCCACTTTCGCCCAAACTGCGCCTCGGCCCCGAACAGGGCCAGCCGATGAAACCGCCCCGGCGCCTCGATCGCCATCTCCAACGCCACGGCCCCGCCGTAAGAGACCCCCATCAGAGCCGGCCGCTCCAGCCCGAGCCGATCCACCGCCGAGAGCAAGGACTTCGCCTCGTCCACCACCCCGACTCCCGCGCACCGAGGCAAGAACGCCCCGTCTCCCGAGAGCCCCACCAGATGCACCTCATGCCGCCTCGCCAAACGACGAGCCAGCGGCATCACCATCTTCCAGCCACCCGCCAGCCCCGGCAGCAGGACGATCGGCTCTCCTTGCCCCAGCCGAACCACCTCATGAGCCCCTCCCTGACCCTCGACCTGCCATCGCGTGATCGGGCTCCACTCCGTCTCCCAGCTTGGGATCGCGCTTGACTTCGCCGATCGTCGCATCGTGATTCACATTCCCATAAGGATAAGGCTCATGTTCTCAGTCCTGACGACCCTCCCGCCAGGGATATGAATGACCTCCTCCGCACCTGCCATGCCTGAACCTCAGTTGGTGCGACACTCGCCCACATCTCCCTGATCACCTTCTAACACTCTGCCGATTTTTCGCTAGCGATCATCAGCGCCGAACCTCGCCAACTACGAGAATCAACGTCGAATTCCACAACAGAGAAAACATCTGGCAACGCAAACTCATACCGGAAATGAATTTAGAATCTCTTCTCTTAAAATCTCTTTATTATCTCCAAATTTCCCAATTCCACAACACAAGCCAAATCCCCCAAACGATCAAATGAGATTCCGGCAGCGATTCCACAAAATTCGTCTTCGCCAGCCAGGGTGACGACGGATTATTCGTTGCTTTTCGGCGCCGAATCGCTATCGTGAAATCAGCTTCAACCTGATGAACACCTACGAGACCTCCCTGGTGCGTTCTCTCTTCGCCTCTGGCACTGTACCGCGACGATGGGCAATGCCACCCATTCGGGAATGGTGGCCCAATCACTCCCATCAACTGGCGGTGATCCTCGCCACGGTCGCCGTGGTCATCTATTCACTCTCGGTCCTCTGGGTGGTGGCAACCTCGGGAGACATCGGCATCCGCTGCGTCTTCGGCACTGCGCAAAAGGAGCCCATCAGCCCGCGTTACCACTGGTTTGACCCGGTGCAGGGGCCTGATGTCCGCCAGGTTCCCCAGGTCGGCGACCGCATCTCCCGGATCGCCTCGTCCGATGGGGCCTGGAGCATCGAGATTGCCGACAACGACTACACGGCCATCATTCGAGCGCAACGCATGATCGGCCAGACCCCCTCCGGCTCGACTCTGCTCGTCGAATGGCTTCCCCTTGATTGGGAAGGCGAACGCTCGAATGCCGACCCGATCCAGGCCCTAGCCGAGGTCCGCCTGCGACCGTTTGGCATGTATGTCTGGTCCCTCGTCTGGTTCGCGCAGGAAATGGTCATCTTCGCCCTCGGCGCGATCGTATTGTGGCGACGCCCCAACGACCGATCGGCCCGGGTCTTCTTCTGGCTCTGCGTCTTTACGGTGGGGGCCTTCATGGGGGGCTACCACTGGTCCGAGATCGTCAGCGAACGCCTGTTGATCTTCCCGTTCGTCCCCCTTGCGATGGTCGTGCCGATTGCCAGCCTGCACTTCTTCCTGGTCTTCCCAAGGCCCAACCCGCTTCTGCTCCTGCACCGCCGCTGGGTGATGCTCGGCCTCTACGGCGTCTTCGCGGTCAACCTGGCGATCCTCTGGGCGGCCATGTTCTGGATCTCCCTGACCGGCGAGCCCGACCCCGCCACCCTTGGCCTTCGTCTGGCCGCGCAGAGGCTCATCAAATGGGTGGCCCTCGGGCATGTCGGCTTTTCCGTTTTGATCTTCGCCCTCTGTATTGCCTGCCTGCTTTACAGCTATCGCCGCGCCCGCAACCCGATCGAGCGCAACCAGGTCCGCTGGATATTGCTTGCCTCCCTCCTCTCGACCGTCTTCATCGGCTACCTGCTCCTGCTCGCTGCCGAAGACACCTCGGTCCTTGGGCTCGATAGCGCCGCCTGGCCCATGTACACCGTCTCACTTCTTTATACCTCGGCCTACGCGGTGAGCATCACCCGATACAAACTAATGCAGGCCGAGGAGATCTTCAATCGCAGCGTCCGCTACCTGCTCGTCAGCGTCGGCCTGGGCCTGCTCTACTCGCTGGTCCTGGTCGTCGGTGCGTTGGCGGTTGGCTACTCGCTTCAAGATGAACAGACCTCTCGCGAGGCCACCGTGGTCATGCTCACCGCCCTGGTCATCCTGGTCCTCTCGGGAGGCGTCCGCCGCCGGTTCGAGCAGGCCATCGACCGCCGCTTCTTCCGCGAAAAGTACAAATTTGATCAAGCCATGCGCAAGATGAGCCAGGCCGTCGACCGCCTCGTCGATCGTGGAACCCTGGGCCGTCGCCTGCTCGAAGCCGCCGCCGAGGTCCTCGGCCTCGACTGGGGAACCATCTACCTCCGGACCGCTCCCGACCGCCCGCTCTCCGTCGTCGCCAGCCTCGGTCCAGAGCCCGATCAAACCACCTTGCCCGACGACAGCCCGATCCTCCGACGCCTCCGGGCCCGGCCAACCGTCCGCCTCCCCGGCTCGATGGCACGCGCCTCGCACGACCCCACCGCCGACGCCCTCATCGCCCTCGGCGGCGAGGTCGCCGCCGCCCTCTCCTCCGACGGCGAGTTGGCCGGTGTCCTGGTCCTCGGGCCGAAACGCAACGGATTACCGTATGATGATGAAGAAATGGTCTTCCTCGCCGCCCTCTCCTCGGTCGCCGTTCTGGCCCTGCACTCGGCCTCCATCCACCGGACCCTCGAAGAATTGAACCGAGAGCTGCGCGACAAGGTCGAGAAGATCGCCGAACAGCAGCGTCGGATTCTCGTCCTCCAGGATCAGCTCATCGGCCGACACAGTGAGGATCACGACTCCTCACCCCGAGCCGGCCAGGCCTTGCCTCCCCCGTCCGATCTCGACGCCCCCGATCACCCCGCCACCGACACCCCCGCCCTCGGCCGCATCCGAGGCACCAGTGCCCCCATGAAGCGCGTGCTCGACACCGTCCGCAAGGCCGCCGTCAGCCCGTCGGCCGTCCTCATCCTTGGCGAGAGCGGCACCGGCAAGGAGCTACTCGCCGAGGCCATTCACGCCGGCAGCCCCCGCGCATCGAAACCCTTTGTCAAGGTCCACTGCGCCGCCCTCTCCCCCAGCCTCCTCGAATCCGAGCTGTTCGGCCACGTCCGAGGGGCCTTCACCGGGGCCGATCGCGACCGCGTGGGCCGCTTCCAGCAGGCCGACGGCGGCACCTTGCTCCTCGACGAGATCGGCGACATTTCCCTCGACGTCCAAACCAAGCTCCTCCGCGTCCTCCAGACCAAGACCTTCGAGCGCGTTGGCAGCTCGCAGCCAATCACCGTCGACGTCCGGATCGTCGCCGCCACCCACCGCGACCTCCCCGCCCTCATCCGCTCCGGACGTTTCCGTGAAGACCTGTATTACCGCTTGAATGTCATCAGCATTGTCGTCCCTCCCCTCCGCGACCGCCGCGCTGACGTCTTCGAACTGGCCGTCTCCTTCCTCCGCCACGTTGCTGGCCGATCGGGCAAGCCGATCACCCACCTCGACGACGATGCCATCGAGGCCCTCACCGCCTACGACTGGCCCGGCAACGTCCGCGAGCTGGAAAACGTGATCGAACGCGCCGTTGTCCTCTCCGAAGGCCCTGCCATCACCCGAGACGACCTGCCCGACGACCTCTTCGGCCCCCGCGCCGCCGCCGCCTCCTCGCTCCGCCGACGTGCTGCCGCCGTCTCGACCGGCCGCCGAGGCCGACCCCGACGCCTTCCCAGTTCGTCCTCCTGGACCGCTCCTCCTCCTGCTCCCGAACTCGATGACCCCGAGCTTGACGCCTTCGAACGCCACCAACTCCGCGACGCCCTCGCCGAGGCCCGCGGCAACAAGTCCGAAGCTGCCCGCCTCCTCGGCCTCCCGCGCAGCACCCTCGTCAGCAAGCTCAAGAAATTCGGCCTGATGACCCCCGAGAACGACTCCTCCTGAGCCTCACTTCAGGAGCCTGGAGACATGATTTCAGGGGTGGCTGGGGTCCTCGCAGCAGCCCCCAGAGGCAGAGGCCTTGCACCTGGGGGCTGCTGCGAGGACCCTGGCCAACCCGAGAATGTCACTTGTCCACATTCCTTGATTACACCGCCGCCCCCGTGTACAGCGGCTCGATCGGCGATCCCGTCACCAGTCGGATCGGCCGTCCCAGCATATCAACCACTTCCGCCTCTCCCGAGATACCGAGCGCCCGATAAATCGTCGCCGCCAGATCCGCCGGGGTAAACGCCATCGTGGCCGGATAGGCCCCCGACTTGTCCGACCGGCCGATCACCTGGCCCCCCGTCACGCCCGCCCCGGCAAAGGCGGCCGAGAACACCTGCGGCCAGTGGTCGCGCCCCACCATCGTTTGCCCCGGCAACATCGAGAGCTTCGGCGTCCGACCGAACTCGCCAGCCAGCACCACCAGCGTCTCATCCAGCAAGCCTCTCGACTGCAAATCATCGAGCAAGGCCGACACCCCCTGGTCGGTCGGCGGCAACAGGTCCTCGCGCAATCGCCGGAAGATATCCGCGTGCGAGTCCCACGTCTGCACCCGGCCCAGGTTCACCTGCACGATCGGGATCTCCGCCTCGATCAACCGCCGTGCCAGCAACAGCGACTGCCCGAACATGTGCCTCCCGTAGCGGTCTCGCAGGTGATCCGGTTCCTCGGTCAGATCAAACGCCCGGCCCACCTGACCGCGCTGGAGCATCGTATACGCCTGCTCTCGCTGCTTCGAGAACGACTCCGCCTCCGCCTTCGCCTGCCAGATCTCCGTCTCCCTCGCCAGCACCTCGGCCAATGCCCGCCGACCCCCCAACCGCTCGACACTGAACCCCTCTGGCAGGGCCAGGTTCTCAACCTTGAAATCGTCGCGGTTCGGGTCCTGGGTCAACTGCCACGGGTCGTACTTCGGCCCGAGGAACCCCGCGTGCTGCCCCGGCCAGGTCAACGGGCCTTCCATCAAATAGGTCGGCAGCATCACGCCACCCGGCAGGCCATCGGCCCTCGGACGCAGATACGACATGGCCGAGGCGTAGCAGGGGTAATCCCCCCGCGAGGCCACCTTGTCAAAAAACGCCCCCGGTTGCTCCTGGCCGGTCATCACCCAGTGAGTCGCGTTCAGGTGGTTGTTGTGTTTGTGCGACATCGTCCGAACCACGGCCAGCCTGTCCGCCCGTTCGGCCAGTCGGGGCATGTGCTCGGCGAAGTGGATCCCCGGCACACTCGTCGGAATCGTCCCGTATTCGCCTCGAATCTCCGCCGGGGCCTCAGGCTTCGGGTCGAACGTCTCGTGATGGCTCGGCCCACCCGTCTGAAAAATCAGGATCACGCCTCGCGCCTTCCGCGACGGCGACCCCTCCTCATTCCCCCTCGCCCGCGCCGCCAGCAACCCGGAGAGCCCCAGCCCCACGAAGCCCGAGAACCCGACCTGCAAGAACTCTCGGCGAACGACCCCGTACGGGTGCTGATGCCCGAACTTCATGGCGCTTCCTCCCCGAACATCCCCGACCACACGTCATTCCATCGCCCGATCGGCCCCAACGCCGTCTCAATACGATGTTCAACTCGTGTTGAGCGTAGCCCGACCCAACCGCCCCGACAAGCGGAAATCCCCCATCCACCCTCACCCCAGTCTCACATCCTCTCGTTCCTCGATCTCCCCGCGCCCGTTTCGGCAGAAAATTGTGACTCGACTCACCCAATCCTTCGATACTATGGTTGTGATTCGAGCAATCGGCAAACCGCGGCCCTCGAACCACTCGTCCGGCCCTCTTCTCAAAACAGCAACGATTGGAATCTCCGCCTCCGACCTCGAACCAACACCCCAACCCCCTTGGACCGCGCAGCCAAACCCTCTCGATGTCCACCATGACCCGCTCTCGGCCGAACGCAATCATGGACCCATGGATCCCTGGCCCTCCTTTGAGCCCCCTCGCTCCCGCTTCGCGTCGAGGTGAGCCGAGCGTCGCGCCCCTCTTCCCCGCCGGGCCAGGCTTCTGGGAGAGACGATCGCAACTGCTGCGCGCACTCCTGACGAAACGAACCGGACGATCCTCGCATAACCCCGACATCCTCAAAGCTTTCCGTTTCGCCCCCCTCCCGATTGTTGGCGCACCGGGCCGCGCACCCCAGGCGCACCAACCGCGCACCCCGCCTCGATCAACCCTCTCGACCTCGGGTAACCCCGGTTTCAGGCAACCGGGGTCGCACAGCAACGCGTTTCGTAGTGCCGCTTCCAGTCTTCATCGGTGGGTTCACGGTTTTTTGGCGGGTGCCCCGGGTTCCGCACAGCGGACCCCGGGCGGAGCCGCATGGGCCTGCCGCCCCCCGGCCCGGGGTCCGCTGCGCGGAACCCGGGGCACCCAGATCCCACCAATTTCGACGGGAGGCCGCGCCGCCCCGGTTGGCGAGCAACCGGGGCTAACCGGGAAAAAACCCACCATTGGTGAGGGCAAGCGATGCGACTTCCGCCACCAGTCACCAGGACTGGGCCCTGGGCGGGCACGGTCCCCGCATCCGTCCACCAATCGTGACGGAAACCGGAACGACGCCCTTCCCCTCCCGACGACGAAACGAACCGAAACCGATTCTCGCAAACGCAAATTCAAAAAGAACTTACGCCCCGTTCTCCTTGCGATTTCCAGCGCACCGGGCCGCGCACCTCAGGCGCACCGACCGCGCACCGTACCCCGATCCGACCGCTCAACCGCCTGCCTGACGAAACGAACCCATTCCCCTCGCTCCGCGTCTGGAATCATCGCCGCCGAGGCGCCTGACGAAACGAACCCATTCCGCGCACGCCCCTCGTTCTTCAACCCGTTTTCCGCAAACGACTTCCGCTATGCTGTCCGGCCGTGTCCCCAGCGCACCGAACGCGCACCGAACGGGCGCACCGCACTCTGATTGAACCGTCTTCGAGCTTCTTGATTGACCGCCGGTCGCCAACGGCGCGACCGCTTCTTCGCCTGGAACCCCCTCGACCGTCCATGAGTATCGCCGAGCAACTCCCGAAGCAGTACGACCCCCAGGACGCCCAGGCTCGCTGGTATCCCTTCTGGGTCGAGCGGAACTATTTCCAGGCCGACCCCGGCCGCGATGCGCCCCCGTATACGATCGTCATTCCCCCGCCGAACGTCACCGGCGCCCTGCACCTCGGCCATGCCCTGAACAACACGCTTCAGGACATCCTCATCCGCTGGCGACGGATGCAAGGGTATGACACCCTCTGGATGCCCGGCACCGACCACGCCGGCATCGCCACCCAAGCCGTCGTCGAGAAGCGCCTCTTCACCGAGGAGCACAAGACCCGCCACGACATCGGCCGCGAGGCTCTCGTCTCCCGCATCTGGGCCTGGAAGCACGAGTACGAGGCCCGCATCCTCGGCCAGCTCCGCCTGATGGGCTGCTCCTGCGACTGGTCGCGTACCCGGTTTACGCTGGATGACGTCTGCGCCCGAGCCGTCCGTACCACCTTCTTCCGCCTGTTCCAGGAGGGCAAGATCTTCCGCGGCAAGCGGCTGGTCAACTGGGACACCCAGCTCCGCACCGCCGTCGCCGACGATGAGATCGAGTACAAGGAGACCGACGGGCACCTCTGGACGATCCGATACCCCGTCACCGGGTCCGACTCCGAGTTCCTCCAGGTTTCCACCACCCGCCCCGAGACGATGCTGGGTGACACCGCCGTCGCCGTCCACCCCGAGGACGAGCGCTACAAACACCTGATCGGCAAGACGGTCGACCTGCCGCTCACCGGCATGCAAATCCCGATCATCGCCGACCCGATCCTCGTCGATCCCAAGTTCGGCACCGGCTGCGTCAAGGTCACCCCCGCGCACGACCCGAACGACTACCAGACCGGCCTGCGGCACAACCTGCCGATGGTCAACCTGCTCAACCCCGACGGCACCTACAACGAGAACGCCAACGCCTACGCCGGCCTCGACCGCCGCGAAGTCCGCAAGCGCGTCGTCGCTGACCTTGAAGCCCAGGGCTTACTCGTCAAGACCGAGCCTTACACCAACCGCGTCGGCTACTCCGACCGCTCGAAGACCCCGATCGAGCCGTACCTCTCCGATCAGTGGTTCGTCCGCATGGCCGACGACGAGGACGGCTCCCCCGGGTTCGCCCAGCAGGCGATGGACGCCGTCACCTCCGGCCGGCTCAAGATCCACCCCGAGCGCTACGCCAAGAGCTACCTCGACTGGCTCGGCGAGAAGCGCGACTGGTGCATCAGCCGACAGCTCTGGTGGGGCCACCGCATCCCCATCTGGCACGTCGGGAGCTACACTTGCACCGAGGGCGACCTGAAGCGAGCCTTCGCTGGCCGGAACGACGTCTGCTGGCGCGAGACCGAGTCCGGCGGCTGGCTCATCTGCGCGTTGAACGACCTGGACCCGAAGCAGTTGCCCGGCTTCGCTTTCCAGGATCTGGAGCAGGACCCCGACGTCCTCGACACCTGGTTCAGTTCCGCGTTGTGGCCCCACTCGACCCTCGGCTGGCCCGAGCAGACGCCGGAACTGAAGAAGTACTACCCGACCAGCGTCCTCTCGACGGCCCGAGATATCATCACCCTCTGGGTCGCCCGCATGGTCATCTTCGGCCAGTTCAACATGGGGGACGTGCCGTTCAAGGACGTCTACATCCATTCCGTGATCCAGGACGGCGACGGCAAGCGGATGTCCAAGTCGCTCGGTAACGGTGTCGATCCGGTCGACATCATCGAGACCTACGGTGCCGACGCCCTGCGGTTCACCCTCGCCTCCTCGGCGACCGAGACCCAGGACCTGCGGATGCCCGTCGAGCGCGTCACCGACGATCAGGGACGCATCGCCACCCGCAAGGCCCCCGGCCAGCCGATCGAGTTCGTCCCGCCCGAAATGGCGAAGGACATGCCGAAAGAGCAGCTCGTCAACACCTCGAAGAAGTTCGAGGAGGGGCGCACCTTCCCCAACAAGTTCTGGAACGCCGCCCGCTTCGCCCTGATGAACCTGGAAGGCTACACGCCCGGCCCGGTTCGGCCCGAAGACCTGGCGGTCGAGGACCGCTGGATCCTCAGCCTTCTCCGCCGCGCCGCCGCCGACGCCACCGCCCAGCTCGACGCCTTCCGCTTCGCCGACCTGGCCAAGGGGCTCCGCGACTTCACCTGGAACGAGTTCTGCGACTGGTACGTCGAGTTCATCAAGAACCGCCTCCGCGACGAGGCCACCAGGCCCGCCGCCCAGCGCGTGCTGGCAACCGTCCTCGACGGCCTCTGCCGATTGCTCCACCCGGTCATGCCCTTCGTCACCGAATCGGTCTGGCAGGCTCTCGGCGGCGTGGCGAAGGCCCGCGGCCTGCCCGAGCCGACCGAGGCGAGCGAGAGCGTTTGCATCGCCCCCTGGCCGTCGTATCCCGACTCCTGGAACGACCCCGAGGCCGAGTACGACATCGCCCAGTGGCAGGAGAAGATTGCCGCCTTGCGGAATCTTCGCGCCGAGCGCGACGTGCCGAAGAACGCGAAAATCGAGCCGATTCTGATCGCCCAGGGCCGCGCGGCGGAGGCCCTGACGCGAGGCAGCTCGTACATTCAATCACTCGTCGGGGCCGGATCGGTGACGGTCGCCCCCTCGGCCGATCGTCCGGGTGAGAGTGCCGTCACTGTCCTGGCAGACGCCGAGATCATCCTCCCTCTGGCCGGTCTCATCGACCCGAAGGCCGAGCTGGCCAAGCTCTCCAAGGCGAAGGCCGACCTGGAGAAGCAGCTTGGCGGTATCCGATCGAAGCTCCGCAACGCCTCGTTCGTCGAGCGAGCCCCAGCCGAGGTGGTCGAGCAGCAGCGTACCCGCCTGACCGAGCTGGAGGCGCAGCACGCGGCGCTCGTCGCTCGGATGGCCGAGCTGGGAAGTGCGTCATGATCGCCGACAGCTCCGCGAGCCTCCTCGTTGACCGGCGCGGGGAGCGCCCGTATCATCGACCTGGAACGGATTGGGACACGCGGCGGTCAGGGTCCGACGTTGACCCAACCCACCCGCACAGGCCAAACGGGGCATTTGCCGTGGCCGTTCAGATGGCGCTGTCGCGCATCATCATCAGCGAAACCGGCGAGCAGCAGATCATCTACCTCAAGGAGGTCGGCGGCGATCGGACCTTTCCGATCGTCATCGGCATCTTTGAGGCGACGAGCATCGACCGCCGCGTCCGGGGAATCGTTCCCCCTCGCCCCTTGACCCACGACCTCCTGGCCAAGGCGGTCGAGCAACTGGGGGGCGAGATCCAGGATATTTATATCAACGATCTTCGCGATCACACCTACTTCGCCCAGCTTCGCATCCGCCACGAAGGAGAGCTGATCGAGGTCGATAGCCGGCCGAGCGACGCGATCGCCGTGGCCGTGACCGTCGATGCGCCGATCTACGTTTCGGAGGAGGTGATCGAGGAGGCCGGCCGCTGAGCGATTCGGCGGAACCCCCTGGACACGCCCTCCTGTTCATGCGATCATCACGGGGTCGATTGGATCGGCCCCGCACCGCCGGTGGATGTGGGCCGCCCGGAAGGACTCCGCGAGGACCCTCGTCACTGGCGATGTGTGTCGGGATTGCCCTGGCATGGAGCGAACTGCCCACGGACTTGATCGGGCGGCATCGGCTGGAGCGTCGAGCCCATGAACGTGGGGGGGAGCGTGAGGTCCAGTTCCTCTTCCGCGACCGCGATCCCCGCTTGCCCATCTGGCGCGATGGCCGCCTGCAGATTGTCCGCTGGGGTAACGCCCGAGGGCGGAGCCGCTTCCTCCCCCGAACCGGCTGGACCTGGCGGGAGACGGTCGAGTCGGGCGGCTGGCGGCACGTCGAGCCGGTGCTGGTGGACATCCCCGCCACGCTCGGCCTGGAGCAGGGGGTCTGGTTCCGCATCCGCCAGGGGGTCCGCGGCATCCTCGTCCCCGACGAGCGCGGGTTCGCCGTGGCCTACATGATCTGCGAGCCGGCCACCCACTACTACCACATCATGACCCGCAGCCAGCGCATGCCCGTGCTCATCGGCGAGCACATTTAAGCAGATGCCGATCCACCTCGCCTCACCCCGCTCAGGTGGCCGGAACGGTCCGCAGCTGTCCCCGGCGGTCGGCCTGCCAGAGCTGGCCGGAGTGCAGATCCATCAAGGTCAGCCATCCCCCGCCATAACAGTAGGTATCGATGCAAATCACATGGCCCAGGTCGAGCACCTCGCCGTCCTTCTGTGAGGAGTGGCCCACGATCGCCGTCTTTCCCGAGTGGTGCCGGTCGGGGACCGAGTGGTGCAGCGAGGTCCAGTAGAGCAGGTCTGAGGGCTGGCTGGCCATCGGCAACAGCGGGTCGTAGTTGGCATGCATGAACAGCAGGTTGTCCGTCTCGTGCCAGTTGACCAGCCGGTCGAGAAACGCGCGGTGTTCCGGCGGGACCTCCTCCAGCGACCCGTACGACTCGATCGTATCGAACCCTCCACACTGGGCCCAGATCCGCAACAAGGGCTCATTCCAGAACTCGGCGAACCGCGTCGAATCTTCGTCGAGGATGTTCAGCGCCTCGGTGAACATGAGGTCGTGGTTGCCGCGCAGGGCCACGAGCCGGCAGCGGGATTCGAGGGCGATCAGGCGGTCGATGACCCGGCGGCTGTTGGGTCCTCGGTCGACATAATCGCCGAGGGTCACCAGGGTATCGTCCGGCCCAATCTGAGCGGCCTCGACCAGGGCGTCGAGCGGGGCCGGGTAGCCGTGAATGTCTCCGAGAGCGAGAAGGCGTCCGGGCATGGTCATCTCAAGGCTGGCACGTCCCTGGCGGCGATCGCAATCGACTCTCATTCTTCATACGGGCCAACCATCTCGATGGTGACACCGGGGGCACCCTGGAATGCCTCTCACCGTTCTCATAGCCTAGGACAATCACCTCCGAGCGTCATGGGGACGCTCTCGGACCAAACCGCCCCCCGCTGACCGGAGCCGGACCGATGGCCCGCACTCGATCGAACGATCCCGCAACCGACAGCCCCCCCACAGCCGATCCTTCGTCCGGGGCCGCCGCGGCCCGAACAGCGCGGCGGTCCCGAACCGACATGGCGCCGACGCCGCCGGTCAACGCCCCCCGAGACAACGACGAGGTCAATGTCGCCATCGCCGCGTCGGCCGAAGCGGGAGGGGGAACGATCACCGCCCGCAAGGCTGGGGGGCTACGCGACGTGGGGATGAGCGTCGATCCCCGAACCGTCGGACTTCCCGCCGCCTTGCAGCACCTGGCCAAGGGGGTCAACATCGCCTTCCAGACCGACTACGGCGAGAACTACCTCGAAGCCGTCTACCAGGCCGCGATCGTGCACGACGACGAACTCCGGATCGTCCACAAGGAGTACTTCGGCTTCGGCAAGTCCTGGTTCAGCCAGTTCGGCAAGCTCTTGCGGTCGATGCAATTGACCTTCGACGGCCCCGACCCGGCCAGCCCCGAAGGCCAACGGCGGATTCAGAGCCACGGCCCGGCCACGCTCCGAGGTATCCTCAACCTCTTCGGCCGAAAGCTCGACCTCGTCACTGAGTACGAAGACCGCGTGCCGGCCTACGTCGAGCAGATGTTCGACCGGCTCGAAGCCTCCGGCATCATCGACGGCTGGAACCGAGAGGACTGGAAGATCCGAACCACCCGGATCGGCCTCGACATCCGAGTCACCCCGGCCGAGGAGATCCTCGACGAACTCGAAGCCCGGGAACACGCCAAGGCCCGCGCCCGCCGCGCCGCCCTGAAGGCCCAGGCCGAGGCGGAAGCTGAAGCCGAAGTCCAGGCCGAAGCCAAGGCCGAGGAGGACTCCCCCCCCAACACCCAACGGTCCCGATCTTCGAAGGGCACCTCGACGTCGAAGTCCAAGCCGAGGCCCAAATCGAGGACGAAGAAGGAAAGTTGAAGGGCACGTCCGGGGCTCGAACGCGTCCTTCAGCAACTGAACTCACTCGTCACCCGAGAGTGCCTTGATCCGGGCCGCGGCGGTCGCGGCCTCGGGGGTGCCGGGGGCTTCGTCGACGACTCGACGGTAGAAGGTCAGGGCGCCGTCGGCCTTTCCCTGGCGTTCGAGCGACTGGCCAAGCCGAAGGAGCGAGGCCGCTTTCCGGCGTGTTTCGGCGTCGGAGGGAGCGGGATCGTCCGTCTTCGGCTTCGGCGACGGAGGGGTCTCGGTAAGGTCGGGCTGAGGAGTGTCGGCCGGCTCCGACGACGGAGCAGGGGAGGCGGCCGGCCGCGAGGAGGTGAGCGAGGCCCGAAGCTTCCGGGCGTACTTCTCGGGGTTGGCGAGGACCTCATCGCGGCATCCGGAGCAGCAGACGGCGAAGGTCGAGCCACCGGCCGAAACTGTGATGGTGGCCGCCCCTCCCGTAACGATGCACTCAGGTCCCTTGACGGCGGCTCCTCCGGCGAAGTTCTCTCCTTCCTTTCCGAGGTTGGCTCGAACCAGACGGGCGAACTGAGGGGAGCCGGGCTCCTTGCGGTCGAACCAGAAGTCGGAGCGGATTCCGTTGGCGTTGGGCCGGATCGTCAGGCGATCGTCGCCGGCGGGGCCGGAGCGGTCGAGCGTCAGGGCGTTGGTCTTCTCGTCCCGGGTCCCGACATAGACGACCGGCGTCCCCTCGGGGTCGGTCCCTTCCAGGCGGTAGGTTTCGGAGGCCTCGTCAAAGGTAATCCGGGCAGAGGCAAGGATCTTGCCCCCCTCAATGGTCAGGGTCAGGCCAACCGGTTCGCCACCTTGAAAGGCGTAGGACCACTCGTGCGATTCTCGCCAGCCGCGCAGGGGGTTGTCGGCCGGAACGGCCTGACCTTTCCAGCGGCCGAGGAGCGACGCATAGGGCGTGAAGGCCGGTGGAACTGACGGCTCAACCCCTTCAGATTGGGCCAACGATCGATCGTCCTGGAGCCTTGCCGCCTTCGACGGATCAACGAGCATCACGACGAACAGAAGTATCATCAAAATCCGAGCACTCATGAATCGGACTCCCGGATACGGATGCATCGTGGACGAGGCGAGCCTGACGATCTGATTTCGTTGTGACGACGGGGGATTGCCTACGATTCGAGCGGAGCCTGAGGGGCAACGGTCCTTCTGATCCGGCACCTCATGGGAGATCGTCCGCCGATTCCGAAACGGTCAAGAGGGCGTCGATCGAGTACGGGCAGGAGGTGGGAAACGCGGATTCGGGGAGTTCCGTTTCTGCGGCGGCTTGAATCACGGCTCGGGAATACGCAATGTCAAGGACGTCGAGGGCGTGATTCCGGAGAACGCCGTGTTCGATGAGATCGGAAAGTTCATCGCGCTGGTGGTAAAGAGTGACCAGCCAGCTTCTCGATCGCTTCTGAGGTTGGAATTGCCATTTCAGGAGGTGCGCCATGAGAACGGTCAGCCGGGTTTTGACCTCGCGGCGGTCTCGTTTGGCCATGTCTTCAAGAAACTCCGCCAGGTGGGCGAAATCGACCTCGTCGAGCTTCCCCTCACGGATCAAGGCGGCGTTGGCGTCGAGCCAGGCGGTTTCGTCTTGCTCGTAGAGCGCGGACAGGTGGGCCGGGGTCGCCGTGGACATGGGAGAGCGTGCCTCCGGTTCGGTCGGGCCTTGGGAGTTCCCTTGATCCTCAATCCTACGACCCGAGCGGCGGGGGGGCAACGCAAGACGACCGGCTCGGGCCGTTGCAAAGGCAAAGGCCCGGCCGGTCGTCCAGGACGATACGACGCGAACGGAAGCGGCAGGTCACTCCTCGGAGATGCCGAGGGTCGCCACGTCGCCAATCTGGGGGCGTTCTTCGGGGGAGAGGGGGAAGGCGACGTCGATGTAACCGATCATCATCTCTTCCCAGGTTTGATCTCCCCAGCGAACGGGAGAGGTCGGGTCGGGGTTGACCGGGTTGTTCGTTGAGTTGTCGAAATGGGCCAGGCAGTCGAGCCGCTCGCCGGCGCGGAAGGTCACGGGCCGATCCAAGTAGTAATAGCTTTGCCAGTTGAAGTCGTATGCAGGGACATCGAGCAGGGTTTCGCTGGTGCCGTCGGCATAGGTGGCCGAGTAGCGGAACGACTTGCCGCGCAGGTGCATGTGCGGCATGAAGGCGATCAGCTCGGCATCTCGGGGGAAGATGAAGCGGGAGCGGACCGGGTAGTTGCCGGCCTCCTCCTTCGCGTCAGGACCCGCGCCGGGGGGGATCTCGAAGCGAGGGTTGGCCACGCCGATGGTCACGGCTTCACGATCGACCGGCTCCTTGGCCAGCACGAGGCCAACCTTCGACTGGTCGATACGGACCTTGCCGATGGGGGTATAGTGCAGCTCGAAGAGCAGATCCGATCCGGCCGGGATGCGCTTGGCGGTGCCGGTCGGGTACTGGGAGGGCATCTCGCCGGGAGCGTAACCGCAGAGGTGAATGCGGTCGCGGCCTCCGCGATCTCCGTTCGGCGGAATGATGTAGGCGATGATGTGGTGGACAACCGCGCGATCGGTCGGCCGGGCCTCGGCGGCCTGGACCCAGACGTCCTTCTCGAAGTTCAAGGGGACCCGGAAGCGCTGATAGCGCTCGAACCCTTCGGCCTTAATCGTGTAGGGTTTGGGCATTTCGATGACGATGTCCGGCTCGCCGATGACCCAGCCGTCGGGCCATTCGGCGGGCGGGGGCAGGTCGCTCGGGTCCCCCTCGGGGGCCCCTTGCTCGATCCAGGCGAGGACCGTGGCTCGTTCTTCGGGGGTCAGGCTGCGGTCGTTAGCGAAGTGGCCGTCCACGGGGAAGCGAGGGTCGGCATGCCAGGGGGGCATCCGGCGGAGGTCAACGACTTCCTGGATGCCGTTGGTCCGGCGGGCGACTTCCTCAAAGGTCGTCAAGGAGAAGGGTCCGACCTCTCCAGGGCGGTGGCAGGCTTCGCATTTCGCCTGGATGATCGGGGCGACGTGCTTGCTGTAGGTGACGGGGCCGACCTCATCGATGAGGGCGTCGGCGTTGGGGGCGACCTCGGCCCAGGCGGCTTCGAGGTCGGCCGAAGGGGGCCGAACGCGGTCGGCGGCGGCGACGAGGCGGGTGACGCGGTCGGCGATGTCGAGGCTCATCAGGTCGGTGACCTGTTCACGGACCTCTTCGCGCTCGATCGGGCAACCGACGACCGAGGTGGCCGAGCTGTCCGGGCGTCGGCCGTCGAGCACGGCATCGATGGCGTCGGCCAGGTAGGCGCGGGTTGGTTCGTCGCGGGCGAAGCCGAGGCCGTACTGGTCGTCGATCGCTCCTCGGTAGCGAAGCATGGCCTTCTCGTCGAGGACGAGCACTTCACAGGTCCGTTCGGCCAGAAGCTGGTCGGCAACGAGGTTCCCCTCGTCCTTCAGGGTGGGGAAAGGGAGGCCGAACTCGTCGGACTGGGCCACGATCTCGCCGATCGACTGGCTGCGGTTGGAGTTGATCGCCAGGAAGACGACCTCCTTTGGCTCATAGCGCTCGGCCAGGGCCACCAGTCGAGGCATGTAGAGATCGCCGATCGGGCAGTCGATGCCGGTGAAGATGAGCACGGCGGCCTTCTTGCCGCGGAAGTCGTACAGCGACACGGGATCGCCAGTCCGGGCGTCGGGGAGGGTGAAATTGGGGACGCGATCACCGACGCCTCGCCCGAGGACTTCCTCGGCGGCGAGTGCGGCCGGTGTCAGTACCGGGCCGACCATCAGGATCACCAGAGACCATCGAAGCACTCGCAGACTCACGTCGCTCTCCTCGAAATCGTGCGGGGAAGGGACGGAAGAACACCTTTAGGAACCGCTTCCAAGCGAGACGGTCGGCTCCTTGCCGGGGACCATCCGATCGGAATCCGAGCCGAACCACAAAGGGAATCACTGACACCAGGAGGATTACCCAGATGCCTCTCCCGGAGTTTCGCCAAAGACCTCCTCGCACCATTGCATCGAATGGGATCGGAGAAGGGATTGGTCCGATGAGCGATCGGCTGCTCTTGCCAGGACATTGATCCGAAGCGCAAACAGTGGACTCGACCTCGGATCGATCGCAAAGCGCAATCATACTGACGGTGCAACCAGAGAACACACGTGAGGAGTAGACGACGCCTCGCAAGACCAACTCCCCGGCATCACACGCCATCGGCGGTGTGTTCGGGGTCGGATCTCACTCAGTGGCGGCGGGCCTCGATCACGTACTGATGCACCTCAGTGTAATCGACCGGCTTGACTAGATGGAGGTCGAATCCGGAGTCGAGGCTTCGACGGCGGATCGTGTCGCCATCTCGGGCGGTGACGGCGATCAAGGGAGTTTCGGCCATGGCCGGGTCTGAGCGAAAGCTCCGAGCGATTTCGTAACCGTCCATCGGGCCGTCGAGATGAAGGTCGCAGAGGACCAGATCCGGGCGGAGACGGCGGGCAAGATCCAGGGCGGTTGGGCCGTCGGCGGCCAATTCCACGACATGGCCAAGCCGTTCCAGCACCCGCTTGGCGACGACGGCGAGGGCTCGCTGATCCTCGATGAGCAAAATCCGGTACGACGGGGTGCCGTTTCCTCCGTGAGACGCGACCGGGGAGGGGGAGGATGGTGATCGGTCGGGGCCGGGGAGCAAGGACGAGGGGTGGGTGATGCTCGATGGTTCAACGGCCGAACCGGAGGGAGAGGAAGGAGCCACGCGGATCAGGCGGTCGAGATCGGCCACGTCGATCGGCTTGGTCAGGTGATGATCGATCCCGGCGGCGATCGCCCGTTCTCGGTCTTTGCGCTCGCCATAACCGGAGAGGGCAATCAGTCGCGTTTCGGCCAGCGCGGGGAGCTTGCGGAGGCGTCGGGCCAGCTCAAAGCCGTCGAGGCCCGGCAGGCCGATGTCGAGCACCACGACCTCGGGTTCGAGCCGTTCGGCCGACTCCAGGCCCGAGGGACCATCGTACGCGGTATCGACGCGGTGCCCCTGGTCTTCGAGCAGGCGTTGAAGGGCTCGGGCCATATCACGGTTGTCCTCGACCAGAAGGACATGGCGACGTTGATCCTGGTTGGCATCGGTTGGGAGCGAGGTGGCGTCGACCGGCTCGGGAGCCTCGGCGGCGGGCAATCGGACGGTGAAGGTACTGCCTTGACCGGGGCCTTCGCTGGCGACCTCGACAGTCCCCTGGTGCAGTTCGACGAGCCGCCGGACGAGGGTCAGGCCGATGCCGAGCCCTCCCTGCTGGCGGTCGAGCGAGCGGTCGGCCTGAGCAAAGAGGTCGAAGACCCGCTCGCGCATCTCGGCATCGAGCCCGACGCCGTTGTCGATCACGTCGATCCGGACTTGACCCGGGTGGTCGGGATCAAGCCCTCCTCTCACGGCGATTTGGCCACCCGAAGGAGTGTACTTGGCGGCGTTGGTCAGGAGGTTGACCAGCACCTGTTCCAGGCGGATCGGGTCGGCCAGGACCCAGAGCGGACGGGGATGAATGGCACACTCCAGCCGATGCTGCAATTCTGAGATGTTCGGCTGAACGACCCGAACGGCCTGTTCGGCCACCTGGGCCAGATCAATCGATCGGCTCCGCAAGACGATCCGGCCGCGCTCGACCCGGGCGACATCGAGCAGGTCGTCAACCAGCCATCGCATGTGAGCGACCTGGCGTTCGAGGATCGGAAGCACGTCGTCCTCGTCCGAGGGTGCCCGGCGGGAGCCGTTGTGGAGCAAGGCCACGCCATAGGCCATTGCGGCCAGCGGGTTGCGCAGCTCGTGGGCGAGCATGGCAAGAAACTCGTCCTTGCGGCGGTCGGCTTCGAGCAGGCGGGCCTCGGCCTGCTTCAAGGGGGTCACGTCGGTCAGGGTGACGATCGAAGCCAGCCGTCGGCCGAATTCGTCTCGAATCGGTCCGGAATTGAGCAGGAGGACCGCGGGGGTCTCACCGCATCGGAGCGTGACTTCAAGGTTCCGGATCGGCTCATCACCGAGCATCTCGGCGATGGAAAGGGGCAAACCGTCGACCAGCCCGGCTTCCTCGGGATGCGCGATTCCGACATCACCGGGCGTGGCCTGTTGGAGAGGAAAGGCCTCGTCGAACCGCCGACGCAACGGATTGCCGCCGCAAAGACGGTGGGCTTCTCGGCTGGCCCGCAAGACAAGCCCGGCCGGATCGCAGACGATAATCGCATCGACCGCCTGATCGATGATCGATCGGGCCAGGCGTTCGGAAGCAAGCAACTCCTCGTCGCGCTGCTGATGCGACATGTCGGTGATGGTTACGACGATCACGTCAAGATCGTCGACGGTCAGCCGACTTGCACAGAGGTGAACCAGGAGCGGCTGCCCCTCGGACCAATTGAGCCGGAGGTGTCCTTGCTCGGCCTGGTCGGTCCCGTCTCGGGAGGCGGCGATGAGGGCGTCGAGATCGGTGTCGGAATCGATGGAGAGGAACTGGGTCAGGCGGCGCCCGACAAGCCGGTCGTTCGGCTCGCCAAGCAGGTCGAGCAATGCCTGATTGGCCCGAAGAATCCGCCCCTCAAGATCGCAGACCGCCACGCCCTGGGCCATCAAGTCAAGAATCTCCCGGTAAGAACGGTCGGCCCCCTCTCGGATGAAGACCTGGGGCGAACCCTGTCCCGGGATGATAATGGCATCGGCCGCGCCGCTGTAGAGGGCCTCCAGCGCTTGTTCCGCCTGATCGGCCCGCTGATTGGCGGCGGCGAGGGCCTCTCGGAGAGCTTCGAGAGTGGATGCATCCTGATCCAAGGCCATACCTGAAACGCTCGCTCGTGAAATGGCATCCGAGACCGGGATCGCAGGCTCACACGGACCTCGCGGATGAGCGAGATCGGGGAGGGTGTCTGAGCAAACACCAGATCCCAGGGAGCCCGGGCCTCGGGGTCGAGATCACGGGGGCGCCAGGCCCCCTCCGGTACCCGTTCCACCGGTCGCCGGACAACGCGTGGGAAAATCATCAGGAACAGGCCGGACAAGCATTGCAAGTTTCGGACCAGACTCGAAGAAACCAGGCACTTCAAGGCCGGGAATTGGTGGGGAGACGAAACGCTGTTGAACTTCAAGGGCGGAAGCAACGGGAACGTCTCGATCCTGTGGTGTCGGTGGATCACGGAACAGCATGCGGGCTGTTGAACAGGACTTTACTCGGGTCGGCCGAAGAGCGTCAACGGCCGATCCGGATCGGGGGGCGGATCGGTCGATTGGCATAGATGTCTAGCAAGGCGACCCCGGCGGTGGTAGAGTCAATGCATCTGTCGCGGGACGGTAAGGCGATGCTGTCGCAATCCGGCCCGCGGAATTGACTCGACCGTCAGTCAGGGTTCGTCATGCGCCTGGAGGCAGTTGTCCTGCCCAATCTGGGGACCGACCCGGACGAGCCGATCATCATCAGCCACTGGTTCGCGGCACGGGGAGCCGAGGTCTGGGAAGGGGACCGTCTGGTCGAAGTGCTGGTTGGTCCGGCCACCTTTGATGTTCCCGCGCCGTGCTCTGGCCGTTTGGCCGAGATTCGTGGCTTCGAAGATGATCGGGTCTGGCCGGGAATGGTCCTGGGACTGCTGGCCGTAGGCGATGACGGCCCTGATCCCGACGCGCCGTCGTCGGATGAGACCGGATCCCGTTGACCATGAGTCCCTTCTTCGAGCGATCCGCCGGCGTGATTCCGTTCCGGATCGCCGAGGATGGAATCCCGCGGTATCTGGTGCTCCACTCGGCCACGGTCCGTAACCCGAGGGCCCGCTGGGAGTTTCCCAAAGGGGGCATGGACCCGGGCGAAACTACCACGCAAACTGCTGCGCGCGAGTTCCAGGAAGAAACCTCGCTGAGCGACTGGAGCTTCCGGCAAGGCTTCGAGCGGAGCCTCTCGTACACCTATCTTCGCCAGGGGCGGAAGGTCCTCAAGACGGTCGTGTATTACATTGTCGAGGTGCACGACGCCTCAACGCTGGCCTGCTCGGCCGAGCACACGGCCGACCCGTTCGGCCACTGGCACCGCTGGGGGACCTTCGAGGAGATTTCCCGGTTGCTTTACCACGCCAAGATCCGTCAACTCTTTGCCGACGCCCACGAGTGGCTCACCGGCGAGCCGGTCCGAGGGCCGGGACGATGAGGAGCTGGTCCGATCGAGTGAGCAATCCCCCTCGGCCCGGTTGCCGCGAGCGGTTGAATTTCGCATGAGCACTTCTTTTCCCCCCAAGCTCCCGAACGACCTGGACCCCGCTCGTGTCGCGAAGGGGCTTTTTTTCTGTCTGGAAGGGCCCGACGGCGCAGGCAAGTCGACCCAGGCTGCCCGATTGGCCGAAACGCTGCAACGGCTCGGCCTGGGCGTCGTCTCGTGCCGCGATCCCGGCGGTACGCGACTCGGCGACCGGCTCCGCAGCCTCTTGCTCGATAGAGCCAGCGTTCCGATGAGCATGCGGGCTGAGATGCTGCTTTACATGGCTAGTCGGGCCCAGATGGTCGAGCAGGTCATTCGCCCTGCTCTGGAAGCGGGGCGAGTGGTCGTGTCGGATCGCTATCTCCTCAGTAACGTGGTCTATCAAGGGTATGCCGGGGGGCTGGAGGTCGAGGAGCTCTGGAGCGTGGGACAGGCGGCGACCGGGGGAGTGATGCCCGACCTGACCCTGTTGATCGACGTGCCCGAGGCCGTTGCTCGCTCCCGAACCGGAGGGCCGAGGGACCGGATCGAGGACCGAGGGGAGGACTATCGGACCCTCGTCCGCAACGGATTTCTTGAGGCGGCCCGGTCCTATCCGGCTCCGATCGTCGTGATTGACGGCGCGAAGGCGCCGGATGAGGTCGCCCACCGGATCGAAGGAGAGGTGCTGCGTGTCCTGGGGATCGGTCCGCGGTCATGATCGGGTGGTGGAGGACCTGCGCCGGGCGGCGTCCAGCGGCCGGTTCCCTCATGCGCTGCTGTTCGTCGGACCGGAGGGAATCGGGAAGCGGACCTTCGCAAGGAGGCTGGCCCAGGCTTTGTTTTGCGAGCGAAGGGCCGAGGGGTTGCTCGACCCTTGCGGCGAGTGCGCGGCGTGCCGTCAGGTGGTCTCGGGCGATCATCCCGACCTGCACGAGGTTGGCCGCCCCGAGGAGAAGCACGAGCTACCGATCGCCGTCATCCGGGACCTCTGCCACGACCTGAGCCTGAAACCCATGCGAGGGGCTCGCAAGGTGGCCATCGTGGACGATGCCGATCATTTCAATGAGGAAGCGGCCAATGCCTTCCTGAAGACTCTGGAGGAACCGCCAGACGGCGCGGTCTTGATCCTCATCGGTACGTCATCGGAGTTGCAGCTTGATACGATCCTCTCACGCTGCCGGGTCGTGCGGTTCGACCCGTTGCCCGAGGAGGAACTGGCCGCAATCCTCCGCGATCGGGACCCCGAGGCCGATCCGGGTGAGGCCGACCGGCTCGCTCAGCTCGGCGAGGGGAGCGTGTCCCGAGCCCTCAGCCTGGCCGACCCGGAGCTGACGAGCTTCCGACGCCGACTGGTCGACGAACTGGCCGACGCCCGGCCGTTTGATGCGCCGGACCTGGCCCGCCGATTGGAGGAGTTCATCAAGGATGCGGGCAAGGAGAGCCTCGCCCAGCGCACCCGAGCCGCCGCGATCTTCGGCGAGTTGGCCCGGTTTTTCCGAGGGGTGCTTTGGCAAGGTGCTGGGCTTGATCCGCCGGCTCCCGACCCGTCCGACCGTCGAGCCGCCGCCGCCCTGGCCGATCGGCTTGAACCCGAAGATGTTTATTTGCTGGTCGAACGCTGTCTGGAGGCCGATTATCACCTCCGCAGACGAGTTTACATGCCCTTGCTCGTGGATGCCTTTGCGCGCGACCTGGGACGCTTGCTTTCCGGGCTTCGCTGACACGGCGATCGGCACGCCTCGGTGGGTGTGGTCGTGCCCGCAATACGGATGCAATGCCCGGTCCCGACGGGGCAATCGGCAGGGAGAATCGGATGGCCGAAACCAGCAGGCCCAGGACCGTCTTGATCACCGGGGCCTCGTCGGGACTTGGCGCCGCAATGGCTCGAGCGCTGGCCAGGAGAGGTCATCATCTCGCGATCGTCGCCCGGCGGGGAGATCGACTGGAACAAGTGGCTCGGGAGGTTCAGGACCAGGGAGCCTCGGCTCTGGTAATTGTCGAGGATCTGGCCGATCCCGACGCCCCGGCCCGGATCGTCGCGCGAACTGTCGAGTACTTCGGACGCCTCGATGCGTTGATCAACAATGCCGGGATCGGCCTGCCCGACTATTTCGGCCGGTCTGACCCGGCAAACCTTCGGATGCAGCTCGAGGTCAATTTTCATGCGCCGATCATGCTCACGCGGCTGGCCCTTCCGCATTTAATCGCGTCCAAAGGAGTCATCATCTCCATCGGATCGGCCATCGTGCAAATTCCCAACCCGATGCTCGGCGCCTACGGGGCGACCAAGGCCGGTCTGGCCTACTGGTCTGATGCCCTCCGGCGAGAGGTGGCAGTGCAGGGGGTTCGGGTCTGTATGGTCGAGTTGGGGCCCGTGGAAACCGAGTTTTTCGACGCGGTCGGCCGTCTGGGGGAGGAATCGGGACGTCAGGTCGATCATGCTCCTCCCGGCACCGTGTACAACGCCATGCGCGACCGACCTCCGGCGATTCTCTCGGCTTCGGTCGACGAGACGGCTCAGCGGATTATCCGATTGGTCGATACGCCTCGGCCTCGGTTGGCAATTCGTCGTCGGGTCGTCTGGCCGGTTCGGCTCATGGGAGCCTTCTTCCGGATCGTACCGGGGCTGGCGGACCTCGGGATCTCGGCCATGATCCGCCGGATTGACCGCGAAGAGGCCAAAGCTCGGGCTGCGATCGCCGCCGCTCGCGGGGAATCGGGTGGTCGAAGGACCGGAGAAGGGGCACACTCGGGGCATCGAACGCCTTGATCGGCAGATCGGCGAATCGAGCGCTGGAATCCGGGTCCGATCGCTATTCAACGAGGAGAAGCAACCCCATGCGCAGCCAGATGCTCGACGCGATCCGGGACGGCTCGACCTGGGATCTGGTCGTCGTGGGAGGAGGATCGACCGGGCTCGGAACGGCACTCGATGCCGTCACTCGCGGCTACAAGACCCTGCTCCTTGAAGCCAGAGACTTCGCGCAGGGGACATCCAGCCGAAGCACGAAGCTTGTGCACGGCGGCGTGCGCTATCTGGCCAATGGGCAGGTGGGGCTGGTCCGCGAAGCACTCCGCGAGCGGGGGAGGCTGAGAGAGAATGCCCCGCATCTGGTCTTCGCCAGTCCGTTCTTGGTGCCGACGTATTCCCAGTTCGACCTCTTGCAATATGCCACCGGATTGACGCTGTACGACCTGCTTGCCGGGAGCCGGAGCTTCGGCCGATCGCGATGGATCGGCGCGGGCGAGGCGCAGGAGCGTGTCCCGACCTTGCGAACCGAAGGGCTTCGCGGCGGGATTCTCTACTACGACGGTCAGTTCGACGATGCCCGACTGGCCATCGCCCTGATGCGAACCGTTCTCGATCAGGGAGGGACGGCCCTGAACTGGGCTCCCGTGACGAAGATCGTCCACCAGAACGGCCGGGTCTCGGGAGTCGAGGCGCGAGACGAGGAAACCGGCGAGGCGTTGTCGATCAAGGCCCGGGTGGTCGTGAATGCCGGAGGGGTTTTCGCCGATACGATCCGCCATCTTGACCAGCTCGACGCCCGACCGATGATCCGGGCGAGCCGAGGGTCTCACCTGATGCTCGACCGATCGGTCTTGCCGGGTTCGACCGCGGTGATGGTGCCGAAGACCGATGACGGGCGAGTCCTCTTCCTAATCCCCTGGCTCGATCGGGTGATCCTCGGCACCACCGATACGCCAGTTGAGGGCCTCCCGATTGAGCCGAAGCCCTCGCCCGAGGAAGTGATCTACATGCTCGATCATGCGGGACGTTATCTGGCCAGGAGGCCCGGACCGGAGGATGTGCGGAGCGTCTTCGCCGGACTTCGGCCCTTGATCGATCACGCCGGGGTCAAATCGACAGCCAAGCTCTCTCGGGAACACTCGGTGCTGGTCTCCGATTCGGGCCTGGTGACGATTACCGGCGGTAAGTGGACGACCTACCGCGTCATGGCATCGAACGCGGTCGATCGCGCCGCAAAGGTCGGCGAATTGCCGCAACGGCCGTGCAAGACGGCCTCGCTGCGGCTCCGAGGGGCAACCGACGCTCCTGCCGAGGACTCGCTGGCCGAGTACGGCTCGGATGCTCCCGAACTGCGGGCCTTGCTGCACTCGAAACCCGGATTGGATGAGCCGTTGCACCCGAATCTGTCCACCCGAGTGGGCGAGGTGGCCTGGGCGGCTCGCTTCGAGATGGCCCGGAAGGTCGAAGACGTGCTTGCCCGTCGATCCCGCTGCCTGCTGCTCGACGCCCGAGCGAGCCTCGACGCCGCCCCGAAGGTCGCCGCCGTCCTGGCGGAGGAGCTCGGCCGGGATGATGCCTGGCAAGCCGAGCAGATCCGACAGTTTCAATCTTTGGCCGAAGGATACGTGCTTTCCTGAACCGAGGAAGCAAGGCCCATCGAGTGAGAGGTCCGCAGTTCGGGAGCCTGAACGCAGATGTGGCCGGCCTTCAACCTCGCAAGAGGGCATCGGTCGAGTACCCATCGGGCCATCGCTCGTCTCCCCAATTCGGGAATCGTTGGGATTTTTTTGGAAGAGTTTTGGACTTGCTTGCCTCGGATGATTAGGATCATCCGCGGGGAAGACTGCGCAGAATCGCGAAACGCATCTCAGAGTTTCCTGCGCGGAGAATGAATTGATGGAACCGATCACATCCGATTCCGCCCCCCTGGGTGGGTCGAGCCCCTCCTGCGCAAATGAGCAGACGAGCGGAGGGGCTGATCCTTCGACTGGGCCGCCAAGTCCGTGGATCTGGGCATGGGTCGTGGTGGCAGGGCTCGTTGCCGCGCTGATGGGCTGGGGAGCAGGAGAACTGGCGCTCGTCGGCTTCAAGCCGGGTTTCCAGATGGACGACAGTTTGCGTCAATCGCTCGAAACCGCCACGGCCGAAACACGACGGCAGATGAATGAGGCCACGACGCGATCGGCGACGGTCGCGTATGGAGTGCTGGCCGCAGCGCTCGGGCTCTGTCTCGGGGTGGCAGGCGGGATGGCCGGTCGATCAAGGTCACAAACCGTTTCGGCTGTGGCCCTTGCCACCGTGCTGGGAGGACTTGCGGGGGCCGCCAGTACCTATGCGCTGACGGAACTCTTTCACGAGATCTTCCGGGCATCGTCGGCTAATTATTCAAAGGACATGTTAACGCCCTTGCTCTTGCACGGAGGGATGTGGCTACCCGCCGGTTTCTTCGGAGGACTCGCCCTCGGTTTGGCCTCGGGAGGCTGGCGACGTGCGGGACAAGCCGTCTTCGGCGGGTGTCTGGGAGTCGTGTGCGGAGTGGTGGTCTTCGAAATCCTGGCGGCCTTGCTCTTTCCGACCGCCAAGACAACCCATCCTCTTGCCTCCTCAGCCCTTCCCCGATTGTTCGCGCATCTCAGCGTCGCACTGCTGGTCGCCCTGCTCGCGACCTGGTCGATCCGTCACATGCAACTCACCCGCGCCCCTCGATCGCAACGCAGCTAGAGCGCAGGCAGGGCCACAATCGTCCCCCGCTCTCAGGCTCGCGACCCAGAAACATCGACATTGAGCTCGAATGGTGACATGGTCGCGAAGAGACGTCTGAAAGTGGAGCAAAACATGACACGAATTTCGTGAAAAGTCCTTGACAGGTTTGACGGTCAGGATACACTACCGCGAGCGAATTCTCGCAAATCCCCCCATTTTCTGAATTCGCAACGGTATCCTGTCGTGCCAGGGTGAGGAACGCGTTTCAGCGAGTTTTCCCCATCGAGTGCTGCGTGTTTTCCGATCAAGGGAACACGACTTAAGCGTTGAGTCCCAATCAGATCGATCACCTCGATTGCGTACGGATCGATCGCTGATGACACTCACCATCTGTCCCGGGGCTGCCTGCTGAGCCCGTCCGGGTGCTTGCCGTTCGTACCGGTCAAGAAAGTGATTGCGCACGCGGGCAAACCTCACTCAAACCTTGAGAGGAGGGTTTGAATTGTGCGCGCCGATCAACTTTCACGCGATCTTAACAAAACACGTTACCAAACACGTGTTCATGTACCTGCGAGGAGGCTCGCGATGCGGCTCACTGTTGGATCGGGACGGTTCGTTCTCATCGGATTCGTCGGGGCGATGGTGTTGGCCTTCTCGGGTTGCCGAGGTGAGCCGAACGAGGAAGGCATTCGGGACACGGAGACGGTGGTGCCTCCCGATGCCCCGACCTCGATGGATGAGTATTACCAACAGCAAATGCAAGGCGCGACTCAGCCTCCATCGTAACCCGATGCGACAACGGGGAGACTTCGGCGAATGGGGCCATGCAATCCGACGGAGGATGAGCAGCCCCTCCCGGCATCGGGGTTGGTGTGTCGCCAACCGCCCTGGTTCGGTTGGGCCGGGTGACAGATGCAACGACAGAGCGTTACTTCGAAGAATCGATTCCCTATAAGAGGGCTTTTTTATGATTCGCCAACGCCAAGGGTTTACCTTGATTGAGTTGCTGGTGGTCATCGCCATCATTGGGGTCTTGATCGCGCTATTGCTGCCGGCCGTTCAGAGTGCCCGAGAGGCCGCTCGCCGGGCACAGTGTACGAACAATCTGAAGCAGCTTGGGCTGGCGATGGCCAATTACGAGTCGGCCAACAGCTCATTGCCTCCTACCATGATTTGCTATGCCCCGAGTCCGCTCGGGGGAGATAATGCGGGCCAGCAGTGGTCGGTCCACTCCCGGCTCCTGCCATTCCTGGAACTGGGAACGATTTACAACACGATCAACTGGAACTTTGGTGAGCGCTGGGGAGGTCCGGGAGGAAACCTCGTTCCGTCGTTCAACGGCTCCACCGCGGCGGGCACTTACTGGACAGTTGCCAATGCCTCGGCCGTGGCAAACCAGATCAACTCGTTCCTTTGTCCGTCAGACGAGGGCCAGGGCAATCTCACCGGGATGGCCTTCTTTCCGGGCGGACCGATTCAGTTGATCGGTGGGTTCAGCTATCCGTTCAACGTGGGGACAAACCCGTATCGGGCTCCCACGGGACCGGGACAATTGAACGGACCGGCCTACTTCCCCGGCTGGAACATTTCGACGGCGGATCCTCGATTCTCGAGCCGACCGGCGCTCAATGCCGAACGGGTCATTACGATCGCTTCGTTCCGAGACGGCACGAGCAACACCGCGATCTTTAGCGAGTGGATCAAGGGAGACGGCTTGCCACCGGCACAGTCGGCCGATGGTCTCCTCCAGACCTACACCTCGCCGACCGCAGCGACGGCCTACGCGGGCCAGGTGAACCAGGACGTTCAGCAGGGGATCGACTGCCAACAGGGCGGATTGACCAGGAACTGGACCTGGAAGGGTGACTGGTGGCCTTCGGGACAGTCGTGCACGTATTCTCATACGCAAACCCCGAATCGCCGGGCATGTTACTATCCCGGGGTTGGCCAGCCGGGAGCCGCCGCACTCAATGCGCTTGCGGCCAGCTCACAGCACCCCGGCGGCGTGAACGTCCTGTTCATGGACGGCACGGTTCGCTTCGTGAAGTCCACCGTCAATCCTGTGACCTGGGCCGCGCTCGGCACAGTCGCCGGGGGCGAGGTCATCAGCGCAGATCAGTTCTGATCTTCGCATTCGTGAGTTCTGAACGCACGCGCCCGGGGGGCATGCTTTCTTGCCCCCCGGGCGTCTGAACAATCCCAGACCGATGTTTCACGATTCGGTCAGAGTCTGTTCGACATCGCGTCTCGTGTTCGAGCCCAGCGAGTTGCATGATGCATAGGAGAGCCGCCATTGCGCTGGCCACGCTGATGGGTCTTGCCCTGGTGGTCGCAGCTTCGGCAGCGGTAATCCGGTCCAAGGCGCGGTCCGACCTCTTAAGTTCGGGGGAAGACGCTTATGCGTTGAACGCCTATCCGAAGGCACACCGAGCGGCCCTGGAGGTGCTCAAGCAACAGCCCAACGATCGCCAGGCGCTGTTACTGGCTGCTCGCAGTTTGAGCCGTATGTCCCGGATTGATCGAGCCGAACCCCTGTTCGAACGCGCGGGTCCACCGTTCGGGACAGAAGACCTCCACGCCCGAGCTGATGGTTTCCTCAACATAGGGCGGCGTGACGAGGCAGCGGAAATCTATCGCCAACTTCTTGATCAGGCACCCGAGGATGTGCTTGCGCTTCGGCGGTTGGCTGCCCTGGAAATCGCTCGGGACAATGTTCCTGAGGCAACTCGACTTGCGGATCGACTGATTGGGATTGCCGACGGCGCGGTCATCGGCCATACCCTGAAGGGCGTGATCGCCTATAACGGCGGGGTGTTCGAGGAATCGGCCGAGGAGTTTGAACAGGTCTTGACGCTCGACCCGAATCTGGTCGAGATGCCGCTCAATCCTCGACAAATGTTCTGGGGATACCTGGCCAACAGTCTCTTGAATCTGGGTCGCTCCTCCGACGCATCTCGTCATCTTCGTCGTGCCCTCAACGACCATCCGGAAGATGCGAGCTTCATGGATTTACTCGCTCGCTGCTATGAGCATGAAGGGAAACTTGACCAGGCGGTTCAGTGCTGGCAACTGGCCTCTTCCTGGGATCCCGGACTGCCGAGCCCCTGGCTGAATCTGGGCAACGCGGCGTTGCGAGACGGAGATCCGAACGAGGCGGTGCGGCTTCTGGGCAAGGCTGCGGAACTCGCTCCTGAGGCTCCGGAACCGTGCTACGGGCTGAGCCTTGCCTACCGACGGCTTGGTCAACGGGAGAAGGCCGAACACTATCAACGTCTGGCCAATCAACGCAAATCCGGAACAGCTCCGCAGTCCCCCTGAGCGCGGTGATGATGCAAATCATAGTCGGCGTTTCACGTCCCATCACGAGTCGATACTGGCCTCGATCGCCTTTTGGTTCGATCGTCTGCGGTCTGATTCTGCTCTGTCTTCCCGCGTGTCAACCTACCGGGCCGGATTCGGAGGGAGACGTGGGGGTCGGACGCCGGGATGCCTCGAAGGACGTTCGGTCTGAGGCTGCGGGCTCGGGAATGGGGTTTCTCGACCCGAATGCACCGAGACTTCCCGAGTTTCAACCGCCCCCGGAACAGGTGGGGACGATCCGGTTCCGCGAAGTCACGGCCGAGACAGGGATCGACTTTGTCCACCGGAGCGGTAATAGCGTCGAGAAGTACTTCCCGACGGCTAACGGCAGCGGGGTGGCGATGCTCGACTACGATGGTGATGGGAATCTCGACCTCTATTTTTGCTCGACCCGAGAACTTCCGATGGACGTCTCCTCGGATGCGGTCGGGAATCGCCTCTATCGGAATCTCGGCAACGGTCGATTTGAAGACGTGACCGAACCGGCCGGGGTTGGCGTACGAGGATTCTGTCATGGTGTTGTGGTGGGCGACTTCGATGGCGACGGAACGCCGGATCTGTACCTTGCGAACCTTGGCCCGAACATGCTTTTCCTGAACAACGGCGACGGCACCTTCCGTGACGTCAGCGCCGGCTCGGGGGCCGATCTCGACGGTTGGCACTCGGGTGCTGCAGTGCTCGACTACGACGGAGACGGACACCTTGATCTTTATGTGACACGATATGGCCGCTGGTCCGAAGACGACGCCAAACGTTTCTGTGGTGACGAGGCGAAGGGGGTCCGCACATATTGCTCTCCCCTCTCGATTACACCGGATCGCCATGATTTGCTCCGCAATCGCGGCGACGGCACGTTTGAAGACATGACGGAATCAAGCGGCATTCTCCGGCTTGACGGACGTGGGCTTGGGGTTGTCGCCGCGGACCTGAACGGCGATACGTTGCCCGATCTTTATGTTGCCAACGACCTCTGCCCGAACTTTCTCTTCCTGAACCGGGGTGATGGAACCTTCGAGGACGTGACCGAACTCTCCGGGGCGTCACGATCCGAATCCGGCTTTGATCAGGCCGGGATGGGGGTCGATGCCGAGGACATCACCGGAGACGGCCTGCCGGAGCTGGTTGTCACCAACTTTCGAGGCGATTACAACACCCTGTACCGGAACCTCGGTGACGGTTTGTTTCACGACGTGAGCGCCTGGGCCGGCATTGTGAACGATTCCATGCCCGAGGTCGGCTGGGCCTGTGCCCTGGCCGACCTGGACAACGACGGCTGCCCCGATCTGATCGTTTTCAACGGACATGTGGATGATAACTTGCCCGCCCTCGGACAGGAGGTATCGTACGCCGAACCCTCGAAGGTCTGGCGAAATCTGGGCACCGGCCGCTTCCAGCGGGTCAACGGTCCTGGCCCGTTCTTCGGGGCGTTACACGTTCTCCGGGGGGCCGCCTTCGGCGACCTGGACAACGACGGCGATCTGGACATCGTCGTCAATCGCATGGACGGTCCCCCATCGGTCCTCCTGAACGAATCGGACCCCGGCCACTGGGTCCGGTTGGAGTTGATCGGCGCGGGGAACCGGCCGATCGTCGGGGCCTCGGTCGAGGTTCACCTGAGCGATCGGGTTATCCGACGCCTCGTCAAGGGGGGTGGCAGCTATCTCTCTTCCAATGATCCGCGCATTTTGATTGGTCTTGGTGAAGCCGATCGCATTGACCGCCTGGTCATTCAGTGGCCTGGTGGTGGTCAATCCGAGCTGTCGGAACCGGCAATCGATCAGCATCACCGCGTGTTCGAAACCCTCGACGATCGAGATCGGGTGATGCCCCGGGAGCGTGCCGAATGAGTGCTCGACTCGGGTTCGGTTCCGTTGCGATCGCCCTGTGCTGGGTGGCCTTGCTTGCAGGAATCGGCCTGGCCGGCTGGGTGATGCTCCGACCCTCTCCAACGTTTGAAGACGCGGCGGCGCTTGCGGCGGCTGGACGCTTCGACGAGGCGGAGGAACGCATCAACGCTTCAATCAAGGCAAGAGGTTCCGATCCCCGGGCCCATTTGCTCGCGGCTCAATTGCTCCTCGATCGTCCTGTTCCAGAAGGAAAGGAAGGGGCGGAACTCCGGCTTGATCGGGCGAATCGGGCGGCGGACCATCTGCGTCAGGTTCAATTCGAAGAGCCGGCACTGGCAGCAATCGCTGCCTTGTACCGAGGCAAAGCCAGCTATTACCGCCAGCGGACGGGCGAGGCTGAGGCAGCCTGGCTCGACGCGATTCGGCTTGATCCGACCGTTCCCGAGGCAGGCTGGTCACTGCTCGATCTCTATTATCTGCAGGGCCGAGAGGCTGACGGCCAACGTCTCGCCTTGCAACTGCACGAGGTTGAGCCCGACCCTCATGATCGTGTTCAGCTCTTGCTGGAGCTGGTCCGCCAAGACGTGATGCCGCTCGCGCCAGGTGCGGTCGTCGAGCGGTTCGAGCCGGTCGTGGAACAGGCCCCGGACGACCTTCACGCAGTCATCGCTCTGGGCCTCGCCCTGGTCCGAGACAGCCGGGCGCAGGAAGGACTCGCCCTGCTCCGGGCCGAGGTGCAACGCCGACCCGAAGATGTCGATGCCTGGGATGCCCTGCTGACAGGACTCGACGATGCGGGGGAGCTGGATCTGATGGCAGAGACGATTGCCTTGCTGCCGTCCGTTCTGGCCGAATCGCCTCGATTCGCAAGGCACCGGGGGCGGGTGGCTCAGGAACGCGGAGACTGGAACGGCGCGGCGTTGTTCTACCGACACGCGGTTGAGGAGGCACCCGAAGATCTCCGCCTGATTTACCGCCTGAGCCGGGCCCTACGCCTCTCGGGAGATCACGCCGAGGCTGATCAACTCGCGGCAATGCTGGAATCGGCCGAGCAGTCGAAGAGCGAGGTTCCGTCACTCTACGACGAGGCCAATCGCCTTGCGAATCTTGGTGATCCGCAACACGCTGAACTGTTTCGTCGGATTGCCCACCAACGCGAGCGATCGGGAAGGCTTCGGGAAGCGCTAGCCTGGTACCGCCTCGTGATCGAAGCCAGACCGGAGGATTCCGAAAGCCGTTCCGCAGCGGCTCGACTCGCGTCGAGTGGCGGCGTACGATGAGGTTTCGTGTTCATCGTTACGTGAGCTATTGCTTCGAACCACTCACCTTTGGTCCCCAATCTGACACATCGCACCTGTCCGAGCCTGGACGGGATCATCAATTCCGCCCCCCTATTCGCATCGATGCGGACGAGTGAGACCAATCGCCATGAGACGAGGGATCTGGCCCATCGGAATCGCCATCGGACCTTTCTTCGCTGCAATAGCGTTGCTGGGTGCCGAGGGTAGGAACCTCGATGAACCGTCCGCCTCAACGATCACGGCCGAAGCTCACGCTCCCCCTCAGACCGTTTCCAACGACTCCGACGCCCAGGAGCGGTTTCCCTGGACGACGTCCCGGATGGTCGGCTCTCCCGAACCGCCTCGGCCGTACTCGGTGGAGGTGGCGTTCCCGCACCTGACCTTCGACCGACCGGTCGAGCTGGTTTCCGTGCCGGGGACCAATCGCCTGGCCATCGCCGAGCTGGGGGGCAAGATCCTGACCTTTCCGGACGACCCATTGCAAGCAGTCACAACGGATGTGATGTTCGACGTCAGACCTCGACATCCTAGGTTTACGAATCTTTATGGTCTGGCCTTCCACCCGGAGTTTGCACAGAACGGCCGCCTGTTCGTCTGCTATACGATCGGCCACGACGAGGAGGACGGCACCCGCGTCTCCGAGTTCCGGGTCAACTCGAACGATCCCCTTCGGGTCGATCCGGACAGCGAACGCATTCTGATCACCTGGTACTCGGGAGGTCACAACGGCGGCTCGTTGAAGTTCAGCCCGATCGACGGCTATCTGTACATCTCCAGCGGAGACGGGGCGGCGCCGAGTCCTCCCGACCCGTTCCTGGCTGGGCAGGACATGACGACCTTGATGTCGAAGGTCTTGCGCATTGACGTGGACGCTCAGGACGCCGGGCTCGCCTATCGGGTGCCTCCGGACAACCCGTTCGTGGACCTGCCCGGCGCCCGTCCGGAGATCTGGGCTTATGGCTTCCGCAATCCCTGGCGCATGAGCTTCGACCGCGAAGGGGGCGACCTCTGGCTCGGCGACGTGGGATGGGAACTCTGGGAGCTGGTTCACCGCATCGAGCGAGGTGGCAACTACGGCTGGAGCATCATGGAAGGCCGTCAGCCGGTCATGCCCGACGCTCCGAGAGGCCCGACGCCGATCTCTCCCCCGATTGTCGATCACCCGCACTCCGAGGCTGCCTCGGTAACGGGCGGGTTCGTCTACCGAGGCGATCGCCTGGCCGAGCTTCGGGGGGCCTACATCTACGGCGACTTCCAGACCGGCACGCTATGGGGTCTTCGCTTCGATGGTGAGGCCGTGACCTGGCACGAGGTCTTGGCCGAGACACCGTTGCGGCTGGTTGCCTTCGGTGAAGACCGATCGGGCGAGCTTTACCTGCTCGATTACGAACAGACGAACCGCATTTATCGACTCGTTCCGAACCCAGACGCCGCAGAGCCGAACGTGCAATTTCCCCGACGACTGAGCGAAACCGGTCTGTTCGCCTCGGTCGCCGATCTGGAACCGGCCCCCGGCGTACTGCGCTATCAGATCAACGCCCCGGTCTGGAGCGATGGCACCGACGCCGACCGACTCATGGCCGTGCCGAACCTCGACCGAATTACCTGGACCCGAGACGGCCTCTGGACCTACCCCGACGGCTCGGTCTTTGCCCGAACGGTCCTGCTCGACGTGGATGCCACCTCCGAAGGTTCCTCCGATTCCGCTCCGAGGCGGCTGGAAACGCAGGTGTTGCACCTCGAAGACGAGCGTTGGCGAGCATACTCATACCGTTGGAATGAGGAACAGACCGACGCCACTCTCGTCGGCCCCGAGGGGGAATCGGTGACGATCACGCTCGACGATTCCCGGACGATCACCCACCGAATCGCCCCTCGCTCGGAATGCTTGCTCTGCCACAATCCGTGGGCCGGAGAGGGGTTGCTGTTCGGCCGACAGTCGGCCACCCCACTGACGGCCAACACGCTGCAACTCAACACAACCACGGCCGGAGAGGGGCAGACGGTCGAACAGATTCGCATGTTCGAGCACCTTGGGCTGTTTCAGGAGCCGCTGCCCGAGGGTCCTGAGGCACTCCCGAGGCTGGCCAATCCATACAACGAGGCCCTTGACCTCGACACTCGGGCCCGCTCGTACCTTCAGGTCAATTGCGCCCATTGCCACCGGTTCGGGGCAGGGGGATCCGCTAATTTGAACCTTACTTTTGATCGATCGCTGGCGGAGACAGGGATGCTTGGCGTCGAACCGGTCCAGGGGAGCTTCGGCATCGACGATGCCCGGATCGTCGCACCGGGCGACCCGTTCGGCTCCCTCGTGCTCTTCCGCATGGCCAAGCTGGGGGCAGGTCGAATGCCCCGCGTCGGCTCGTCGGAAGTGGATGTCCGGGCGCTCGACCTCATGCACCGCTGGATCGCCGGCCTGACCGATGAGGGAGAGTCAGAAGCGCCGGCCGATCCGTTCCGCAGCCTTTCGGCCGAGGTTTCCGAAGGCCTGGACGTCCTTTGCCGGGCCGAAGGGACCGACCCCGTCACCCGAGCCGCCGCATTTGCACAGGCGAGCGCCAGCGTTCGAGGTGCCCTGGCCCTGCTTCGACGGATCGACGAGGGAGCCATCGCTCCTCCGGTCGTCGAAGAACTGGTGGCGATGGCCCGCACGGCCCCCTCGGTCGAAGTCCGCGACCTGTTCGAGCGGTTCGTTCCCGCCTCGGATCGCCTGGAGCGGCTTGGCGAATCGTTCGATGGAATCGCCCTGCTCTCGCTGACAGGAGACACCGATCGTGGCCGTCGACTCTTTCTTGAAGGGAACGAGGCCCAGTGCCGGACCTGCCACCGGATCAATGGGGAAGGCACGATGGTCGGCCCCGATCTCGACGGCATCGGCGCGAAGTACTCGCGCCAGGAGTTAATGCACCATATCGTGCAGCCGTCGGCGACGGTCGAACCGCCCTACGTCAGCTATCTTCTGGCCACCACAGACGGGCAAATTCTCACAGGAATGCTCGTGGAGCAAACCGCACAGGGTGTCGCCTTGAAGGATGCAAAGGGCCAAACGCTCAGGGTCTCTGCCGATGAGGTGGAGGAGCTCAAGACCATCCCTCAGTCCCTGATGCCCGAAGGACTCCTGGCCCCACTCACGCCTCAGCAAGCCGCCGACCTGCTGGCCTTCCTTTCGGAACAAACCCAGGCCACTCCGTAAGTTCGGGCGAGGACAAGATTCCTGACTGGCAAACCCCCGCAGACAGAAGATTGCCACCCGAGGAACCGATCTCGGTTCCTCGGCGCAGATCGAGACCCCCAGGCCGGTGCGACCTATTGAAGAAAACGTTCGACTCAGAAGAAGACCCGAGAGGAGGGAGTCGGAGGAGGGCAGGCAAAAAGGAGGAGCAAGGCAGGATCGGCACGTCACGGCAATGCAAGGCAAGTCGCGAAAGGGATCGGAGTCGAGCCGACCAGATCGGCAACGACTCCGGGCGTCACGCGACGCCAACTTCGTGACAGTGCGAAGGATCGGTCGAGGGATAGAGAATGTCCGGATCGCACTCGTCGAGCAATCCGCCCACCCGAACCTCCAGTTGGTCGAACCAGTCGAGCAACTGACCATTGGCGTCCTGCTCGAACACCCGACGCACCTCACCGATCTGGTCGAGCAAGGCGAGAACTTCGAGCCTGTCTTGCGGCGATTCGACTCTCAACACCCGATAAGCTTGGGAAGCAAGGTCCCGTAACGCGGCTGCGGGACCATCAGCCACATGGTTGTTCGAAGATTGATTTGGCATGGAAACAGTCCTTCACACGATTCAGCCTTGCCGACACCACCCGACAGGGGCAAGCCGCTTGGCTCGAAGCAAGAGACACTCCGACAGGCCGTCAGGTTCTCCGACTCTTTTCGAAACGGCCGAGGTTGACCAACCTTAGTGTATACGCTCGGCACGACCGAATCTTTTGGTGCTTTTTACGTCTGCACGAAGAAAATGTTCGGTCGCAACACCAAAACGTCCCTCATCGAACGGATTTCAATGCCGAACAATCCCGGCTCATCTTGGTTCCTGAGGGGGTCTGTTGATCACTCGCAATCAGACAGACGACAGCGACACCTTCCCGAGGAGGAATTCGAAGGAGTTCTCCCCCTGATCCCGGGCGAACCTCACGAGCGAACCCATCGATATGGTCAAGAGGAAACAATCTGCCCGTCCTTCATGCGAATTTCACGATCGGCTGCAGCAGCGACCTCGGGACTATGGGTCACAATCAGCAAGGTGATCGACCGCTCGGCCCGGAGCTTGGCGAGCAGGTCAAGGATCTCCTGCTGGGACCGTGAGTCAAGGTTCCCCGTCGGCTCGTCGGCCAGCAGCAGAGACGGTTCGTTGGCGAGGGCCCGGGCGATCGCCACCCGCTGTCGTTCGCCGATGGAAAGCTTGGGGGGCAAATGACCGACACGATGCGGCAGGCCAACCTCCTCAAGCAGCCTGCGCGCCACGCTGGGACGCTCGGCTCGGGGACGGCCACCGGGAAACATCGGGATCTGGACATTCTCCAGGGCCGTTAAGGTCGAGATCAGGTGAAACGCCTGAAACACAAAGCCAACCTCGCACGCTCGATAATTGTCAAGGTCGAGCCCCGAGAGGGGAGTTCCCTTGTAAGAGACCGTGCCCGACGTCGGGCGATCGAGTCCACCAAGCAGGTGCAGCAAGGTGCTCTTGCCGCATCCTGACGGACCGGTGATCGCCACGAACTCCCCCGCTCCCACCGAGACCGAAACGCCCCGAAGCGCCTTCACGTCGCCGTCGGGATAGGTTTTGACCAGCGAGTCACCCCGGAGCAGGGGGTGGTCGACCTGGTCGTTCCGATCGTGCTCAGTCATGGCGAAGCGCCTCGGTCGGTTCCAGCCGAGAAGCCCGGACAGCCGGATAGAGGCCGCCAAGCAAGGTTAATCCGATCCCGAGCGCCACGCCGATGCCCAGAATCATCGGTGAGAGGTTCGGTTCGATGAAGCCCCGTGAGGTGGGAGAAAGCACCAGTGCCCTCGCTCCCGCAATGGCGAGCACGGTTCCCCCCATCACCCCCAGCAAGCCCAACCCCGCGGCTTCTCCCATCAACAGCAGGATGATCCGGCTACGTCTCCAGCCGAGGGCGCGCAACAGCCCGATCTCACCCGTGCGTTCGGTCACGGCCATGGCCATCGTGTTCAATAAGCCGATTGACCCGAGCACCAAGGCGATCATCGTTGTGGCGGTGGCCATGGCTCGGGCAAGCCGAAGTTGAAGGTTTCCTTGAACGTAGTCACGTGACGGGACCACCGCCACACCGGACACCTGACGCTCAACCTCCCGACCCAGGGCACGCGGGTCGGTCTGCGGATCGGCCACGATGACAAACCCGGTGACCTGGCCCTCGCGCCCCATCATGCGTTGAAGCTCGGGCAAGGGCATGACCAGACCTCCTGACTCGAACAAACTGTCACTTTCATAAATGCCGAGCACCTGAAATGGTTCACCGGCGATGTCAACGGAGTCTCCCACGGATTTGTCCAGGTTCAAGGCCAGGACCCGACCAAGCAGCACCTGTCGCCCATCCGACGGGTCGAGCGGCCGCCCTTCGAGAATTCTCAGGCCTTCAATCAACAAGCCGCCGGGCTCCCAGCCGTTCGCCAACACACTGACAAGGTTCGCCTCCTCGAACGAGACGGCATCCATGAGTGAGGGAGCTACGGAAGCGACCCCCGGGATTGCTCGAATCACTTGCTCGAGATTCTGATCCAGGTTGCTGGAAAGTTGATCGCTGATCCCGGCCCGGACCACAATCAAATCGATCCCCCGAGCGCGATAAATCGCCAGGAACGATTGCTCGAAGCCCCACGAGATTCCCGTGAGCAACATGACCGCCGAGACCGCGACGGCCAGTCCGAGGACCGTCAAGACCGTCCGGGCCGGTCGGCCTCGCAAGTTACGGACGATCAACCGCATGTATCCCATTGACGATCCCTCATGCCAAGATGCCTGGGACGGTTGTGCTCCGGATCATTCGGGCACGCGACCCACGAAGACATAACCGACCCCTCGCCAGATGCGTTCGAAATGGCAATCACTGAGGACACGTCGGGCGATCGCCTCGACGTCGAGCTTCCGATGCCGCTCGACCATTTCGGCAAATTCCTCCCCGAGGTTCATGAACCGTGAGACGAGCCATCGCTCGATACCTGCCAGGCCGATCTTGCGAAACGGAAGATAATCCGTCAGGTCCGGAACCTCGTCGGAGACGACGATGGTTCCTCCCGGCTTCACCGCCCGGACCATTTCGCGAAGGGCCTGTTCGGGATCATTGAAGTAGTTAAATGCTCCGATACTCAGCGCGGCATCGAACTGGTTGTCACGAACTGGCAAATCCTCCGCTTCACCCAGCACAAGGGTGACATCTCTCCCCTTTGCAGTCGTGTCTCGGCAAGAGTCGAGCTGGACCTCGGAGATATCAACCCCAACCACCGACCAGCTTTCAGGAAGCCAGGGAAGATAGACACCATCTCCAATCGCAATATCCAAGAGCTTGAGATGTTCACCCTGGGGTAAGTGCCGCAACACACGAGAGCGGGCACGCCGCTCTCCTCCGAGATTGACGAACGTGAACCATTCCCAGAAACGGAATTTCGGCCAGAGTGGACTGTTGTAGAACGACTGAGCGACCTCGTTGTTGGCGGTCACCGTTTCCCGAACGATCACGATCCCTTCGCGCACAGGGTACTGATGCCTACATGCCGAGCAGCGGATCGGTCCACCATCACCTGGATCGGTGGCATCGGCCCCACAGGAAACGCAACGCCACACATGCGCATGCCACTCGGTTTTCGGACGGGAGGCCACGGTTGACATGAATCTGTTTCCTCGTGTTCATTCCGATCGGATCGTTCCGATCGTTACCCTCGGTGCACAAAGCAATACCCCAGGCCACCCCAGATGCGATGCCGCTCGATTCCCGGCAGTGCAGCCTCCACAATCGCATCGAGATCCTGAGGGAGCGTGAACACCATTTCAATAAACGAATCATCAAGCCCGAGCCACCGAAGCCACGCCGCGTCGATCCGAGGAACCCCAATCAGGTGCCCGATTCCCATACGGCAGAGCCAGGGAACCTCGTCGGCCACCACGACGGGTCCACCCGGCTTCGTCACACGGCGCATTTCCTGGATCGCAGCCGCATGGTCGCTGAACATCGTGAAGCCACCCACGCAGAGGGTCGCATCAACACTCGCATCGACGATCGGCAAGTCCTCAGCCTCGGCCCGAACCAGCCGACCTGACATACCTGGAAATCGCCGAAGGCAATCGTCCAGTCTCGATCTCGTGTGATCAATGCCCAGGACTTCCCAGGAGTCCGGCAACAGCTCCAGGTTGTCCCCATCGCCGATTCCGATCTCTAGCAATCGAATCGATTGATTACGAGGCAAGTGCTTCAAGATCGGTTGGCGAGCGTTTCGGTTCCCACCTTGCATGGCCAGGAATGTCCGTTCCCACGGTCGAAATCGTGTCCAGCCACGTCCCCCATAAAACGCTTCCGTAATCGCGTTTCGGCCCGCGAGCGGGCCAATCGCTTCAATGATCCCTCCCCGTTCCGGTAAGGATCGTTTGCACGAGAGACACGTCTCACGCCCCATGAGTGGCGTCCGGCATTCAAGACAGCGAAGGACTCCGTTCAGGATCGACGTCGAGTCGGGAGGTGCCGGAGTTGCCTGTGACATCAACCTAAGCTCGCTTCGGAACCTGATGATCATTCAGAACTCGACCGTTAACGCATTGGGCCCAGCACGATCCATCATCCAGTCGTACACTCGACCGGGCATTCGTCGAAGAAATTCCATTCCCAATGCCGTTCCCAGGGGAAACACGAAATCGCGAGGCTTCCGTTCGATTGCCCGTACGAGATACGCGGCTGCCTGCTCGGGTTCCATCATGCGGATCGGTCGGCGGAAGGGTGTCCCCTCGGTCATCGCTGTGCGGACGAAGCCTGGATAGACCGTGGTGATCGTCACGCCTCGTCGTTTCAAGGCGGGCCGGAGTCCCTCAAGATAAGTCGTCAGGGCCGCCTTCGAGGCTGAGTATGACGCCATCCAGGGCATCCCGCGATACCCAGCGACGCTGGAAATACCGACCAGGTGTCCGTGCGATCGCTCGATCATTCCAGGAAGAACGGCATCGATTGCGTACGCCACCCCCACCACGTTGACCTGCAACATGGACTGCAACGCCTCAGGCTGGAGGTCGGGCAACAAGGTCAGTCCCCCGACCCCTGCGCAGGCAACCAGCACGTCGGGGGGTCCGATTTCGGCTTCGAGTTCTGCCGTGGCGCACCGGACCGTTCCAAGATCCGTAACATCGGCACATCGGACGGCGTGAACTCGTTCTGAGAAACGGAGTTGCTCGGCGAGTATGTTGAGTCCCTCCGCGTCTCGATCCATCAATCCCAGACGATGGCCCCTCTCAGCAAGCGCGAGCGCGGTTGCTCGCCCGATCCCCCGACTCGCACCCGTGAGATAGATCGTTTCGGGCGGACGACGGCTCATCGGATGTCTCCCGCAGCACGTGTCGAATCGACCGAGTCGAGAAAACGTGTCAACGCCTCCAGAAACGCTTCGGGGTTCTCCTCAGGTGCCCGATGTTGGGCACCGGGGACCAGGGCCCGTCGGCAGTTGGGCAAATGATCCACGAGATACTCTGCCGTTGCCAGAAACGGGGACGCTTCTCCGTAAAGCGCCAACACTGGGATATGGATCGAGTCAATTCGATCGACAGTCAATCCCGCTTCCACCTTGGTATCTTCACCACAGGTCGTCTGACAGAGGCGAAGCAGGCGTTCTGTTCCAGGCAAGCCGACCGCTCTACGGAATTTGAGCATGTCTTCATGGTTTAAGTGCAAGACCTGATCGAAGAATTGACCAAGGTCGTACCAGTGCTCATCAGAAAGGACCACTCCGGCATCTTCCGCTTCGCGTCGGAAGTTTTGCCAGTGTCCCCAGCGGCTCACATCTTCGAGGTGACGCAAAGCCGGAAAATACGGATCGGACAGAACGACAGCCTCAACCCGATCCGGAGCCAACACGGCCGTATGGGCTGCGATCACCGCTCCGAAGCTATGTCCGACAAGGCGGGCTCGTTCGGCCCCAATCTCATCCATGAGCGCGATGACATCTGACGCATGATCTGCGGACGTATATCCCGACGGTGGGACTTCGCTGTAGCCATGCCCTCTCAGGTCGAAGGCAGTGACGCGATAATCCCTGGGTAGAGCCTGCATGGCCCGGCAGAGGAACCAGATCGACAGATCCCCGGTGACGCCGTGAATCAGGATCACATCAGGCCCATTGCCGGCTTGTTGAATGTGAAGCCTGAGTCCATTGACCGTCAGGTGTGGCATCGCAACAAACTCCACTCAATCGTTGAGGTGTCGGGCCAGGAACGCAGCGAGTTCACCCATCGAGAGGTCGCGATTCTCGCGTTGGCCAAGCTCACCCATCAGATCTCCAAAAGGAAGCGGGCGGCGGTAGTGTGCCTGCAGCGTTTCCCCGAGCACAACCGCATCGATCGAGGCGAGCCCCAGATCGGCAAAAAAGCGGGTTTCGGGACCAATCGCATCAGAGTATTCTCGTCCTTGAAAATCCGAAAGGATCCGGGCCAAATCATCGAGAATTTCGATTTCACTCATCAGCGATTCTCCGGGTTGTGAAACCAGGCCAGGGCATAACCGTCTCGAATCGCTGATCCGACCCGAAGCGGAGTGCAGGCCAGATCCGGCCGAAGTTTTGCCAGCTCAGAACCAAGTTGCACGGTGATCCATCCGTCCTGTGCGTCCACCGCCACCACCTCAGTACTTGGGGGACCTGCCACCATACCTTGACCTGTGACCTTGCCTACGGTTTCCTTTGCGCACCAGAACCGAGCCACCCAACCCGGCCGATCGTTTCGCCCAAACTGGTCGAGCAACTCTCGCTCTCGATCAAGAAATGCCAGCTCTTCAAAAGATGTGGACCGTGGAACGATCAGCTCCACGTCAATCCCGACCAAGGCATTCGGCGATCGGCTTGCCAGGGCCACCGCAACACCCCGCGTATGAGCAATCGACAGGGCCGGCAGTTCGGCACGATCGGGCTCTCTCCGCGATCTGATCCAAGGTCGTCCATAAGTGTCGGGTTCGATTGTCAGATCCGCAGGATATTCCGTCGGACGCCCCTCTCGGAGATCAAGCCGTCGGACGGCCTCCTTGGCCGCAATGCGACCCCAGAGCCGCAGAGTTCGGCGCTCCTCGGACCCAGTCGGGCGAAGGCAGCCCGTCCGTTCTTCAGGGGAAAGTTGAACATACTCGAGAACATCACGCCAAATCGGCTTACCCATGTCTTCAGGCGGCTGCAACCAAACCGCCACGCAATCGGCCCCCATCATCGGTAATTCCAGGGCTTCGCCAAGTAGTTCCCGGTCGGGTTGACGGAAGACATCGCGATAGCGAGGCGGCCAGTAAAACCGCCAGTCTTCCCAGTCATCAAGACGCATCCAAACCCGACCATCGGGAAGGAGAATCTCGGCGTCCACCACAACACGAAGCCGATCGATTCCCTTGACTTTGATGCGACACTTCAGGTCGTTTCCCTCCTCTGGATCATCACCAAAGATGTGCAAAGAACCCAGTCGAAGCGGAAAGATGACATCTCCTTCCGAAAGCTGATCAAGGCCCCAACATCCCAACAGGTGCGTAAACGCATCGAGAACGATGGGGTTCGTCAAGGGTGCTGGCGCGGAATCAATTGCCTGAATCGCCTTCATGGGGAGGACACGCAAGACGCCCTCAATCCCTTGCTCCGAGGCTTCTCCAATCCCAACCACCGCCTGAAACGCTGGACCGTGAAACAGCCATTGCTCCGTGTAGATCGAATCAGCCGTGAAACGCGTCGGCGAGGCGTGCTCCCCCAGATCGAACGGACGAGCGAGAGGAGGTACTGATCGTTCAGGTTGGAAATCAAGGATGGCCTCGACTTCCGGCTGATCATGCTGGCGTGCTGGGCCCTGAACCGAGCCTCGATGAAACAATGCGGCATGATATGAATTGATTGAATTCGAGAGCCTGGTAATCCGGATCTCAAGCCGGACAGGCACCTCCTCATAACGAATCCAACGCCGAGCCCGAACCTCTCGTAAACCGACGAGAACGCCCGCTTCAGCATACTTCGCAGTAGCCTCTGCCAGCATCTCCGTCATCATGGTGAAGGGTAACACCGGCAAACCCTTCATCTCAGGATCGACCGCTGAGATGCGCCGACCTCCAAACGTATGATGCTCTGCCACCGGATCATTTGTCGCATCCAGAACGCGCCACTCGACCCACACAGAGCAACGGTCGGCTGGCTCCTCCTCGCCCACCCTCGGATCCGTTTCGCCGCATCGCTCCATCACCAAGGCATCAGAAAACCCTTCGCGATCCAGGTCGGCCGAGAAGTCATCTTCATTGATTGGTTCTGAACCACGTACATCGCCGAGTGAAGCTTGAAGCTCTTCGGGCTCTGAATGATCCCATTCCTGCCGCATCACCTGAGGTGATTTACTGATGATAGCACGTAAAATCACATGACGTTGCGTTTCCAAAAACGCGTTCATGGTTCGAAAGTAGGACTGCATGGCAGGATCGTCAGACGAATGCTGTCGAACCTCGCCAGAAGAACCCGCCGATGCTTCATCCTCTACCATCTCGAGTTCACTCGACTGCCATGCAGTTGAGGGAAACGATCGTGTTTCCTCAGCACGAGATCGATCTGATCGCGCACGGAGTTTCAGGGCCAGTTCGTCCGGGATTTGCATTTCCGGGAATCCGAGTTGAAGCGTGACCCTCGGGGCTTGAGCTTCGAGTACCTGATCGAGATGAACACGTTGCGGTCGCCTCCGAGCCACAAGGACTGTCGGGTCGATCGAAACCCCTTGAGCGAACAGCGAAGCGACCAGATGATTCAGCTGGGTGATCCCGGAACGTCTTGGAACGTTCGCTGCCACCGCGAACGCCTCTCGGCCGCGAAGTGTATCATCGACGAAGGACGCCAGATTCCCCCGACCACCGACATCAACAAAGATCCGAAGACCATCGGCATACATCGCCTCGATTGTCCGACGGAACTCGACCGGCTTCGTCCACTGCGCAACCGCGAGGTGGCGGACATCCGCGGGCTGGTCTGGGAAACGCCCCGCCAGGCAGCACGAATAGACCGGAACTGCGGGCGTCCGAATGGTCATCGATTCAAAAAAGGTTTGTATCGGCTCAATCGCAGCTGAAAACAACGTGTTATGATAGGCTTTGGTAAACAGCAACTCCTCGCAACTGATCCCATCCGCCTTCAGACGATTCGCCATTGCAGTCGCCGCTTGTGGAGTTCCGACGAGCACCACTTGATGCGGACAATTATCCACAGCAACTGCCATCGGGATCGCATGTTCGTTCACAATTCGCTCGATGAGATCCCGGTGAGCAGCAACGCCGAGCATGCGCGCCTCTGGTATCACCCCATTCCGTTCAAGCTGAGCAAACACTGAGGCAAGCTCATTGAATCGCCCCTCCAGTAAATCGTCTTCCGGAATCGCACCCGATGCGACAAGTGCTGGGAACTCGCCGCTACTATGTCCACAGAGGGCATCGGGAGACAGGCCCAACCGGATCAGGATTTGATAAAGAGCCCACTGGGCCGCAAGAACGACATGCACCGCGGTTGATGTTTCCCAGAGACCTGGATCCTCCAGGCCGTCGTGACCGAAGAGTCGTCTGCTCGGTGGCTCAATCGAACCTGAATTCAGTGCCATTCGTTCGATCCGATCGAACGGAATCCGGACCTCGGGAAAGTGAATACAAAGATCCGCAAGCATTCCGGGATACTGCGACCCCTCCCCAGGAAAGAGAAACGCGAGGCCTCCCTGATCGCCAAGAGTTCGATCCCAGTAGTAAGCTCCCTTGGCGTCTCGAATCGACACTCTGCTCGGATCGGAGAGACGCTGACTTATCGAATCAAGCCGATCAATCAGAGCATCAACGCTCTCCACAACAAGACCGATCCGACTGGTCAATTGCGACTGAACCGCCTCGGCATTCAGCGTAGCGGCCAGATCTTTCAGAGAACAATCAGGCTGGCGACGCAGCTGACGAGCAAGACTGCGAACCCGTTCGATTAAAGAGTTCCGATCCGATTCGGCAATCAAGATCGTTTCATCGGGCCAGCGAAGCATCGCGCCTGGCTTATCGCCATCAGAAGATGGGTGAGCCTCCAGGACAGCATGGGCATTGATTCCTGCGAATCCGAACGCATTGACTCCTGCCCGTCGAGGAGTCTTGCTGCCATGAATCCAGGGGCGGCTTGCAGTATTCCAATGAAAACGGTCGCCCGCGTTTCGTAAACGAGCATGAGGCTTTCCCACGGGTGGGCTGGTCGGGAGCACTCGGTGATGAAGAGCGAGCGCTGTCTTGATCAGACCGGCCATTCCCGCGGCCGGCATCGCATGACCAATGAGGGCAGATGAGGCGCCAAGCACCCGGTTTGGACCGGAGCCGGTCGGGGGGAACGCAGCCCGCAAGGCCCGTAGTTCCTCTCGATCGGCTGCCGGAACACCGAGTCCATGCCCCTCAATCAGTTCAACCGACTCAGGCTCGATGTCTGATTGACGATATGCGCGGCGAATGGCACGCAAGTGCCCCTTCGCATCCGGAGAGGCCAATCCTCGACCTCGACCGTCACTCGCCAATCCAACTCCTTTTACAACAGCATAAATCCGATTGCCGTCGCGCTCGGCGTCACGCAATCGCTTCAGAACAATCACCCCAACCCCTTCACCCGGCACGAGTCCGTCGGCATCTTCGGAAAAAGGACGGGGCTCACCCGAACCGGAAAGCACGTCGAGTTGTGAGAAGACCATGGGAAAGTCCACGTCTGCTTCGATGTAGACTCCTCCCACGATCACGAGATCGGCTCGCTTTGATCTCAAGGAGTTTGCTCCCAGGTCAAGCGCCACCAACGCCGAGGCGCTGGCCGCATCGACCACGTAACTCGGACCAGTCAATCCCAATCGATGACTGATGCGTCCGGCCGTCGCGTTGGTAACCTGTCCGGGGATGGTTGCCGATTCGAATGGCGGGAGGGTCCGTTTCAGCGTTTCCCGTACTTCCTCCCGCTCCGCGTCGGTCCATTCGGGATGTAATGCGTTCAGAATGGCAAGGGTTTGAGCCAGCACACGCCCATGCTGCAGCCGTGCAAGATTTCCTCGATTGAAATAATTACCCCGACCAACGACCACCTCGACCCGTCGACCATCCCGTAATCCATCTGGATGCCCGGCATCTCTCAAGGCCGATCGCGCCGCATCCAGCACAAGAAACTGCTCCGGTTCCCCTCCTTCCAGCGTCCTCGGCATCACACCAAGCGACGCTGGGTCCATCAGGATCGGCTCATCAAGATACCCCCCTCGCTTTCCACGGACCCGATCGCTTGCAGATGACTGAGGATCATAAAATATCTTCGCATCCCATCGACTCGACGGAACCTCGGTGATGGACACGCGACCCTGGAGCATGTTTTCCCAAAATTGGAACAGGTTGACGGCTCCAGCAAATCGACAGGCCATGCCTACAATGGCCACATCGAGCGGCCGAGCGCCCCGTCTCATCGCGCGACTCCCTGCCGAACTAACTCCAATCGCTCGAGAGGAGCATCAAGCCCACCGAGGTCTGATGCAAGAATGACTTCAACATCCCCCTTACGGCCGAACCGAAGCTCATCGACAAGTGCCTTGCATCCAAGTCCCGGATCGATCATGCCGAGACCCCGACGGCCCAGGTGCTCCTGCAGTTCGGAAACCATTCCGACTCCGGCCCACGGCCCCCAGTTGACCGAAACAACCCGACCCGGCCACTGACGATCGAGCCAAAGTGCGAATTTGTTCAAAACTTCATTTGCTGCGGCGTAGTCGGACTGTCCCTGATTGCCGAATCGACCCGCGACCGAAGAGAAGAGTGCAGAGAATCGAAGCGAATCGCCTCTCAACAACCGGGCAAGATTCAACGCACCGTCAATTTTGGTCCCCAGAACATGGTCAAACGATTCGGGAGTTTTATCTCGAAGTAACTTGTCATGAATAACGCCGGCCCCGTGAATCAACCCAACTGGCTCACCGTATTGCCGTTTCCATCGGTTCAGCACACGCCCCAGAGACTCGTGATCGCGCACATCCACCTGGGCGTAATCGACCGTCGTTCCCTCGGCTTGAAGGCGATCGATGGTGGTGCGAATCTCGCGGGCACGTAGAAGTGACCGATACGATCGCTCCAGATCTGAAGGACTGATCGAACGGCCTTCCCGTCGTGCTCGATCCAGTATCGCAGCCTTCAAGGCCGACGCACCGTCAAGCCCCAAGGTTTCTGCGGATTCCTGCCCCTCGGGTCTTGGGCTTGTGCCGAGAAGAAGGAGGGTCGGGTGCCAACATCGAGCCAACTCAACCGCAACGGCAGAGGTGATTCCTCGAGCCCCTCCCGTAATCAAAATCGGTTCGCCCGAGTGAATCTGAATCACGGGCTCTCGTTCCTCGAGTTCTCGCTCCACCGCTCGAAGCCGAATGCGACGACGTTTCCGATAGCCGACTTCAGGCCACCCATCGTCGTGCATTGCCTCGAACATCAGATGATCGGCAAGGATTGCCGGATCCTCAGACGGGTCCAGATCAACGACTCTCGACCGAACTGCAGGCCATTCCCTGCTTAGGGTTTTCACCAAACCGGAGATGCCGCCCTGACCTGGGAAGAACCGGTCCGGAAGCGCTCCCAGGGAACCAAAGGCACCTCCCATCGCCGTCGCGGCAATCAAACATGATCCCCCGAGACGAGCCGAACGCTCCAGATCCTCTGCGGCGGCACGAGCCAACAAAAACAAGCCACGCAATTGAGGTCCGAGTTGATCGAACCACGCAATCGGATCGCAAGAACCCGAAACCGAATTCCCAAGGGGTTGCACATGGAGTATTCCAGTAAGTGGACCCTGGGTGCGAACTTCGTTGTACCGTTCCGTCACGGCCGTCGGCGACGTCAGATCCGCCCATTCTGACCCGACTCGTTCCACATTGAATCCGAGGGTACCGAACTGATCGGCGAGTAAACGAGCCACACCTCCCCGATCTTCGGTCACCAAGAGCGTGCCCCCTGGTGTCAGGGAAGATCGTCCGTTCTCGACAGGTGCTTCCACGGATTCCAGGACCATCCGTTGCAGTCGTACTCCGCCAGATGGATTCTCCGGACTCACGGACGGTTGCTCAGCGTCGCAAATCGACAAGGCGTCCGAATGGTAGGCCTCGAAACCAACTGGGCCTCGATCCAGTTGCCCGTTTGCGCTGTGTTTGAATTGATCGAGCGACTCCTGGCTTCCGTTTGGGGCTTGATCACGTCCTTCGGATTCCGCGAGCGCCGATTCGACGCGATCGACAATCTCTCCCAGTGTTTTTGATCTGGTCAGTCCATCCATCAAACGGGAAGCAGTGAGCGACTGGAGCCCCTCGATCGAATCACGTAACGTTCCCAGAATTTCGACACGTTTGATCGAGTCGATTCCCAGATCCGCTTCCAGGTCCAGATCCATCCCGAGCATTTCCACCGGGTAACCTGTGCGTTCCTGAACAATCGCCACCAGTCGTTGTGCCACCGCAAGGTCGGGCAAGGTATCCTTCGAATCCTTCGTCTCGATCTCTGTTTCAGGAATTGCTGACGAATGGCTGGGCGAGGCTGGGACCAGGTCCGAGCGGATTGGCACTTCCTCAGCACTCCGATGCGTCGCCGAGCGGAATTCGGTCTCCGCAAGCCGGTTCGGCCGAGTGGGTTCCTGCTCAGCGGCCTTCCTCGAACGACTCCTGTTGACTCCTGAATCATGACGAATTCGATTGCGATGCCCCGTACCTGACGTCTGTATGTTCTGATCAATCTCCGAGGTGCCAAAATCCTCTGGAAGGGCAGTGCGAATCGTGTCGGCAGATCGCCCCGTAAGATAGGTCCGCATGGTCTCTCGCTGCACTTGCAGAAAGAGCCGCATCGTTTCCTGAAACGATTCCATGACTCGCTCGGACCCGGACGGAGTGACCGAGATTGGCGAAGGTACACGAGCGTCGGGTATAGCACTCGCAGTGTTGGGAAAGGGGCCTCGACTCATCACGCCCTCGCTTCCCGTACCCAGAGACGAAGTCTCTTGATCGTTCACAATTGGTTCTTCATAACTCTGTAATTGAACCTGATTTGCTCCACTCCCATTTCCAATTGGGTGTCCATTTCGAGCTGAGTTTCCGGGATGGGTGGGAATCGGGTCCTGCGGCATGGTTCTTCCCCCATTCGACTCTGGGCGATGGGACGGATTCAAGATTGGACCGGATGAATTCCCTTGCTTCAAATGGTCAAGGGCCATGCCCAACCGCTTTGGTTCTTGCCCGTTGATGGGTCGCGCGCGACTTCCATTAACTAGCCAGGTGGAGGCCGAAATCGCTTTGTCTCGGTCAAACCCACGACTGAGATCCAGGGCTTGAGCGTTTCGGCGACGGGTCAGACGCTCTAATCCGTCCATTGCGACACCGGCAACGAGCAATCGCCCCAGCGTTTTCAAGAGAGTCGGGATTGCGGGACTCCCCGGGACATCGCAAGATACGGCCAGGTGCGGCCGATCTCCGAGAATCGACTTCACCAGGGGTGCCAGAATGGCTCCTGGTCCACACTCAATGAACACCTGCGCTCCGGCATGGCTCATTGCCTCGATCATGCTCGAAAATTGGACGGGGGATGCGAGATGATCTCCGAGTCGTTGCGCGATGCTTGCTGGATCGTTTGGATAGGGCTGAGCATCCAGATTTGAATACACAGGTATTAACGGAGAGGACGTGATCATGTGGCCCGAGGATTCGGTCATGATCTTGCGGGCTCCCGCAACTCGGGGAGAGTGGAAGGCTGCCCCAACCGGCAAATCGAACGTGCGAACACCACACGACCGGGCGAGCTCAATCGCTCGGTTGACGGCATCGCGGCCTCCGGCAACGACGGATTGTCTCGGCCCATTCCGGTTGGCAAGCACCACATCGTCGAGACCGTCGATCAAGGCAGTGGCCTGGTCGGCATCACAGGCAAAGGCGGTCATCACGCCCGGATCGGTCCCTGCCGCCTCAATCATCCATCGTCCACGAGCCTCGGAAAGCACCGCAAGGGCCTTCACATCGAGCGACCCGCTCGCATGCAAGGCGACGAGTTCTCCGTAGCTGTGCCCCGCGACCAGATCGGGACGAATCCCCAGTGCGTCGAGGCAGCGGAGCATTCCGACGGATGCTGCGCCCACGGCCGGTTGAGCCACATCGGTTGCCGTGAGAGCCAGACGGGCTCGAGCCCGATCGGCATCGTCTAAGGTCGGCGGAGGGAAGACGTTCGGCCCGACCGGAGAGCGTCCTGCCTCAAACAGGGCTGTATCAACGCTCTCGTATCCGCTTCGAACTTCATCAAAGGCAATCGCCAGGTCGAGCAGCATCTCCAGGCGCTGCGCTCCCTGACCCGGAAAGAGAAAGGCAACCTTTGCTCCCAGAAACGGCGGCCGTTCCTCGAACGCGATCCCACGAGGATCGTGAAAGGATGTGTCGCCCCGATCAATCGCCTGGCGAGCGATATCGAGAAAGTCTCGCAACTGCTCGATTGAGCCCGCAGTGATCGCAAGTGTCGGTCGCGGCCGGTCTGCGGGAGGACAACCACGAAGGAGCGTATGAGCGAGGTCTCTGAGGATTGGGGGAGACCCCTGATCCAACGAGCGAGCAAGTTGGTCCAGGGTCTTGCGCAATGCGTCTCGGTCGTCGGCTTTCCAGACAAACAGTTCGGCGGGCCACTCGTGGATCGGATCGGGCCGAGGGGCCGGGTCACCCTCGTATGCTTCAAGCACCGCGTGAAAATTCGTGCCCCCGAATCCGAACGCACTGACCCCAGCCCGCCTCGGATGCCGCCGGTCTGAATGCAGCCAGGGACGGACTGCGGAGGAGACGCGAAGAGGGCCATCCCTCAGGTCGGCTGCGGGATTGAGCCTTTCCACCCCAATGGTCGGAGGAAGCGTTTTGTGATACAATGAAAGTGATGCGTTGATGAGTCCGGCCAGGCCCGCCGCGCATTTCGTATGACCAATCATCGACTTGACCGAGCCCACGGCAACGGAGCCCGGCGCCGCACCATCCTGTCGAAGAAACTCGGCCAGCGCGTTCACCTCGACCACGTCCCCCACCGCCGTCCCGGTCCCGTGTGCCTCCACATATCCAACACTTTGCGGTTCCACTCCCGCCTTGGCATAGGCTCTTGCCAGTGCTCGGGTCTGACCATCGCCATTGGGAGCCGTCAGGCCACGGGCTCGGCCGTCGCTGGAACTTCCTAGTCCCTTGATGACGGCATAGATCCGGTCTCCATCGCGCTCGGCATCGGCAAGCCGTTTTAGAACAACGACACCGACCCCCTCGCTGATCACGATTCCATCGGCCGAGGCGTCGAACGGCCGACAGCGCCCCCGAGGCGAAAACGCGTGTGTTTTGCTGAAAGCGAGATAGGTGAACGGATTTTGAACCGTGTCAGCTCCTCCAAGGATCACCATATCGGCCGCGTGCGTCTCCAGCTCGCGAACCGCCAGGCTCGCCGCCGCCAGAGATGATCCGCACGCAGCATCGACCGTGTAATTTGCTCCCCCCAGATCAAACCGGTTTGCGACGCGGCCAGCGGTCACATTCAACAGAAAGCCGGGGAAGGCGTCTTCTGTCCATTCGGGCAAGAATTGCTCGGCCTGCGCTCGTACAGTTCGACCTGCCTCGGGAGCGATCGATTCCAGCATCGGCAGATATGATCGGAACGCATATCCCATCGCAAGCTGAGCCGCGCCTCCTCCCATGCCAAGGACCACGGCGGTCCGGTCCTTCGGAAACGGCCGATCGGAGTAGCCCGCGTCATCCAAAGCGGCGCTCACTGCTTCGAGGACAAGCAATTGAGCCGGTTCGATGGACGGAAGACTCGTCGGCGGCATGCCGTAACGCAGTGGGTCGAAAAGGATGTCGGGCAAAAAACCGCCCCACTTCGAAATGATCTTGTCGGGCGCTTTCCCATCCGGATCATAGTATGGCCGCCAATCCCAATGATCCGAGGGAACTTCGACGATTGCATTCACACCCTTGAGTGTATTGTTCCAAAACGCGTGCAGATTCTGGGCACCCGGCATGATCGCAGCCATGCCGACAATGGCCACATCCGAAGGAGAGGCTGGCGAAGTCTTCGGTACCGGCTCGATGGTCGGCCGATCCAGGAGTGCAGTGCTTTGCACACACATCTGATCGTGCAACTCGGCAATCGTTGTCACACGATCGCGCAACGTGGCAACCTGGCCAATCATGTAGAGCCCGCGGGCATACTGCTCCGACTCACTCAACGGTTGGAGTGAGGCCCCCGCACCCGGTCCTCGATCCAATCCTTTGCTCGCCACTCTCAAGCGTCCGACATTCAAGGCTTCCAACGCATCCTGGATCGCCTCGGGAGCGGTCCCTGCCTCGATCAAGCGTTTTCGCTCGGTCGCAAATTGTTCTGTGAACGGCGACGGTACCGCCCTCACCTCGTGGCCAGGGCCGGTTGGCAGCAAAACGGTCGATCGGCAACGAACTGCCTCGGCCTGAAACCTTGGCGCAATGGCTTCGGTCTCCACCGCCTCCTTTGTGAACAGGTAAGCAGTTCCAACGAGTAATCCAACCTTAACACCTCGACCGGAAAGCTGCCCGGCTAGCGTCGCCACTCCCGCTGCCGATCGAGCATCATGAACACCTCCAGCAAAGAGCACATGAATTTCTTTCGGATCCTTGATCCACCCCTGATCGATGCCTTCCTGGAGAAGCGCGACCGCTTGATCCCAGAGTACGAGGCTCGATCTGGGCCCGACATGCCCACCACATTCGCGTCCTTCCAGAACGAATCGCCGGGCCCCGTTGCGGAGGTACTGCCCGAGCAGCCCGGGCGAGGGCGCGTGCAGAAACGTTTGAATCCCGATCTGTTCCAGCTCCTCCGCCTGGTCCGGTCGACCTCCAGCAATCAGGGCGAACGGGGGCCGGACTTGCCGGATCGCCTCGATTTGCTCAGCCCTCAACGCTGGGTCGACAAAACCGAGCAGACCAACCCCCCAGGCCTTGCCCGCCAGTCGCTGAGCCGTCTCGTTCAGAAGTTCGACGGATGCCGGCCCTCGAAGCATCGCCAGGGCGAGCATGGGGAGGGCACCGCCCTCAGCCACCGCATCGGCAAATCGCGCCGAGTCACTGACCCGGGTCATCGGACCTTGAACGATTGGGAACCGCGTTCCCAGCGACCGTGCCGTTGGCGATTCGGGAGCAAGCGGTTGTGTCGTCGCCGCAGCCGCCAGGGCGTCGCCCATACTCTGCGACACGATCTGAACAATCCCACCAATCGTCACCCCGCGGCGAGCCAGGTCCGAGGCAAACGCCCCATCCTGGCCGATTGGCCGCGCCTGACCGTCAGACCAACCGACCTCATCGATCGTGGCTTGAAGCCAGCGGAGTCCTCCCTCGTCGGCTGCCGCCTTCAAGCGTGCCACGGCCGAACTGCCGGGTGGGGCATCAACCCGAATTTTCAGGCCATCTTCGGGCCCGAGGGCCAGTGTCTCGCCGCCGTCAAGTCGGGCGATTCGGGCACGATCCGAGTCCTGAAGCGGCGACTCGCGGGCCAGCAGAACCGCGCCTTCGAGAATGACTCCAGAGGCTCCCGCCCCCAGGCACGCCGCGGCCGAATGTTTGCCGATTCCTCCTCGAACCCAGCACGGGGTGGGGCCGTCAGCCAACACCCCTTGAAGCAGAATGAATGACGACTCCGAACCGCAACGCCCTCCCGCTTCAAGGCCCGCCACGATCAGGCCATCCGCCCCGGCTTCTCTCGCGGCTCGCGCAGCGTCTCGGTCAACCACCTCGGCCACTGCCACGCGACCCGTTTGGTGAATTGTGCGGAAGACGTCGTCCCAGGGGGTCAATCGGTCTCCCACGCAGATCACCACTTCAAGCCGATCGGGCCAGCGCTCCGGATCGAGGTTATGCGACTCGATCCGCGCCGCAAAAGGGCGATCGACCCAACGTTGAACGCGGTCCAGGGCCGACCGGCAGGCCAGAGGGTCGAGCCGGTCGAGGTCGAGCACTCCGAGCGCTCCGGACCGGCCGGCGGCGACCAGCGACCCTTCCCAACCCGTCTCGCTCGGAATCAGGATCAGGATGCGAGGCAGGCCAGGATGGCTCGGGGCGATGTTCCTCATGGTGCGAGTTCCTCCAGACGTCATTCGCAAACCACCTCGGCCGCCTCGATCGCTCGAGCTCTGATCGATCCGTTGTGGTTCCTCATCGTCCCCCTCCATCGATTCAGACCAATTCCTCATGCTTCGACATCCGCGGCAACACTCAGTTGCAAAAAAATAGACGCGAGAACGCGAGGGGTACTCAAGGGAAGGTTCGCAATGGCCCAGTGTCGTCAGGCAATCCTTTCCAGGCTCTTGAGCACTCCCTGGAACGGGGGCATCATCGTCCCTCTCACTCGGCCACTCGTCCCTTCGAAATCAGAGTGACCTGGTTTCGTGCTTGCCGATTATCTAACTTTACCCGAAACTCAACCTGGGCAAAGCTCATTGACTGGAGAAATTAGAGAATCAATAGCTCCAATCGGGTCTTTCTTCCTTCCTGGGCGTCATTGGTCGTTGAACCAGGCGTAAGTGAACTTAACCAAACTTTGAAAGCGAACGGCTTGCCAAACGGTTCTGCCTCATCGCTCCCCACACGCACAAATCAACGCAAACCGTTTTTCAAAAATGACATACAACCTAAGACACTTTTCAAACCCAAGTTCTCCACCATCCTCGGCAAATCGTGTTTCTGGTTGCATCGTACCAGATTTCTGGCGACCAATCCTCGTTACACTTTGGCGTGTTCAACCGCAATTACCCATGCACACACGAACGCACCCCTGAGCCTCAAGTTGAGAGTCGAGCGTGTTGATGAAGGACGTTGAGGAGCATCTCCCAGGAACGAGGACTTCCTTGACCATGGTGCGTAATCTGGTCCGGATGATCTGGCTCTCGATCCTCTCGCTGTCGATGGCCTGCGGGAACGGCGATGCGGCGAATCGGGTGCCAGGCGAGCCGTTGGTGTTGCCATTCCTCGTCCATCTGGAGCCAGGTGCCGAGGTGGGACTCGGTCCGCCGGAAGGGTGGACGCATCGGGTTGTCCGGTCGGTCCCTCGGATGGTCTCGGGAGACCTGGCGCAGCTTCCCGACTCGGCCAGTGCGACGGCCACTCGATTCCGGACGGTCATCACGGCAGAGGTTGAGCCGCCGGGGCCTCGGAAGCAATCGGCTCGCCTGGTTCGGGTTGGGGTCGGCAACGCGGTGCCCGTCGGAGATCAAGAACTGGTCGTCACACGCCTCGGGCCTCGGGAGGCATTGGAGACGCTCGGGGTCGTTGACCGGGTTGTCTTGATCGCGGCCGAGTCGAAGCTCAAGCGAGGGCGGTTGATTGCCCGGTCTCCCACATTTGCCCTCTTTCGAACTCCGACAGTCCTGGTCGTTGAGGGCAGGCACCGGGAGGTGGAGTTGCACTACGCCTTGCTTGTTGACCCGGACTCCGGGGCCTTGACCACCCTTTGCTGGCCTCAGCCTGATAACGACTGGTCGCCCCCCGAGGCGATCATCCGGCTGGCTCCCGGCCTCAGTTTCGATGCCCAGCTTGATGCCCGGATCACCCGGCGGATCGGGCCGGCTCCGGTGTCCTGGTCGTTTGCGATGAACGGTCCGCCTCCGGGCAATCATATCCTTCTGAGCGGCACCGATGCGGCTGCCCTCGTCGACCCGCTCACTGACGATCGCCTAGAGGAACGTTTGCGAACCATGGCCAAACGAGCAGTTCAGACGATCGACCCCTCACCGAGGGGGAGCCCTTGAACCTCAATCGGACAAGGGGCTCAGCGGTTCAATTCTCGTCTTAGGCGGCGAATCTGATCCTGAGCGATCAGGCTGAATTTCGATCGCAGGATCGGAGCGCCATTGAACCAATTGGTCGGCTCGGCGAACGCAAAACGCAATTCGACGAGAACGGTTTTCGGGTCGTCCTTCAGCCGGGTAAGCTTGGCGTAACCGATTCCCCCAGCATATCGTTCCGGCGGTCCGGTCGATTCGGAGGTCCCTTGCCGATCGATGGTCCACCACCGGTTCGGCCATCGTTCGTGATCGTCGAACCGCCGATCAGTCTCTGAGGCGACCACGACGGAATCTGCCGATCGCGAGGCCGACACGCGGGCCGTTGACTCGACACCAATCCGGTCGAGCAATCTGCCCTTCGAATGCACGAACCGAGCCGAGGTCGAACCGATGCGTTCCTTGTCCGGATCATCGAGAACCTGCGCTTCGAACCTCATGTTCCCTGCCTCGACCGGCTCGCTGTCGGACTGGCCAAACAGGGCGTCGGGGTCGATCGTGTCGAGATCCACCTGAATCGCGAAAAACAGTTCTCCCGAGCGGATCGTCACCCCGTCAACTGTTTCGTCGTTCAAGGAAAGAAGAAACGGCGCTGTGACGGAGGACCGGAGCAAGCCCTCGACCGCTCGATCCGATCCGGCGAGGTCCCGGAGTGCCTCGCGTTGCTGCGAGGCGCTCTGATCATCCGTAAAACGGGGTCGATCGAGCCGGATCGTCAGTTCGCCGACGGTCAACCCTTCCTCCTGCACCGAGGCAAAGACCGTGTTCTCCTCGTGCGAGGCGGCGGGTTCGTCCGCTCCTCCCATTATCGCGGCCAGGCCGACGCTAACGATCATTCCGATCATGGCAATTGCGATCCTCTCCTGCATGGTTCCGCTTGCAAGTCTCCTCAGCGTGCAACCGATTACTTCGATTGTACCGAACCTACGGCAAGCGCGATGGCCGAGCCGTTGTCATGACTCGAATCGGGGTTCCCTCGGACAGTTTGAGTCTCGATATGCTCGACCTCGACACACGCAAAGCCGCAAGACGGGTCAAGGGTCCAGACGGAGCGACGGACAAAACCCAAGATTAGGGAGAATTCCGGGTGTCGTTGATGGGATCTCAACACCTGACCCGAGGTCGACTCCTGAAGCTGCTCGCAGGGGTCGTCGTGCTGTCGGGGTTCGTCGGCTGCGGTCACATTCCGGTGATCGGCCGCTTCGACACCGACTCGACCTTTCGCGGTCAAGCCGATGTGGCCGCGACCGTTTCTGCGCGGATGGAGGGGCCGATCGAGATTAACCTCCCGACCGTCACCGACCCCGGACCGATGGCCGTCGTACCGGTCCGATCCGGAAGAGCAGGGGGGGGAGGTGCCCGGGTTGCCCTGGTCGAGGTCGATGGTTTGCTCCTGAACCAGGCCCCGACCGGACCATATTCGGCCGGAGAAAACCCGGTCGCCGCCTTCCGGGAACGGCTCGATGCCATTGCGAACGATCCCAGCATCCGGGCCGTCGTAGTCCGGATCAATAGCCCGGGAGGATCCGTTACGGCTTGCGACATCATGGCCGAGGACCTCCGCCGCTTCCGGGAACGCTCGGGCCTGCCGGTCGTCTGCTGCCTGATGGATCTCGGAACCTCCGGGGCCTACTATCTGGCCGTCGGGGCCGATCGGATCGTCGCGCACCCGACGACCGTCACCGGCGGCATCGGGGCCCTCATCAACCGATACAACCTTCAGGACGCAATGGCCCAGTTCAACATCCTTGCCGAACCGATCACCTCTGGCCCTCTGGTCAATATGGGGAATGTCGCCGAACCCCTGTCCGACGACGCCGCCCGCCTGCTTCAAGGCATGGCAGATCGATTTGCCGAGCGCTTCGGCCAACGAGTTCTGGAGCACCGGCCGAACCTCGACGACGATGCACGCGACCTCCTGGCCGACGGTCGTGTCGTGCCGGCCGACGAGGCGCTCACGCTTGGGCTCGTCGATCGCCTCGGCTACCTTGATGACGCCATCACCGAGGCCGAACAACGGGCCGGCATTCCCGAGTTCGGGGCCGAGGTGGTCCTCCTGAAGCGGCCCGGCGACCCGGCCCGATCGGTCTATTCGGTCACGCCGAACCGGCCGATCCAGCGAGAGCTGTTCCCGATCAGCTATCCCGGGCTCGATCGCGCCAAGGTGCCGACCTTCCTCTATCTCTGGGCTCCCGACCCGACCTTGATCTCGCTCGGGAGCCCCTGACCGTGCCTGCGATCACTCCGGGAGATTGGCCTGTCCTCGTGACCGGAGCCGGCGGCTTCGTCGGGGGCCATGTCGCCCGAGCGCTCTCCCGGGCCGGTCATCCGGTGCGAGGCCTTGCCCGAAGGCCACCGGCGATCGAGCCGGACGACCCACTGATCGCTTGGCAGATCGGCGACCTACTCGACCCAGCCACCCGACGCGCCGCCGTCCGGGGAATGAGGGCGGTCATTCACGCTGCTGGATGGGTCAGCCTCGGCCCCGATGACGAAGACCTTGCCCGACTCGTCAACGTCGAGGCCACGCGTGCCTTGCTCGACGAAGCCGACGCTGCCGGGGTTGAGCGCTTTGTGTTCACCTCGACCCTGCACACGGTCGCTGCCGGAACCTCCGACGAACCGGCCGACGAACAAACCCCCTGGAACCTTCATCCCGTCGATTCCCCCTATGCCCGGACCAAACGCGAGGCCGAGGCGATGGTTCTCTCAGGGATCGGCGATCGAATGCAAACCCTGGCGATCTGTCCCGGCATGGTCGTCGGCCCCCGAGACATCCGACCGACCTCGACCGGCCTCTTGCTGATAATGGCCCGGACCCCGGTTGTCGTCATTCCCGGCGGCGGCATTCCGATCGTCGATGCTTCGGTCATCGCCCAGGCCCACCGCGCGGCCCTCTCGCTCGGCGAACCTGGCCGTCGCTATGCCGTGGTCGGTCCGTATCTGTCATACACCGAGATGGCTCGTCTTGTCTCCCAAATCACCGGCCGCCCCCGCGTGATCCATCGTCTCCCCGACGCCGCCCATCGGCCGATGCGTTATTCCTACGCCGCCGGCGGATTGATCTCTCGCCGCCTGCGAGCCATCGGCTCACCGGCCCTGGTTGCCGGGGCCTTCCTCCGCCTTCATGTCCGAGGCGACCTGGCCGACGCCACCTTCGGCCTCGCTCACCCCGATCCGATCGTCACCATCCGATCCGCCCTGGCCGATGCCTACCACTCCGGCCGAGCCCCCTGGCTCCGCCTCCGTCCCGAACCGTCCGCGTAGGCCAGGCCCGCTTCACCCGAAGGGTCACAACCCCGGTCGGATTCCCATGCGGGGCCGGTCCGGATCGGGCGGCGCATTCAAGGCCGTTTCCAGGCTCGACAGCGGTTGCCAATCGGACACAAGATCTTCGAAGGGAAACGCCCCGGCCGCCGCGAGGAAGTCGAGCGCCTGGCCGAGATGATCCGGTCGATAATTATGCACGCCTCGAATCGTCAAACAGCGGCGAACAATCTGCTCGGGCACGATCGACACCGGCCTCGTCGGGCAAACCGCGCCGACCCAGACGAACACGCCGCCGATCCGGATGATCGGCAAGGCAAGCTCAATCGCCTCCGTCGCCCCGGTCAACTCGATCGCGACATCGACGCCTCGCCCCTCGGTGCTATGCGAGACGACCCCGGCCAGCGTCTCGGGCGTGGCCGTTTGTGTTGCGCCGAAGGTCCTGGCCAGGGCGAGCCGGCGTTCGTCGGCATCGCAGCAGATCACCTCCGCGGCCCCAAGGATTCGAGCCCAGGCCGAGGCCGTCAGGCCAAGCATCCCCGCGCCGAGGATCAGGACCCGGTTCCCCCCGATCGAGCCTGCCGCCTCCAGCGCCGCGGCGACGGTCGCCGTCGCGCAGTTGGCCGGACAGGCGACTGCGTCGGGCAAGTCTTCCGGGACAAGGAAAATGGCCGTCCCCGGCGCGAGCACGCAATACCCGGCCAGGCCGCCGGTCAGTTCCAGCCCTGGTCGAATCGCCTCATGACCATACTTCACCATCCGCTCACATTTTTGCGGCAAATCGTTTCGGCAGAAAAAACAGTCGCCGCAACAGGCAACCACGCCCCACGTCACGCGATCGCCGACCTTCAAGGGCCGACCGTTCGCGTCCTGCATGGGAGCGTCCGGGCCGAAGGCGGCGATCCGGCCCAGGATTTCATGACCGAGGATCGTCGGCACCGGCACGTTGCGTCGGCCGTGATAACTGTGCAGATCGCTGCCGCACAGGGTGCAGGCGACGACCTCGACCAGCACCGACGCCCCCAGCCGGTCGGGAGCGGGCAAGGGGACCTCCAGGAATTCGAGGGGCACTCCCGAACCGTGAAAGATCGCCGCCATCGAGGAACCTGTCACGCCCGTTGTCCTCCGACCGCCTCAATCGCCGTCACCCGCCGGGAGAAGAATCCCCAGCTCATCGCCAGGCTCACGCTCGTCAAGAGCGCGACGATCCCACAGGTCACGGCGAAGAAGGTCATGAACGATTCCCCGGTCGGCAAAAGCCCCCGAGCGATCATCAATGCCGCGTAGCCAAGGTATCCGGCCGAGTCGGCCACGTACATCAGGAAGCCCAGGTTCCCCCGGTCCCTCGTCATGGCGATCAATCGTTCAAAAATCGTGGTGTGGATCGCCACATAGGGCAGATAGAGTCCGGTGCCGACCAGGACCATGAACGCGAACCCGCCGACCCAAGCTTGCCGCAGCGCCACCAGGGCGAACAGCATCATCACCCCTCCGCTCAGGGCCACGGCAATCGAGGTGAAGAACGCCTTGCGGTTGTCCAAAATCAGGACGCTCATCCCATTGGCCACCAAAACGAACAGCGTGACCAGCACCTCCGAATTTGCGAATGTCGCCGGTACGGCCTCCACCCCTAATCCTCGCCAGAGTTCGGGCATGAAGTCGGCCCGGATACTTCGCAGTACCGTGATGAGCATGTAGGCCAAGACGATCAGCAGCAACCCCGGCCCGTACTTGAGAATCATGGCGGCCCGGTCGTGCCGATCCATCGCTGATCGGTGCCCCCGGCGCTCGATGTCGCGACGATCGGGAGGCGGAATCCGCGTCAGCATCCCAACAAACAGCAGCAACGGCGGCACGAACATCAAACCCGCCATCCCCGGCATCCAACGCTCGGGCACCCCTTGATCGAGCAACCATGTTCCGACCGACTTCGCGACCCCGTCGGCCAGAATGAAGCTTCCGCAAAGGCCCGCCGCCAGGGCTTCGGTACTTCGTCTCCCCTCAACGAACCCGAGCACCATCCCGAAGACCATCCCCAGCGCCAGGCCGTTGACGAAGAGGCAAACCACATGCAGCGGCGATGGGAGGACCGCGAACAGCAACAGCGCCGCCAGGGCCGATCCGTTCAGGACCAGAATCCCCGCCGCCCTCCGGTTCGGCGGCAGTTCGGCAATCACCCGGATGCCGATGATCTTTGAAAGTGTGTAGCCGAACACCTGCGCCGTCACCAGCACGGTCTTCTCTTCGAGTCCCCAGAGTGTTCCCTGTGGAAACGACGCCGCCGTGAACGGCTTCCGAAAAGCGTACATGCAAAAATACGTTCCGAATGCCGCCACCAGCGACCAGAGGGCGATCATCGGCATCGCCTGGCCGGTTCCGGCCCCGGGCTCCGGTTCCGACTCAGACTCGGCCGGTTGCTCCTGGGCAGTCGTCATGGAATAATCTCCTCCGCGACCCTCGGCGTCGCATCCCGATTGGCCTCGGCGGCTCGACTCGACACCAGGCCAACTCGGCCGGCGGTCCGAACGTGCGAACGCGTCTCTAGACTATCGCAACCGTGTGAAGATCGGATGGAGATCCGAGCCGATGGCCCACACTCCGGCCGAGACACTTGCCACCATCCGCCGCCTCTTTCTCGATCGCGGCCACGCCGAATACGGCGGCGAGGCTGTTTCGCAGCTGCAGCATGCGCTTCAGGCCGCGCACCTGGCCCGGCAATCGGGGGCCGAACCCTCGTTGATCGCCGCCGCCTTGCTTCACGACATCGGCCACCTACTCCACGACCTGCCCGAGGACGCCGCGGAACAGGGCATTGACGACCATCACGAGGGGCTCGCCGGTCGATGGCTTGCCCAGCATTTCGGGCCTGCGGTCGTTGATCCGGTTCGCCTTCACGTTGCCGCCAAGCGCTATCTCTGCGCCGTCGAACCATCCTACCGCGACCAGCTCAGCCCGCCATCCCAGCTCAGCCTGCAACTGCAAGGCGGCCCGATGTCGGCCGAGGAGGTCGAGCGATTCCGCGCTTCTCCCCACCACGAGGCCGCCGTCTCCCTCCGCCGCTGGGACGATGAGGCCAAGGACCCGAACGCATCCGTTCCCGACTTCGACACCTATCTCCCCGTTCTCGAAGCCGCCCTCATTTCCGCTGATGCCCCCCGAGCCGATCCATGAGCGATCCCTTTCCCCCTTCGGAACCTATCGAAACCGTCGGCATCGTCGGGGCCGGGATCGTCGGACTGGCGCATGCCTGGTCGGCGGCCCGTCGAGGCCATCAGGTGACGGTCTTCGAGCGCTCCCCGATCGCCTCCGGCGCCTCGGTGCGCAACTTCGGCATGGTCTGGCCCATCGGTCAACCGAGCGGCGAAGCCCTCGCCATCGCCCTCCGCAGCCGCGCCTGCTGGCTTGAACTAAGTGCGCAAAGCGGAATGTGGGTCAATCCCTGCGGCTCGATCCACCTGGCCCACCGCGAGGATGAATGGGCCGTCCTCGAAGAATTCGCCCAGATCGCCCCTGACCTTGGATATTCCTGCGAATTGCTCACTCCCGCCGAGGTCCTTTCCCGATCGCCGGGAGCGAATCCCGACGGCCTGCTCGGCGGTTTGTTTAGCCCGATGGAGCTGTGCGTCAATCCTCGGGGCGTCATCCGCACCATGCCCGGCTGGCTGGCCGATCGGTTCGGCGTCACCTTCCACTTCGGGACGGCCATCACTCAGATCGAGCCTGGCCTGGCCCGATCGGCCAATGGCCGTTCCTGGTCGTTCGATCGCCTGATCGTCTGCGGTGGTGCCGATTTCGAGACGCTTTTTCCCGAGCTGTTCCACGGTTCCGGCCTCCGGCGCTGCAAGCTCCAGATGCTCAAGGCCGCTCCGCAACCGGACGGCTGGACCCTCGGCCCTCATCTCGCCAGCGGCCTGACCCTGCGGCACTACGCGAACTTTGAGGTGGCCGGAAGCCTCGCAACCATGAAGCAGCGCATCGCCGGCGAGACGCCGGAACTCGACCAGTACGGCATCCACGTCATGGCCTCGCAGAACGAACTCGGCGAGATCATCCTCGGCGATTCGCACGAGTACGACGACGCCATCGACCCGTTTGACAAGAGCCTGATCGACGATCTGATCCTCCGCGAACTTCGCCACGTGATTCAACTGCCCGACTGGTCGATCACCGAGCGCTGGCACGGCATCTACGCCAAGCACGCCGCCGCTCCCGTGTTCGGGGCCGAGCCGATGCCCGGCGTCTCCGTCCGGACCGGAACCGGCGGATCGGGCATGACCATGTCCTTCGGCCTGGCCGAACGCTCCTGGGAGACGACCCGATCATGACCCCCGCTTCGCCCCTTCCCATCGGCGCCATCCTGTTTGACTGGGCCGGGACCACCATCGACCATGGCAGCCGGGCCCCCGTCGAGGTCTTCGTCGAGGTCTTCCGCCGCGCCGACGTGCCGATCACCACCGCCGAGGCTCGCGGCCCGATGGGCATGGCCAAGCGCGAGCATATCGCCGCCATCCTTGCCGTTCCCCGAGTGGCCGAGGCCTGGCAATCCCGCTTCGGCCAAGCGGCCACCGAGGCCGACATCGACCGGCTTTATGCCGACTTCCTCCCCTTACAAAAAGAGGTGCTGGCAAGGCACTCCGACGTGATTCCGGGCATTCCCGAGGTCGTCGCCGAATGCCGTCGCCGAGGGATCCGGATCGGCTCCAGCACCGGCTACACCCGCGCCTTGATGGAGGTCGTCGCCCCGATCGCCCGCGCCCAAGGCTTCGACCCTGAGGTCATCCTCTGCGCCGACGACACCCCGAAAGGCCGCCCCGCCCCCTGGATGATCTTCCGGGCCGCCGAGGCGCTCGACGTCTTCCCCATGTCCCGCGTCGTGATCGTCGATGACACTGTGCCCGGCATCGAGGCCGGTCGCAATGCCGGCACCTGGACCGTCGCGATCACCCGAACCGGCAACGCGCTGGGCCTTTCGCTCGACGAGGTCGCCCAACTCGATCCGGCCGATCTCTCCTCTCGCCTCCGAGCCGCCGAGGCGACCTTCGGCAAGGCCGGAGCGCACGCCGTCATAGAAAGTGTCGCCGACCTGCTCCCCGTGCTCGACACCTTCGCCAAGGGCGATCCCATCCGCTCTTGATCTCCCCTTGGCCAGGAAAGGCACGGTTGCCCTCAACCCCGCTCCTCCGTTAAACTGCGGTTCAACAATTGGCCGGATTGCGTGCTGATCCGACGAACTGCCGTTTCGCTCTCGCCTTGCCTCGCCCAGAGGGGATTGCCCGCCCATGACCCTCCGCCGACGCTTCCGAACCCCCGGCTTCCTGCTCGCCTGGCTCGTTCTTGTGCTTCCCGGAGCCGGTGCTTCGGCCAGGGCAGGGGAGACCGATTCCCCGTCCGATCCGGCGTCGCTCAGCTTCGAGCGCGACGTGCGGCCGATCCTCAAGGAACACTGCTTCCACTGCCACGGCGAGGAACCGAAGCTCAAGAGCGGCCTCGACCTCCGCTTCGTCCAGACGATGCTCGACGGCGGCCTGACCGGCGAGGCGATCGTTCCCGGCGACCTTGACGGCAGCTTCCTCTGGCATCGGATCGACGCCGACGAAATGCCCCCCGGCGATGCCAAGCTCTCAAGCGAACAGAAAGCCACCATCGCCGCCTGGATCGACGCCGGCGCCCCCACCCTCCGCCCTGAGCCCGAGGAAATCCCACCCCCCGGCGAGATGGTCCTGACCCAGGAAGACGCGGGTTTCTGGTCCTTCCAGCCGATCCAACGCCCCGACGTGCCCGTGGTCGAAGCCGACGCCTCCCTCGTCCGCACCCCGCTCGACGCCTTTCTGCTCGATCGTCTGCACGACAAAGGCCTCAGCTTCGGTCCTGAGGCCGATCGCACCACCTTCATCCGCCGCGCCTCGATGGACCTGCTCGGCCTGCCGCCGACCCCCGAGGAGGTCGCCGACTTCCTCGCCGATGACGCCCCCGACGCCGTCGATCGCCTCATCGATCGCCTGCTCGAATCCCCTCACTACGGCGAGCGCTGGGCACGGCACTGGATGGACGTGGCCGGCTATGCCGACAGCGACGGCTACACCCTGGCCGACCCCGTCCGCCCCTGGGCCTACCGCTACCGCGATTACTTGATCCGGGCCTTCAACGCCGATCGCCCCTGGGATGACCTCATCGTCGAGCAACTGGCCGGCGATGAACTGGTTGCCCCCCCTTACGAGCAGCTCGGCCCCGAGGACCTCGACCGCCTCATCGCCACCGGCTTCCTCCGAATGGCCCCCGACGGCACTGCCGACGGCGAGGTCGATCCCGTCGTCGCCCGCAACGACGCCGTGGCCGAAACGATCAAGGTCGTCTCGACCGCCTTCCTCGGCCTGACCGTCGGTTGCGCCCAGTGCCATTCCCACCGCTACGACCCGATCTCGCACGAGGATTACTTCCGCTTCCGCGCCCTGTTCGAGCCGGCCCTCGATGTTTCCGACTGGAAGCTGCCGAACGCTCGCCTGATTTCCCTCTGGACCGACGCCGACCGCGAACAGGCCAAGGCCGCCGCCGAGGCTCTGGCCCAGGTCAACACCGAGCGCTCCGAGGCCATTAACGACCTCGTCAACCGCATCCTGGAGAAGGAGCTGGAGGCCGCCCCCGAGGAGCTTCGCCAGCCACTCCGCGAGGCCCGCGACCTCAAGCCCGCCGACCGCTCCGAGGAACAGGTCGAGCTCTTGCGGACCTACCCCCGCGTTCTGGTCACCTCCGGAAACGTCAGCCTCTACGACGCCAAGGCTTACAACGAGATTACCGCCGAGTTCGCCAAGCGTACCGCTGCCGTCGAGCCGAAGCGACCGGCCGACAACTACGTCCACGCCCTGACCGAGATCCCTGGCAAGGTCCCCACCACCCACCTCTTTCTCCGCGGCGACCCGAACCAGCCGGCAGAGGAAGTCGACCCCGGCGAGCTGACGATCCTGACCGTCGCTACCGGATCGCCCGACATCCCGATCGACGACCCGAACCTCCCCACCACTGGCCGACGCCTTGCCTATGCCCGGCACCTGACTGGCGGCGAGCATCCCCTGGTCTCCCGCGTCCTGGTCAACCGGATCTGGATGCACCACTTCGGCCGCGGCCTTGTCGCCTCGACCGGCGACTTCGGCGTCCTCGGCGATCGTCCCTCCCATCCCGACCTGCTCGACTGGCTGGCCGACGACTTCATGCAAGGCGGCTGGACCCTCAAGCGCCTGCATCGAATGATCATGACCTCGACCGCCTATCGCCAGGTCTCGACCCGTCGCCCTGAGCTTGACGCGATCGACCCCGAAAACGTCCTGCTCGGTCGTCAGAATGTCCGGCGCCTGGAGGCCGAAGTCGTCCGAGACGCCATCCTCGCCACCTCCGGCACGCTCAACCCCGAGGCGTTCGGCCCTTCCGTCCCCGTCGCCCCCGACGAGGCCGGGCGGATCATCGTCGGCAAGGACAACCGCGACTCCGCCGGACGCCCCTCGAACGCCGATCAGTCGCTCGGCAATGCTGCCCTCCGTCGCACCCTTTACGTCCAGATCCGACGGACGATGCCGCTGGGCCTGACCGAATCGTTCGACCCTCCCGACCTCTCCCCGAGTTGCCCCCAGCGCGACAGCTCGACGGTCGCCCCGCAGTCCCTCATGCTCATGAACAATCCGTTCGTCCTGGAGCAGTCCGAGGCGATGGCCGACCGCGTGATCGCCTCGGCCGGTGACGATCCGAGCGACCGCATCCGCCTCGCCTGGCAACTCGCCTTCGCCCGAGAACCCGACGCCGAGCAGGTTGCCGGCGCGCTCGACTACCTCGATCGCCAGCGCTCTACCCTCGCCGATCAGCTCAAGGCCGACGACGCCGAAGCCGAGACGAAGCCCGATCCCGATCGCCTCCCCCTGGCGAGTTTCTGCCACGCCCTGCTTTGCTCCAACGGATTCCTTTACGTCGATTGATTCGCTTCGATCTGATCCGATCTGCTTTCCTGGAGAAGGCTCATGGCCGCTCATCGAGCCGTCGGCTGCTCGTCTCGCCGTCACTTCCTCGCCTCGCAAGGCGTGGGTATCGGCTCCCTCGCCTTGGCCTGGCTCGCGCACCAGGAGCGTGCCTCGGGTCGGCAGGAGGCTCCTCGCAAGCCAACGCTCGAAACCCCGACCTACGACCTCACCCCCAAGGCTCCCCCCGCCCCCCCTCGGGCGAAGAACATGGTCTGCCTGTTCATGCAAGGCGGGCCGAGCCACCACGACCTGTTCGACCCCAAGCCCGAGCTGACCCGCCGCAACGGCCAGGCGTTCACCGGCGAAATCAAGTTCGACAACGCCGGCCAGGCCAGCTCCAAACTGTTCGCCTCTCCCTGGAAATTCCACCACCGCGGCGCATGCGGTATGGAACTGAGCGAGTTGCTCCCCGGCCTCGGCGAGGTGGCAGACGACATTTCCTTGATCCGATCGATGCATACCGGCGTGAACAACCACGGTCAGTCGATTTCCGCCATCCATACCGGCCGCATCCAGCGTGGTCGGCCGACAGTCGGCTCGTGGCTCTCCTACGCCCTCGGCACCGAGAACCAGAACCTGCCCGCCTACTGCGTCCTCACCGATCCCGGCGGTCTGCCCGTCCTCGGGGTCGAGAACTGGTCGAACGGCTGGCTCCCCTCCCTCTACCAGGGCACGGCCATCCGGCCGAAAGAACCCCGCATCGCCGACCTCGAACCTCCCGCTCACTACGAAGGCCAGGTCCAGCGCCAGTTCCTCGACTACCTTGGCACGATCAACCGCGACCACCTCTCCCAGTACCCCGGCGAGCTTGACCTCGCCGCCCGGATCAGCAGCTACGAGCTGGCCGCTCGCATGCAAGGCGCCGCCGCCGAGGCGCTCGACATCTCCGAGGAATCAGCCGCCACAAAACGCCTGTACGGGATCGACGATCCCGATTCGGCCGAGTTCGGCACCCGATGCCTCATCGCCCGCCGTCTCATCGAACGCGGCGTCCGCTTTGTTCAGGTCTGCACCGGCAACCAGGACTGGGACCACCACGGCAACATCGCCAACCTCTTACCCCGTATGTGCCGTCGCGTCGACCGACCCTCCGCCGCCCTCGTCCGCGACCTGAAAACCCGAGGCTTGCTCGACGAGACGGTCGTCTGGTGGGGCGGGGAGATGGGTCGCCTCCCCGTCGTCCAGAACGAGGCGAACATCGGCCGCGACCACAACACCTACGGCTTCTCCGCCTGGATGGCCGGTGGCGGCATCAAAGGGGGCTACGTCCACGGCGCGACCGACGAGTTCGGCATCCGCGCCGTCGAATCCCCCGTCTCCCACGCCGACTATCACGCCACCTTACTTCACCTCTTCGGCCTCGACCCAGCCTCGCTCACCTTCCCTCGCCCCGGAGGCGACGCCTCCCTCATCGACGGCCAGGAAGCCCGTATCGTCACCGAACTTCTTGCCTGATCCGCCCATCTGTTGATTCGTCGTCCTGCCCCCTCACTCGCTCTTGTCTCAACGAATCGTGTCCGAGCGCGATCGAGACCAGGAGTGCCACCCTGAGGGGTAGCGACAACAGGGGACTCGAAGCCAGCCGCACCCATCAGGAGAGATACCCGAGTCCTCTGAGCCGTTCCAGGACCGTGTTCTCATCCTCTTCGAATCGGAGAGCCATCTGATCCAGAGCGAGCGGAGTTCCCCTCAGCTCATCCGGAATCGGCCTTCCCGCCAGTTTCAGAAGCGTCGGGACGAGGTCGATCATCCGAGCGCCCTCGATCTGTCCCGAGGGGAGTCCCCGGGACGAGGAGATCACAAACGCCCCAGACGGTGTCGGACGACCGGTGTCACCGGCTTCAGTGGCTCGGAATCGATCCCGAACAAGGAGCAGAATGGTCGTCTCATCGTGATTCCCGAGAAGGAGTTCAAGGGTCAAACGAAGTTCGTCATCGAAGCTCACCAGCCAGCCGTCCTCTGCACGATCCTCGTCGGAACCCGTCGACTGGCCGAGCAACTCGAAGATGATTGCAGCAACGCTCCAGGACTGGCATCTCAAGCAATGCCGAAGTTCTTGAAAACCGGAACGGATGCTCAAACCTGAGCGAGATTCCTCGTGACTCCACCCCTGGGGAATGCCTGGCGATCCCTTCCAGCCTGTGTCATGCGCTCGGTCCAGATCACATTCGACCGATAAACGACCTCCAGAATCAGGCGATTCTGTTCTGTCGTGATCATTATGAAAGAAATCGACGAACGTCGCCACTCCTTGAACCGTATCCATGTCGCGGCGTCTGAGCGACTCCGCCAGGGGCATTCCCGAACGATAATGATGCGCGTGCCGTAGTGAAGACCAAAACGTCAATACTCCCTCATCGTGACGAACACTCAATCGACCAAGAATTCCCTCGTCAACAAGTGCCTGGACATGAACGAGTCGGGGATCCTTCAAGAGCTGGTCGGGAGCGATCCCCTCGACTCCGATGACGATGGTTTTCATCGCAGCAAGGTTCTCCCTTCCATCTTCGGACCGGCGGGCAATCCGAAGGTGTCGAGCACCGTCGGAGCAAGGTCCAGAAGCGACGCACCTTCCGGCCGGAACGGCCGATTCATCAGAAGGATACCGGGAACGAGGACCGGATCGACGATGTGATCCCCCGCCCAGAGCCTCGTGTTCTCTTCGAAAACTGCCTCGCCGAGCTGCCCCATGGCCGATCCCCAGGAGGTCCGGTAGCCAGTCCCGAACCGGATGAGGAGATCGGGCGCCTCGTCGACGAATGGTCCCGAATAGACCTGCTCTCGGGCGATCACCGATCGGATGGCGACGGCTCCATGTGCCGGGTCGACCAACCCACTTAAGGATGCGGCCAGAGCCGCCTTGAGCGGCTCCGCGTCTTCGGGGTCGACCACCCCGAGCCCTTCTCGTCCTCGGAGATTTAGAAAGATCCCACCCAGTCCGATGGAATAGGCCTTCGTCCGCGACCAATCGATGTGCCCGAGCGGAGCCCCGTTCGGGTCGCCGGCACGGTCACCCGTCGAAACTGCCAGCAAACCCTGCTCGTAAAGCCATGTGTTCAGATTGACCCCTCGCCGGAACGGACCGAATCCGTGATCGCTGAGAGCGATGACGAGTGTCTGATCGTCTGCCGCCCTCAACGCCCGGCCGACCTGAGCGTCACTGCGGCGATACGCTTCGGCAATGGCATTCTTGTGATCGGCAACGAAGGGCCGTCCGCGGTTCGCCGGATGACCAGGGTCTCTGTAGCGCCAGAACAGATGCTGAATCCGGTCAGGAATCCCGAAGAGGCAATAGAGCACGCCCGACTGGAACCTGGAGAGTTCGTGCTCGAACATCGCCTCGCGTTCCCGCCACAGATCATTGCACTGGTCGAGAAACGCCGATTCACTGATCCGTCCGTTGCTCAGCGCCGCGTGATCTTCGGCCAAACCGGTAGTGTGATAGCGGCCAATCGCTCGTTTCAGATCGCCCGCAAACGCCTCGGGAGAGCTGATCGGAAACGGCGGGGCCTCCGGATCAAACTGGATGGGTGAACAATAGAGCGAAAGACGATCGGGCCCCATGCTTACCAGAAAAAACCGAACCAGTCCGGAGGTCGATTGCAGCAGTCCCAGACGAAATGAGACACGCAGCCAGTCACTCCATCGTCCCACCTCCAGCACAAGCGACTGGGGTTCTCCCGTGGATCGGAGAATCACCTTACCCGCGTCAGGCACCGAATCGAGGACGATCGGCACCCGGATTTCGGCCCGAGTCCGGGGATGATTGGGGCCAAGGATCACCGTTTCGATCGCCCCCGGTCCGGCCCCTGGAAGCCGGACCACGCGCTCGGCCTCGCCGGCGGTGATCCCCTCGGCCGTTGAATAATAGGTCCCCGTGCCGAAACCGCCCCGCAGGTCGGGAACTCCCATCCCGGAGAGCATGCGTCCCTCAATGGGATCCGGGGGATAGGTACACGGACATCGGATCACCGACGACGGAATTCCCTGATCCGAGAGCAGCCGCCAAAAGGGGGTTCCGCGCTGGAGATTGACGACTCGAGGCGGTTGAAACACCCCGGCCTGCTCGTATCGGTTCAAGGCAAGCTCAAGTCGATACGTCTGCGGATCCCGTGAGACAAAGTCGAAGATGCCGTGTGCGCCAGGGTTCGTCCCCGTGGCGAAACTCGACCAGGCGACCGGTGTTTGTGCCGGGAGCGTGGTGGCAACCCGGCCATAACCGCCCTGATCGCGCAGCGTGGCGAAGTTTGGCAGTTCACCCGCGGCGAGCATCGCTTCGAGGATCGCTGGGTCGAGACCGTCGAGCCCAACAATGATCACCCGCTCGATCCCGAGCCTTTTCACACCGACGAACCTCCATGTGATCAAAACTTGACCCGTTCGAACCGTTCCGTAACTGCTCGAGAGTCCCAATCACAACACTCGCTCGAAACATCTCCCAGGATGATTCATTCGACTCGGGGAGGCCTCCGAAAGATCCGTCCGAGCCCCCGCAACACGTTACGCCCGAACATCATGGCGACTCCCATGGCTCCGGCCAGCACCGAGGTCAGCGGAAGCACCGTTTCGGGACCAATGTAGGCCAGCAATGGTTCGAACATGGGTCTTTCTACCTCTCGATGGTTCCCGTCGAGCGCAGGGATACCGAACCACCCCGTGTTCGGGGTGTTTTCCTGCGAATTCAGGGGAAACCCTTCGGAATTGGGAAAAACACGTTCACTCCATCAGGCGAACGCATCCTTACAATCCCATGAACTGCGTCAAGGATACGGCCGAAAACCCTCTCGTTGACGCTCTCTCAAGTCTGTAGGCGTCACGGCTCGATCGGCTGGCCACTTTTTCGAAATTGAGTCGGGTTTGATTGAGCGATCGTCGGAGGTTAATGCGGGAACGATTCGAGAGGAATTCATGAGCCAGACGAACCACGAAACGCCCAGCAGGAGCCCTTCCGTGCAGGCTGAACCTCGGACGGAGCAGGGCAGCGGCCCGGGTCCGATCGGGCTCCTGGCGCTTGCGGCCTGGTTGGGACTTCTGGCCGGCGCGGCGGAACTGGCCGTGTTCCTCCTCATCCGGACAAGGTCTGGCGAGGTCTGGCCTTATCTCGGGAAGATCCGGGCCTATCCGTGGACGATCCCGATGGTCAACGCCGGCTTCCTGCTCTCCATTGCAATCCCAATCGCAATCCTGACCGCCTTTCATCCCCGGCTCGGCCATCGGCTCGGCCCGCAAGTGCTGGTCGCCCTGGCGATGTTGCCGACCCTCCTGATCCTGGGTCAGGGCCTCCATCCCGGGGCTCTCCTGCTTCTCGCCTTGGGGGGAGCATCGATCATTGTCCCGATCCTCCAACGCCGATCAGGAGTCATCGCCCAAATCGTCCGGTTCACCCTACCCGTGTTGCTTCTCGGCCTCCTCGGGATCGTGGCCTGGAGACATGCCGACCGACCTCCTCTCGTCCACAACACTGAAGAACCTCAAGGCCCGAACATCGTGCTCCTTGTTCTGGACACGGTTCGGGCAGACCATCTGAGCCTTCCCGGTTCCGGATCCGAGCGCCAGACCTCCCCGAACCTTGAAGCGTTCGCCAAGCGAGGGGTCACCTTCACCGGAGCCCGAGCCACGGCGCCCTGGACCCTCCCCTCGCACGCGACTCTCATGACCGGCCGATGGTCCTTCGATGTCTGCCAAGGACGCTTCGGCCCGATGTCCGAGGACGGCCCAACCCTGGCTGGCAGCCTGGCCTCGATCGGCTACGACACCGTCGGAATCGTCGCCAATACCTACTACACCACCTACGCGACGGGCCTTTCCCGCGGGTTCGCTCACTACGAAGATCTCCCCTTCAACCTTTCCACAATCCTTGCAAGTTCCGAGGTTGGGGGGCGCCTTGTCGATCTGATCGGCAGGATCGCAACGTCCTTGAGGCCAGGAGAGCCTCCCCCGCTCCGGCGGTTCGCTCGTATCGACGCTGCGTCAATCAATCGCCGCTTCCTCGAATGGCTCGACCACGATCGGGCCAGAGACCGTCCCTTTTTCGCCTTTCTGAACTACTTCGATGCCCACGACCCCTACCTCGTTCCTCCGGGGGAGGAACATCGATTCGGAGATCAACCGAGCATCCCTACCGATCGGGCCTTCCTGGAGAACTGGTGGCTGAGTTCCGACAAGTCCGAGATCACCCCCGAACAGCAGGCCCTCCTGATCGACGGCTACGATTCGTGCATTGCCTCCCTGGACCAGCACCTCGGCCGGCTCTTTCACGAGCTCGACCAGCGCGGGCTCCTTAACGACTTGATCGTCATTGTGACCTCCGACCACGGCGAGGCCTTCGGCGAGCACGGTCTTTTTGGGCACGGTGTCAGCCTTTACGAAGACCAGTTGCACGTCCCTCTGCTGATTGTCGCCCCCGGCCTGGCTCCGAACGCGCAGACCATCGACCGAGTCGTCAGCCTCCGAGATCTTCCTGCAACGATTCTCGACCTCGCCGGCCACCCCGGCGAACCGCTCCCCGGCACCTCTCTCGCATCACTCTGGAGACCAGGCAAGAACGATGCAACCGATCAAGGGTCCATCCGAAGCGCCAATCTCCCGTCCCCAGCCGTGGCATCCGTCCCTGGACCGGACATGTTCCTCCCGAACGGGGGACACTCTCCCGTCTTCGGAGGTCCGATGATCTCGATCATGGATGACCGTCAACTCAAATACATCCGAACCGAACGCCCACCAATTCCCCAGGAAGAACTCTATGCCCTGGGAACCGACCCGGGCGAGACCGACAACCTGGCGATGCCGTACAGCATCTCGCTCCTCAACCAGTTTCGGTCCACCCTCATTGAACTGCTGCGGTCCAGCGGTTCCGAGTGACCTCAGAACGCAAAGGGCCAGCTCATTCACACACCACGACCATCCACAACCCTACCCACCCGCCAACAAGCCCGCTTCAATCTCAACACAACGGAGGGGGAGGGATTCGAACCCCCGGAGACGTTGCCGCCTCAGCGGTTTTCAAGACCGCCCCAATCGACCACTCTGGCACCCCTCCAACAGTGCAAACCTCCCGAACGGCGGAGCCGGGAAGAAGGCATTTCTTCATCCTAGCGAATCAAAGCGGAGCAGGGTAGTCAGAAGCAGAATTTGCCACGGATGTCGCAGATATCGAAGCCGTTGGCCGCGTCGCGGTAAACCTCGGCCAGGGGGAGCGTGGCGGCGCTGCGGAGGGAGAAACGGCCGTGGCGGTGGTTGATCGTTTCCTTGAGCTGGGCGACGGCCTCAGCGCGGTCGGCGGCGGCGGGCGAATCGAACAGGCCTCGGGGAGAGGAGGTGCGACGAACGAGGCGCTCGGCGATCAGATGCATCCGGGTCGCGGCGACCCGGGGGACGTACGCCCGTCGCAGGCACACCCGAGCCGCGTCGAGCAGCAGGTCGAAGCGGTCGGTCGGCACGGTCGGGTTAACCTGGCCGACCCCCACCTCGCCGTTGCGGTACGAGACCCAGACGGTCAACCGACCGGTACAGAGGCGGTGGAACCGTAGTTCCTCGATCAGACGTTCCAGGTTCCGGACGAGCCAGGCATACAGGACAATCGGGTCGACCGCCGGCTCGCCGAAGCTCCCCCCACGCGACAGGACACGCTGTACCGGCCGCTCGGGCTGGATTGGGTGGACCGCCTCGCCGTTGAGCTCCCACCAGAGCGACTCCCCCGAGGCCGTCAGCAACCCCCGGACGAGCCGGCGGTCAGCCTCGGCCAGGTCGAGACAGGAGCGAATCCCCCAGGGGGCCAGCCGACGCTCGCGGCGACCGGCAATGCCGGTGATCTCCGTCACGGGCCGATCGGCCAGCAAAGCCCGCTCGGCCTGTTCGTCCAGCACCGCCAGGGCGCCGAAGGGCTTGGCCGCGTCGGAAATCAGCTTGGCCAGCGTTCGAGATCGGGCAATACCGACCGTCACCGGCACGCCCAAACGCTCCCAGATCGCATCGCGGATCGCCTCGGCCGTCTGCTGGAAGTCCTTGCCCCGCAGGGGAATGGCGCGAAAGAAGAACTCATCGATCGAGTAATACTCGACCCGATCGGACAGCTCGCGTGTCACCTCCAGCATCAGGCGGCTGAGCACCTCGTACCAGCGGAAGTCTCGCTTCAGGTAGACCCCCGTCGGGCAGCGGTCGAGGGCGTCCCAGATGGGCATTCCCGTGCCGACGCCGCTGGCCTTCATCTCGTAACTCTTGGCGATGACGCACGCCCCCTGATTGCCCAGCACGCCCACCGGCTTGTCGCGCAGGAACTCGTCCCGCACCCGCTCGGCCGACACGTAAAAGCAATCCGCGTCCAGATGCCCCACCGCCCGATCAATCGTCCTCATGAACGAAAGCATAGTTTGTACAAAAAACCAGTCAAGCCTGAAGCAAGATCGCGCGGTTCCTCGTCATCTTCGTGGGCGAAACACAGGCAGAGCCAATCGGTTCAACCAGGAGCGTCACCACCGAAGACGGGCCGGATCAGGAGACCAGCACAGCACAACCCGCAATCCTCGATCCCGGCCACGCCCTTGCAGTCGCCGAACCTGATTCCGATGATGGTCGAGATGCTCCTTGGTGAGGTGTCTAAACGCGTGTCGGCCATTTCAAGACCCTCCTGAAAATGGCCTTGCGGCGTGTATGAACCTGATTGATCCAGCCGGAGGGGAGGGACGCCTTGCGGGACATCCTGCATCGACGCGTCGAATCCTGGGGGACCTGGCCGAACGTGGCCCTTTTGCTGGTGGCGTTCCTGGCGTGCCTGAAAGGTTTCGACTGGCGTCAGAAGTGGTTGGGGCCGTCGTCCGATCTCCCCGATGCGCGCCTCGGATACACGCCGGATGAACTCCGAGCGGTGTTCGACGCCTGGGGGCAGGGCCGGTGCCAACTCTATGCCATCACCCAGGTCACACTCGACGCGGCCTTTCCGCTGGTTTACGGCCTGCTGTTCGCCCTCTGCGTGGCGCGGCTCTTCACGGGTGATCGAGGCCGGTGGTTGGTGGTGGTCCCCCTGCTGGCCATGCTCGCAGACCTCGTTGAGAATGTCATCCTCGCCTTCCTCGCCTGGAGTGCTCGGGAAACCATCCCGCCCCTCGCCTGGATCGCTTCGGCAGCGACGCTGACCAAGTTCGCCTTCTTCGGTGCCTCGCTCCTGCTGCTGCTGGTGGGCGGAATTGCCGGGCGTCGTCGATCGCTGACCTCCGACTGACCGCGATCATGATGCTTGGTGCCGCCAGGTCGACGGTCGACGACCCGAAGCGGAAGAACGCGAACACGAGCCAGGCCGGGATTGGTTCGGGCGGGGTTCGGCGGCCTCGCCGTCAGACCACATCCACATGGACAGGACCTCTGGCACTCGTCACAAAAACCAGGACCGTGAGACAACTGCGGCGACTCATCCCCTATGGACTCGCAAATCGCTTGGGCTGGCCTGCGGCGTGCTGCCTCGGCTTGCCCAAACGTGTACGCTATGAACAGATTGAGGAAGCCTGGCGAGGGACGCTTGGCGATGCAACATTCCACGAACCGCCCGCCTGGTCCCGGCCACGGCTTCCTTGCCTCTCAACGAACCCGATCGGATCGCGGCACGACGGCCGCGACGACGGACCGTCACCGCGTCTCGTAAGGAGTTCGCATCCGAATGACCTGGTCCATCAAGCTCGGCAAGCTCGCCGGCATCCCGCTCTATGTGCACTGGACGTTCTTGATCCTGCTCGGGTTCATCGGCTGGCGGGCCTACAGAATCAGCGATCAGGACATCGGGGCGGCGCTGGCGGCAGTCGCGATGGTCATCGCCGTCTTCGGCTGCGTCGTGCTGCACGAACTGGGCCACGCCCTGATGGCCAGGCGCTTCGGAGTGCCAACGGCCGACATCACCTTGCTACCGATCGGCGGCGTCGCCCGGCTCCAGCGCATTCCCGAGAAACCCTCGCAAGAACTCCTCGTCGCCCTCGCCGGCCCGGCCGTCAACGTGGTGATTGCCGCCGTCCTGATCGGCGGGCTCTTGCTCTCGCGCAAAGACCTCGCGGAGATCATGCCGACCGGCAACCTGTTCGATGCGGGTAGCGACCCGTTCGGAACACTTGCCTTTATCAATCTTTTTCTTGTCGTTTTCAACCTGATCCCCGCCTTCCCGATGGACGGCGGCCGGGTCCTGCGGGCCTTGCTGGCCATGACCCTGCCCTACGCCCGGGCGACCCGGCTGGCCGCCACCATCGGCCAGTCGCTGGCCATCGCCTTCGGCTTCCTCGGCCTGATCTCCAACCCGTTCCTGCTGCTGATCGCCCTGTTCGTCTGGATAGGGGCCGAGGCTGAGGCCCGGCAGGTTGAGGAACGCGTGAACATGCAAGGTGCTTATGTCCGAGATGCCATGATCACCGACTACCAGACCCTCTCGCCCGACGACTCGCTTGGCCACGCCGCCGAGTTGTTACTGGCCGGCTCGCAGCAAGACTTTCCTGTCGTCGAAAACGACGATCGCCATCGACCGATCGGCGTTCTCACCCGGTCGAGCCTCATGGATGGCCTCTCCAAGGCCGGGCGCGAAGGCCGCGTCGCCGACTTCGTACAGCCCACGCTCGGTACCATCGCGCTCGATTCCCCCCTTGTTCCCGCCCTCACTCAGCTCCGAGAAGGGGGAGGCCCTTGCCTTCAGGTCGTCGATGGCATGGGACGACCCATCGGCCTCCTGACACTCGAAAATATCAGCGAGTACATCATGGTCCGCACGGCACTTCAGAGCATGCCGCCACAGCTTGCCGCGTCGGGCGTCTCGCGAGCACCCGAGCACTGGAGAGGACCCGGATCGTCGTGAACCTCGCCCGAACGTTCGACCAGGTCGCCCGCACCGACGCCACCTTCGAGCGGCGAGGCGACCTCTGGGTCGGCAAATGCCTGATTTGCAACGGCCCGATCGCCTTCAACGCCCGCACCGGCGAAGGGGCGACGCTCGAACATATCCGCGCACGAAGCCGAGGAGGCACCGACGACCCCCACAACCTTGCCCTCGTCCACGCCTCGTGCAACCACGAAAAAGGCCGACGCTGGGACCCTCGCCGCCGACGCTCTCAACGCGATTACGACAGCTTCATCGATCGCCTGCTCCAGCGACGCCTCGATCGCTGGCGAGACGCACCGCCTTCCGGCACACCTCCACCTCCCCCACGCTGATCGACACCGCTCGACCGTCTCCCCCTGAACGCATCCGTGCTCAGGCCGCCCGAGTCGACATGACCTTCCAGCCGACGAGCACCGCCACCACCGGCCCGGTCATTCCAGCCCTCACGGCAATGGGGGCGCCTGGCTCAAGAGCGATTCGATCGCCTGGTCCAACTTCAAGCCAGACGTCGCCGGTCAACACTCGGCCGACCCCGTCCACCACCACGATCATGGCCGCGCCACACTCCCAGGGGTTCGGGTTCATCCCCGAGCAGCCTCCCGGCTCGACCTGGATCAGTTGCACTTCGGCCCCGCCACCCTGCCATCCGTTTGCGACCATTGGAATCCTGCCCCCTCCTTCGAGCCGCCCCAGACCAGACAATCCCTCCTCATCCTCCATCGGTCCCACCCTTGGTGAGACTTGAGCCTCCCCAAACGGTTGACTCCCTTCAATTCCGAGAACCTCAGCGGCCAAATCCCGTTTGCTCCAATCCGACTTCCCTACTTCTTCGACCGGATCGCGTGTGTCGTCCGTCCCGACCGCACGGCAGAGACCACCGATACCCCGAGTGCCAGCACCGTCAGGGGCAACACGAACAGCAGCATCACCGTGCTGAATTCTTCCAACAACGAATGCTGACCCTGCTTCAAGTACAAGTATGCCAGATACGCAACGTAATACCCGAGGAACAGCAACCCCTCTCGACGGGCAATCCGGGCTCCCGTAAAGACCACCGGCAAGCAGCTCACCGCCACGGCAATCATCACCGGAATGTCAAAATTCAAGGCCGCACGAGACACCGAAACCCCATCCGGCGCGACCAGACTTGCAAGGCCAAGCACCGCAAAAATGTTAAAGATATTACTCCCCACTGCATTTCCGAGTGCCATCTCCCGCTCACCCTTCAGCGCGGCGATGAGCGACGTGGCCATTTCGGGTAACGACGTACCGATGGCAACCACTGTCAGGCCGATGATCAGCTCGCTCACTCCTAGGCCCTTGGCAATCGCCGTTGCCGCCTGCACCAGCAGGTCGGCCCCGATCACCAGAATCGTCAGGCCGAAGACGATCCAGAAAAACTGCAAGGCAATCTGCCCCGGCCCTGTCGCCGGTCGATCCGGCACCTCTCCCACTCCTCCTGAGGCAGCCCGCTCTCGGGCCGTTACCCAACGACCGTGGTAGATCGAGGCAACCGTGTACAACAGGATCCCCGAGAAGAGGATCGCCCCATCACTCCGGCTCAACTGGCCGTCTCGACCCAGCAGCAAGATCGCGACCGAGGCCACGATCATCACCGGCACGTCCCAGCCCACCAGCCTCGATCGCACCACCAGCGGCGTGATTAGCGCCGAAAATCCCAGCACCACCAACACATTCGCAATGTTACTGCCAACGACGTTCCCAACCCCCAGGTCCGCCAAGCTCGGGTCGCCCGACCAGGCCGCGCGCAACGTCACGGCCAGCTCCGGCGATCCTGTGCCGAAGGCCACAACCGTCAGGCCAATCACCAAAGGAGACACTCCAACGGTGACGGCCAGCCGAGCCGCACCCTGCACCAGAAATTTCGCCCCGAAGATCAAGCCCACCACACCCAGTAGGAATTGCCCGATGATGACACCACTCACTCCCCAATCCTCCCCTTCGGTTGATTCCCGCCCTCGATCGCTCGCGATCTCCCGTCCCACGGAAAATTCACGATTCTCTTCCACCATCGCCTGGGCACCGATTGGCCCAATTCAGCATGTTGTGATCAGCCGACGACAATCCGTTGGGGCGGCCTGGTGAATCCGTCTCGACCCGAGGCCAGCGGACTCGATCGCTTCTTCTCGTTTCGTTTCAACTCGATGCGGTCCCAGGACACCCAGGCATCTCATCGCGAGCGATCAGGTTCCTCCCGGCCACAGCCGATACCCTTCCACCGCCACCGGAACCCGATAGACCGTCTTGCCAGCCGTAACGTACAGAGTCGTTCGCTGTGGGCCTCCAAAGGTCAGGTTGGTCACCAGGTCCTCGGCAATCGGGATCCGCCCAATCGGGTCGCCATCGGGTCCGAACACGTAAACTCCCGGTGGAACCTCGTCGCTTTCGCCCTCGTTGCGCGGCCTCGCCACACCGGCAGCCACCCAGAGATGCCCTTGAGAGTCGAGCCGGATGCCGTCTCCACCACGTCCCCGACCGAAATTGACCACCAGGCGTCGGTTCCCCAGCAATCCGTCATCCTCCACGTCGAACGCCCAGATCTTCCGGTTCCCGCCTGGTCGACTGTGCGAATCGACCACGTACAGAGTCCGAGCATCGGGCGAGATCGCCAGGCCGTTCGGCCGCTCGATCTCCGGCTGTGACAGCACCCGAGTCACCGCGCCGTCGGGGTCGATCCGGTACACTGCCTCGGCCCCTTGCTCCAGAATCTCCCGGTGCGGACCGTAATAAGGGTCGGTGAACCAGATGCGGCCGAGCGGGTCGACGACCACGTCATTGGGGCTATTGTAGCGCTTCCCTTCAAATCGGTCGGTCAAAACCTCGACCGCGCCGGTTGTCATGTCCGTGCGAACGACCCGACGCCCGCCGTCGAGCCCTTGCTCGGTCCCCTCGCAGGTTACGAGCCTCCCCTCAGCATCGAACGTGTTGCCGTTGGCCCGGCCGCTCGGTTCGCGCAGGGTGCTCAGCGAACCATCCGAAGATCGCCGCAGCAAACGATTTCCGGCAATGTCACTGAAGAACAGGTTTCCCCGATCGTCCTCGGCCGGCCCTTCCAGGAAGCAAACGGCCGCATCGACCGAAACCGTCGCCTCGGGCGCCAGCAAGGCATCCGGGGCGTCCATAGCAGCGAAATCGATGCGATCCTGCCCCATGTCCGGCCTCTTTTCCTCACCGAGGGTCACGTTGGTTCCGGCCTCATCGGCCTCGTCCTGGTCCTCCATCGACGCGACATTCTCTCACGACCCCTCGATCGATACCAGGGACCGGTGATCGACCCACGCCAATTCATCACTCCTTCATGCTTCGCCGCGTGTGTCACGCTCCCGTTCCTCAATACGACCCACCTCCGCGCAAAAAAAAACCGACCGACGACCCATCGGCCATCGATCGGTTCGGGTGAGCATGATTCCAGGAAACCGTCAGGGCCCCTCAGCCGTGTCGCCGTCCACCGTCGGCTCCTCCTCGGGAGAGTCCGGCTCGGTCGATTCCTCCGCACCGTCAGATCCCGACTCAGGAGCGGGATCGGCCAATTCCTCGGCCGTCGGCGGATCGAGCAGGGGGCCTTTCAGGTCGAAGTCGAAGGTGCCACCCTCTTCGGGCACAGTCACACTCAGTTCGGTCTGCCCAAGGTCGCTGTACCTCGGCGGCACCAGTTCCTCGGCCACGGCCAGATCGGCCACCGGGGCCAAACTCGACCGCGCCGACAGCCCGACCGGCTTGCCCGAGGGGGGCATCAGGTAGCTGATCCCAACCTGATAGCGACCGGGAGCGATTCCCTTCTGCATCATCGCCTGGAGCGTGTACGTTCCTTCCTCATCGGTCTCTCCGTTGGCGGTCGTCCCCTTCTCGTCGGTCTGCAAGAAGGTGATCACTGCCCCAACCAGCGGCTCACCGTCCACCGTAATCGTTCCACTGACCGGAACAAACGTGGTCGGCGTCGTTGCGGTCTCTCCTGAGCAACCGACTAGCAAGGCAACCGCGCCGAGCGCGGTGAAGATTCGGAATCGCATGGGTGTTGATTCATCTCCTAAAAGGGCAAGAGAGTGACACGACAAATCAATGGAACATCAGTTTTTTCGCTTATTTGGGTGACTTGGCCTGATCCGTAACGACAAACGGTTCAGGATTCCGAATCACCCTTGACATCGAACTCGAACACCCCGCCTTCTTCAGGCACCTCGATGTTAAAGTCGCTCTTCAACGGATCGGCGTATTTTTCTGGAAGGGTCTCTTCCATGTAGCCCCCCATGGCCGCCATGGTTGGGTCTCCCATGATCTCCGGAGGAGCATTTTCCGCTCCTTCTCCGGTGCCTGTTTTCTTGCTGATCAGCACCGTGTACTTCCCGGGAGCAAGCCCGGATCGGAAATTGTACATCGCTTTGTAATTGCCGTTCGGTCCGGTCTGGTCCCCTCCAGGAGTCATCTCCGCATTGCCGGGATCAGGAACGAACGTCAGTTCCGCCCCCTCCAGCGGTTCGCCGTTGAGGGTCACAATGCCGGAAACCGGAACGAGCTTCGGGCCGGAGCCGCACCCCGTCGAGATCAACAGGGCCGAAACGACCGCCACCGAGAAAAGCATCCTGATCGTCATTGAAGGTAGATCCAAAGAACGCAGAGAATACTGCATTGATCAACAAGCAACATCCGCTCTGGCCGGTCGGCCCAACGAACACAGACCGGCCAGAACGTGATGAGAAACTCAGAATTGGTCCGCCGAAACGACTTCACCACCCTGAATCGTCTGCAACGACCACCAGACAAACGGGTTGATCGTGTCCTTGATGAACCGGACGCTGCCGTCACCAAAGGTCATGTTCGCACCGCCCGGGTGATAGCTTCCGATCCGCCAGGCGTAGATCAAACGCTGATCGTTGGGTGGGAAACGGTTGTCTCGCCACGGGGCGTTCGGGGTGCTCGACCAGACCCAGGTATGCGTCGGCGGGTAGACCGTGCCGTGAGTCGACGTGTGAGCCCCGGCTCCCCAGAAGGGACCGAAGTACCGGGTCGTGTTCCAGCTCCACTTGATCTGCGGCGACTCGCCGATCATCACCGTGTTACTCAGACCATCGCGAACCTCGCTGAACTTCACCGCCAGATCCGTGAAGAACATCCCCTGGTCTCGCTTCACCGGCGCGGCGAAGGCCGGGCAATCATACTCGGTGAACCGGCTCGACATCATCACGTAATTGCTGCGCATGGCCTCGGCCATGGCATACGGACCGGTGCCATTCATATCCTGATTGAACCGTTCGGGCGGATCATCCGACGGGCACGCGTAGGTCGCAACCAGCGAGCCCACCACCGTCGTGTTCACCCAGTGGCTCCCGATCAGGTTCGTGTTACCATTCCGCCAGGCCGCATTGCTCGACGCCTGACCAAAGTTGTAGGCATCGTGCAGCGGCTGCTGTTCGAGGAAGTTCAGGATCATCGTGAAGCCGGTCGTGTTCAAGACCGAGCCGTTTGGAAAGCCCGGCACTCGGTTCGGTGCGTTGCAGCTTCCCGAGGCCAGCTTCACCGGAGGCATCGAGCCGTTGGCGCTCTCGTAGTTGTGAATCGCCAGCCCAATCTGCTTCATGTTATTCGTGCACTGAGCCCGTCGCGCGGCTTCTCGAGCACTCTGGACCGCAGGCAACAACAACGCGATCAAAACACCAATAATGGCGATCACCACCAGCAGTTCGATCAACGTGAAACCACGTCGTCGATCGGGGTGAATCAAGGGATGCGGTCGATGGTGTTCCATCTGGAATTGCTCCGTGCAAGGAAGGGAATTGACGAAGGCACGTCATGGCATGAACGATCACGCAACTTCAAGTCACATGATGGCCGGGAGCAGTCATTCATGCAAACGCATGCCGAAGCAAGTTCGCCAATGCGTTTTAGAGGAGGCAAGGTGCACCGGGAGAGGGATGCACTGAGAGAGAGGTTGAACAGAACAGAATGGTGAAACCATTCAGGTTCATCAAACAGAATGGCGCGTTGAGATTCATAAAAGGTGTTCTCTTTGCCAGTCTGTTCGAACGAGGTTTAACTTCCCATGATCCTCCCACACTGTCAACACGCCACCGCCACGAACTACTCAAAAAATTCATCCTGACACAGGGAATTCTTGTATCTCATTCTGAGAGAAACGTTTATCTCATCCTCAAAGTCAATCATCACCTCGCTGCAAACGATTCCCCAGGGTTTCGACCTCCACTCAAATGAACCTCGATCGGCTCGGATTCATCGTCTTCTCCCGAATCCCGAACGACTTCAAGGCTGACGACCTCCACTCGTCCTGTTAGACTGACCCGCCTCTTGACGAGACCTCACGAGACCCCACCATCAGGCCTGGAGAGTCACCATGATCCATGTCATCGCCACCATCACCACCCACCCCGGACGACGCGCCGACCTGCTCACCGAATTCACCAAGATCCTCGAACCCGTCCGAGCCGAAGACGGTTGCATCGAATATGGGACCGCCGTCGATGCCAAAACCGACATTGCCGCGCAGATCCCCTTCCGCCCTGATGTCGTCACCGTCGTCGAGAAGTGGGAAAGCCTGGACCACCTCAAGGCCCACCTCGACGCCCCTCACATGCACACCTTCCGCGGCCGCGTCAAAAACATCGTGACCGAGACCTCGCTGAGCATTCTTGAATCGGCTTGAACCAACCCGCTCGGCGGCTCGATCGGCACCAAAAGCCCCTTCGGCACAAATTCGAGCCTGGCCCCGGCCGCATCCCGGTTCTCGGGTTCGCGCCCGGGGCTGGTCCGGTTAAACTCCCCGGAACCCTGGGGCGTTGCGTGACTGCGCATTGTTCCAAAGGAGACGGACGGAACCGAGTTCGATCAATTTCCGACGTGAACGCGAACACGATCGCGAACTGACCCCACCATCCGCAACCAGGGAGGGAACCCGATGACGCGCCGGATCGCGGTCTTGAACCAGAAGGGGGGCGTGGGCAAGACGACCACGACCGTCAACCTCGCCGCCGCCCTCGCCCACGAAGGGCACCGGACCTTGGTGCTCGACCTCGACCCTCAGGCCCATGCCACCCTACATCTCGGCCTGATGCCCGGCCGATCGGGCCCGTCCCTCTATGACGTTTTGACCCAGGGACTCCCCCTGAAGGATGTCCGCCGACAGGTCGCCGACAACCTATTCATCTGCGGGAGCCATATTGACTTGGCCGCCGCCGAGGTCGAGTTGATCGGAACCGTCGGCCGCGAGGTCATCCTCCGCGACCTCCTCGCCGCCGACGAGGCCGACGACGCCCCCTACGACTTCGTCCTCATGGACTGCCCCCCCTCGCTCGGCATCCTCACCCTCAATGCCCTCTGTGCCGCGCAAGAGGTGTTCATCCCCTTGCAGGCGCACTTCCTCGCCCTGCACGGGCTTTCCAAACTTCTGGAAACGATCCACCTCGTCTCGAAGCGCGTCAACCGCGACCTGCGCGTCTCTGGCGTCGTCCTCTGCTTGTATGACTCCGGAACCCGTCTCGGTGCCGAGGTCATCGACGACCTCGAACGCTTCTTCGAGGCCCGTCGCCAGGCCCATTCTCCCTGGTCAGACGCTCAAATTTTCAAATCTCGAATTCGCCGTAACATCCGCCTGGCGGAGTGCCCCAGCTTCGGCCAGTCCATCTTCCAGTACGCCCCGTCCAGCCGAGGAGCGGCCGATTACTCCTCACTCGCCGGAGAAATCCAGGGCCGCCCCCCCACCGGGTCCTGGGCATCGACCGACTCCGCCACCACTGCGCCCGAGCCTGACTCTGACGGCGAGCTCCCCGCCGTCACCCGGCCTGCTCGCGTCGACGAACCATCCTCCGCCCCTGCCGCATAACCAAAGGGAGTGACACACTCCTGTTGGTGTTCAATCCATCGAGCCTGCTTTGCCCATGCGCTGGATCGGCATCGACGAAGCCGGATACGGCCCCAACCTCGGCCCCCTGGTGATGACTGCGGTCGTCGCCGAGGGGCCCGACATCGCTCGCCCCGACCCCTGGCTCGACTGCTCCACAACCGTCTGCCGATCCGGATCACGCGACACCCGCCTCTGGATCGACGATTCCAAGCGCCTCTATCGTCACGGGGTCGGTCTTGATCGGCTCGACGCCGCCGCCCTCGCTGTCCTCGACGCCGCCGGGCTTCCACGTCCCAGCGATTTTCGATCGCTCCTGACCACGCTTGGCGTCGATCCCGATCGTGACGGCGAGCTCCTCCCCTGGCTCCCGATCGGCACCGATTCCCCTGTCCCTCATCCTTCCTCCGCTGCTCGCGTGGCCGAAACGCTCCGGCTCCGTCCCTTCGCCTCCGCTCCCTGGCGGATCGTCTCCCTCCGAAGCGTGGTGATTGGCCCGTCGCGCTTCAACCAGTCACTCGACCGCACCGGCTCCAAGGCCCTTTTGCACTTTTCCGCGTTCGCCGAGTTGCTTTGCTGGGCCTGGGACATGGCGGCTGATGGCCTCCCCACGTTCGTCCGATCCGACAAGCACGGCGGTCGGCACTTCTACGCCGATCTGATCCGATCATGTCTGCCTCCCTTTTCCGTCTCGATCACCCCCGGCCCCGAAGGCCCCGACCTCAGCCGATACCAGATCCGATCGGATGCTGCGGCAAGCACCCGGTCCCGCTCTCTCACCCTCGATCTTCTTCCCCACGCCGACGCCGACGACGCCCTCGTTTCCCTCGCCTCGATCCTCAGCAAACTCATCCGTGAATACTGGATGACCTGTTTCAACGCCTACTGGGCCGCCCGAGTCCCTGGCCTCAAGCCCTCCGCCGGTTACCCCGTCGATGCCTCCCGCTTCCGCCGCGACCTGCTCGCCTCGCTTCCAGACCCCGATCCGCCCGTCTCGTCCTGGTGGCGCATCAAGTAATTGCTCGTTGATTCCTCCAGGTCGACCCCTTTGCCCCCACGAGACCTGCCGCTCTGCCTTCTCGTCTGCGGGGCGATCATCGAGTAGAGTTGTCTTGCCCTCTCGAATCGGAGGAGCCGCGCGGATCGCGCCCTTCGCCTGAGCTCACATCGTCAATTCAACGGCCGCTGCTGGCGCCCACCCTTTGACTTCGAGAATCGAATGAAGCAACGAATCCTGGGATCGTCGCTAGCGAGACTTGCCCTCTCGACCCGGTCCATGATGAAGCTCGGGGGAGCAGTGCTGAATGGCAAGGAAGTCGTGGAGACGCTCGTCAACGACCAGCTGGCCGAGTACCTCATGGTCCGATTCGCCAGGCCCGGCACCCTCTTCCTCGACGTCGGAGCACACATCGGGTCGATCATCACGGAAGTCCTGCACTATTGCCCCTCAACCACAATCGTGGCCATCGAAGCGATTCCGGAAAAGGTCGACCAACTGCGACGAACCTTTCCCACGATCACGGTCCACCAGTGTGCGCTGGGCGAAGCGGAGGGCACCGCGTCCTTCTTTATCCATCCCCAAAAGTCGGGATACAGCTCGCTCCAACGCCCTTCGCACGCGCGACAGCACGAGTTCCAGGAAATTCAGGTCCCCCTCACCACGCTCGACCATCTCATCAAATCGGAATCCGTTGATTTTATCAAGATCGACGTCGAGGGGGCTGAACTGGGAGTCCTCCGGGGAGGCGATCGGCTCATCTCCGCCAATCGTCCCACGATCCTCTTCGAGAGCATGCCCGAGGCCGAGAACAGCCTCGGCTATTCGAAGGAATCGCTCTGGCAATGGTTCCACGACCACTCGTACGAGGTCGTCATCCCGAACCGTGTGGCCCACACCGCTCCGGGGCTGAGCCTGGACTGCTTCCTTGACAGCCACTGGTTCCCAAGACGCACAGGAAATTACTTCGGCATTCCGAAGGAACGACGCAACGAGGTCCGGGCCCGCGCCCGAACGATCCTGAAACTGGATCGCTCCTGAAGGATCGCACGCGATCCAGCTCCCTGGCGAGTCATCTTGACTTCAGCGGAATCGAAGCCCAAGAACCTCAGGACAAATTTATTCGTGGACCTCCCCCTCTTCTCTCAAACTTGAGAGCGAGGGGGAGGCGTTCGTCAAATCAACCAACTCACACGTAACACGAATCAAGGAACCGTCACGCCCGGCCACGAATCGGTTCGGAAGGGAGTCGCAGGCAGATCCGCGCCGTTCCAGAGGTTCACCACCGGGTAATCATCCCAGCCGAACCGGACGGCGACCGGATGCTCAACCTCGGGGCTCGACACAACGATCGTCTCCTCGTCCACGATCTCGGCCTGAGCGTTCACAAACGTCTGATCCTCCCCGGCGATCGTGAACCCGGTCAACGACCCATCCTTGGCGACAAGACCACCATTCGCATGATCAAATTTCAAGGTCGCCTTGCCGTTGGCGAAGCTCGCCGAGCGAAGGATCGGCCCGGAGTAGGGAATGTCCTTCCCATACTCCAGCGCTAGCGCCGCCAGCGCCAGCCGCTGACCAACCGGCTCCTTCGCCTTCGGGTGAATGTCGTCTTCCTCACCCACGTCGGTGATGACCGCCATTGCCACGTTGCGGAGCACCTGGGTAGCCAGCAGCTGAGCCTCGCGCAGCTCGGCCCAGTCACTCGGGCCGGGCTCGGTTCGGATCTTCTTGAATGGAGCCAGCTGCACGAGCAGGAACGGGAAGTCCCCTTGCCCGAAGGCGTCTCGCCAGTTCTCGATCATCGCCGGGAAGAGGGTCCGATACTCGAAGGCTCGGCCCGCGTTCGACTCCCCTTGATACCAGATCGCCCCAGCGATGCCGTAGGGGACGATCGGGTGGATCATCGCATTGTAGAGCCAGCCCGGCCGGTGCGATTCTCGCTCGTTCTCCGGTCGGTCGAGGATGCCCTTCAAGTACGGATGAGCAGCCAGGGCGGCTTTGTCGGTCCAGGCTTCGGCCGGGGTGCCGCCGAAGTTCGTGCTGATCAAGCCGACCGGTACATTCAGCTCCTTGCGGAGCATCTTGCCGAAGTGATACGCCACGGCCGAGAAGCCGGGGATCGTCTCCGGTCCCGAGGCCGACCAGGAAATGTCGACTGTGTCCTGCGGCTCGGCCGTTCCCACCCGAGGCACCGTCAGCAGGCGGAGCAGGGGGTCCTCCGACCCGGCAATCACCGATTCCGGGTCAGCGCTCTGGGTCACCGACCACTGCATGTTCGACTGCCCGGAGCAAACCCAGACCTCGCCAACGAGCACATCGTCGATCGTCACCGAATCGTCGCCGCTGGCAATCGTCAGGGTGTTCCCCTTGCCTCCCACGTCGAGATCGTTCAGATAGGCCATCCACTTCCCGTCGTCGCCGGCCGTGGCCGTCGCCTCCTGATCCCGGAAGCTCACCGTCACCTCGGCTCCGGGTTCGGCCGTTCCCCAGATCGGCACCGTGGCGCCTCGTTGCAGCACCATGCCGTCCGAGAAGATTGGATTCGGCGTGACTTCGGCGACAGCCGGCATTGTCGCGGCCATCCCCATCGCCACCACGGCGGCAAACCATTTGCTCTTGCGGAGAGTCATCGATCAATCGCTCCTTAGGCGCCCGTTTGCGGTATCCAAGGCCAATCCTCCTCCCAGGGGAAGGAGCATTCGGCGATCATACCCCCCACTCGCCACTGTCGCCACGATCCAGAACTCCCTCTCCGCGCGACTCAGTCCATCGCCCGATGTTCCCGTAACGCGTCCAGAACCGTTTGCATGTCTTCCGGCACTGGCGAAACCAGCTCCATCGGCTCCTCTGTTTTCGGATGAATCAGCGAAAGTCGATGCGCATGCAACGCCTGCCGATCGATCAAGACCCGGTCCGCGTCCGGCCCCTCGGGGCCGACCAGGTCCCCCATCGTCAGCCTGTCGCGCCCCGAGTACAGCTTGTCCGCCACGATCGGGCAGCCGATGTGCGTCAGGTGCACTCGAATCTGATGCGTCCGCCCCGTTTTCGGCTCACACAAAATCAACGCATACCCGCGAAAGCGCTCCAGCACCTTGTAAAACGTCCGAGCGACCTTGCCGCCATCCTCCGGCCTCCGAATCGCCATCTTCTCGCGATGCGTCGGATGATGACCGATCAGCTTGTCGATATAATCACTATCGCGTTCTGGTGATCCCGACACGATCGCCAGATACTGCTTCCGGATCGTCCGGTCCTCGAACTGCTTGGCCAGGTGCGTATGCGACCGATCCGCCTTGGCAATGAGGATCAGGCCCGACGTATCCCGGTCGAGCCGATGCACGATCCCCGGCCGCAACTCACCCGAGACACTCGACAGCCGATCGAGATGATGCTGAAGCGCGTTGACCAGCGTCCCCGACCAGTTCCCCTTCGCCGGATGCACCACCATGTTCGGCGCCTTGTCGACCACCGCCATCGTGTCATCCTCATAAATAAACTTCAGCGGGATATCTTCCGCCTGCGGCACGTCGTGGTCGAGCACCGGCAGCCAGACCCGCACCCGGTCTCCCAGCTGCACCTTGTACGACGCCTTCACGGCCTGGTCGTTCACCAGCACGGCTCCCGCGTCGATCACCTTCTGAAAGACGCTCCTCGAATAGTCCGGGAAGCGGCTGTGCAAATAATGATCAATCCGCTTTGCCTCCGACCGGGCCCGGATCGTGAACTCGGTCGGTTCGTCTGACAGCGATCGCTCGCGAGGCATGGCAAGATGGGTCCGTTCGATCGCTCGGGCAGAGGCGATGAAGAAATGAGAGATCCAGTTGAGTTGAAGAACCAATCAGCGACGAAAGTCACGCGCCGACCGTCACGGCAGCTGCTCGACGAACCGGGGATCGCCTCGGAGAAGAACCGAGAGCCCCTCGCCCCGAACCAGCAACGTCTCCGACGCTTCAGTCACGGCCGAGAACTCAATCGATGCCTGACGCACATCGAGCGGGATCGGGATCTGATTCTCCCATCGCGCACCGTCGATTGAGAAGGCCCCATCCGCCAGGATCGTCGGCAACCGCGTCGGCAACGATTCCAATGTCGCCGATCGGATGATCAGGTCAACTGCCTGAACCCACCCCGTCCCCGGGTCCATGCCGGGTCTTTCTTCCGATTGATGCACATACGCCGGCCGCAACCGGACCACGATCTCGGATCCGACCCATTCCAGCCCCCCGAGCGTCGAGTCGTGCAATTCAATCAGGCGATTCATCGGCCAGAGTCACTCAGGACCGGGCTTTCGGAACAGCCTCGGGCAATACCATCGTAAGCAGTTGTTCCAGCGGATACGGGCACTCGCTCGGGAAACGATCGACGGGCAACCCCGTTTCTGCGGCCGCCCGCTCGACGGCCCGTTCGTAGACCGCCGGAAGCGTTTCCTCCGCATGAGCACGGAGCACGCCCTTTGATGCGACTGCGTTCAGCTCTTGCCGCTGTTCAATCAGGGGTGCTCGCCAGCTCCGAGTGCGTCGATCGGGCTGAAATTCCCACTTCAGCAGATGAAGGAGCAGGACCACAAGGCGGCTTTCCACCTCCCGACGATCACGCCGGGCGATGTCCGAGAGGAACTCCGCGAGGTGAGCCAGGTCGAACTCCTCAACCCGGCCCTCACGAGCCAGGTCGGCCATGAGATCGAGCCAGGCCGTTTCATCGAGCTCGTAAAGCGAGGACAGGGTGTCGAGTGCTCGGGTGGCAGCCATTCAGTCTCGCACCGTGCTCGGAAACGGCGGTTCTCTCCGATGCGTTGTTGCTCAGCTCAGTTCGAGCCCCCCGACGGGAACACCTCGTCCGGCAATTCCCCACTCGGAGCCGGAGCCTCGGGTTCCGAGGCCGGTTCCGGCTCGACGGGTGCCGGAGTCTCCGGAGCCGGATCCGGCTCGACAGGGGCCGGGGTCGGCGTACCGAACGGATTCTCGGGCACTCGCGGCGTCTCCAGAACCGGCGACTCGCTTGGGGCAGGGGCCGGGGTCTCGCTCGGAGCCGGCTCGGGGGCGGGGATCACCGGCACGTCGGCCGGTTCGTCCGTCGTCGCGGGAGGAAGTTCCGGCAGGCCGACCGGGGCGGGCATATCGGGCGCATCCGGGGCGTCTGAGGGCGTGCTCAGGTCAATCGAGGGAGACAGGTCGAGCCCTTCGAGCCCCGGAATCGTGCCACCGGGGCTTCCGCCTCCGGGAGGAAGGCCGAACAGCCCTTCCAGCGGGCTCGATGCTCCGGGCGCGAGGTTCAGGCCCGGCAGGTCCAGTCCCGAGGCGGCTCCGGCCGAAGCACTCGGCTCATACGTCGAAAGCGCCTCGTAAAAGGCGATGCTGTCGCTCCGCTTCAACCGTCGCAGAGTGTTCGAGGCCTGCTGGGCCTCGGGGGTCTCGGGGAACTCCTCGATGACCGACTCATACAGCGCCAGCACGTCGTCGAGCTTGGCGTGGTCGGTGTCGTCGGCGTTCAGCCCCATCCGGGCCTCGGCCGATCGGGCTCGACCGAGCGCGGCCAGGCGCTTCAGCGTGTCGTTCTCCCCGGCGTCGCGGTACACGCCGTTGAACAGGTCATCGGCCTCGACCACCTTGCCCGCCCCGGCCGACCGCCGCGAGGTCGCCAACTCGGCCGAGCCCTCGTTGAGCAACAGGGAGGCAGCCCGCAACCGCGCCCACTGGGCTGCGGCCGTGTCGGGATGCGTTTCGGCAATCCCCTTGAGCCGTTCAGGCAGCCCAGCGTTGGGATCGCTCCCAAAGGCCGCCGCGACCGAAGGCGCCACGCTGATCGACGCCAGCTCATTCCAGGCCGCCACGGACGTCTGGTTCGGCCCACCAATGCGATAGGCGATCCAGAGTCCACCCACGATCCCGGCCAGGATCAAGACGACCCCTGCCCAGAACCCCGGCCCTTTCTGGATCATCCGACGGATCCACTGTTCGAGCATCGTCGGCTCGTCGTGGTGAATCAACGACTCGGGGGGCGGCTCGCCCTCGTGATGGTGGCGAGGTTGGGGCTCGGTCTTCATGGTCGCTCGGCACGCTCGGCCCCGGAACCGGGGCGATCTCGGGATCGGCAACGCAACACGCGAACGAGGGGCTCCCCCCGTTTGTCATCGCGTCATCTTAGCGGCCGGTCCTCAGGACGGTCAAGCGCAGCCGGTCGTTCCGCTTCAATCGGCCCGCGATGGCTTCTTCCTCACGATCAGACCGTGAGCATCGAGACGATCCCCTCCGTCACGGAACCATTTCGAATCGCGATGCTGCCAACTTCTTGCGTGTCTGGATCCCGATCCAGGGGCGCTCGATCAACCCCCCAGGAATGCCTGGCGGGGTTCCTCGGCAGAAAGCCCCTTCAGAAGCTGGTCGCGTTCGGCGAGGGTCGCGCGGTAGTCCTCGTTCTCGGGATCGAGGGCCAGCGCCTCCTCAATCGCGCGAATGGCCAGGGTCAGGCCCCGTCGGATCTCCCGGGGGTCATCCTGATCCTGCCCGATTTTGACGAATTGCATCGACGCCTCGGCCAGCAGGATGCGGGCGGCCGGCTCCTCGGGCATCCGGGCGATCAGTTCCTGGCACAGCTCCACGAAGCGGCCCGTGGTCTTCCGGGCGCGATCGAAATTCCCCTCCTGCCGTTGCGTGTACACGAAATAGCCGACCGCCTTCTGAACGGCGAGGGACATCTCCCGGGGCTCCAGGCCCAGCAGCCGACTCTCATCGACGATCAGGTCGGCCATCGCGGTGGGAGAGCCGACCATGCGCGGGTCCGTGACCCCGTTCAGCAGCGGCAGGTCGTCGATGGCCCCGAGGCGGAAGATGAGCCAGCGAATGGCAATCGCTTCGAGCATCACCGCGGGATCGATGATCCCCTTACCGCGAGGGATGTCCGAGAGCAGGGCCCGAGCCTCGTCCATGTCCCCCTCAACCATCGCAACGGTGGCCAGGTATCGGGCGACCCTCGGATCCGCGAGCCACTCTCCGGGCGGGCCGGAGCGATCGATGTCGTAAATGATCCTTCGGCCCTCGTCGAGCCATCGGAGGGCCGCCCCACAATCGCCCAGCGCGTAGTGCCGGGTTGCCATCGAGAAGGGCATGTCCACGATCGCGCGAAAGGTGGGCCGGCAGAGCACCTCGGGCGGCAGCGAGCGGACCATGGCAAGGGCCTCCCAGGCCCCTTCCTCGGCCTGATCGAGATCCATCAGATAGATGTCCGCCAGAAATCGCATCAGCTCCGCCTCGATGAGTGACTCCCGAACGTAATCAACGTTCGGAGCGTAACGAATCGCCTCGCGCAGGGCGTCCAGGCCGTCGTCGAGCGCCGGGTCGAATACCTCCTTCGGGAGAGAGTTCCGCTGCATGAGATAGACGATCATCAGGTTCAACTGGCCGAACGCGACAAGGTTCGCCGCGTCGATCGTCCCGGCCTCTCGGGCGGCCCGGAGTCGGTCCCGCAGCGGGAGGAGCTGGTCGAGCAAGTCCCCAACATCATAGGAGTCCTGGAAGAAAACCTGGTTGGCGACGTCCTGGTAATTCTCGAAGACCTGCGCAAAAAGCTCCAGGTTCTCCTCCAGTCGGGCGACCTCACGATCATTGCGTTCCTGCTCGATCCGCAAGGCCCGAAGTCGGGCCGCCTGGACGACGAACAAGGCCACCCCAAGCACCAGCAAGGCCGCCACCGAGGCTGCAATCGTCCGGTGGCGGCGGCACCACCTCGCGGCGAGCACCGTCCGAGGGGTCGGCTTCGCCAGGATCGGCCGGCCCTCTCGGAATCGCCTCAGGTCGTCGGCAAGGTGCAGGGCGCTCCGGTATCGCTTGGCGGGCGATTTCTGAAGGCACTGCAAGCAGATCGTCTCCAGCGCCTTCGGCACCTCGGGGTTGAGGCGCCGGGGGGCGACCGGGTCGCGGTCCCGGAGTTGGTGGTAGGTCTCTACCTTTGATCGACCGAGGAACGGGGGTCTGCCCGTAAGCATCCGATAGAGAATCGCCCCCAGCGCGTACACATCGGCCGCCGGGCCGATCGTCTCGGGCCGGGGCGCGAGCTGCTCCGGGGCCATGTACGGCGGGGTGCCCCGGGGGCCGGGGGCCATCGTCCAGGTGAGCTCAGGGTCTCCCCAGCCAAGGACGAGGCCGAAGTCGGCGACCATCGGCCGGCTCTCGGCAATCGAGCGCCCCGGCCGCTCTCCGAGCAAAATGTTCGACGGCTTCAGGTCGAGATGCAGGAAGCCGCGCCCATGCACGTGATCGACCGCCTCGGCGAGCAGCTCGACCACCCGCGCCGCCTCTTCGGGAGCAGGGGCCGGGTCGAGCCGATCGGCCAGGCTCCCGCCGGGTGCGTATTCGATGACCAGGCAGACCCACCCGCCGATCTCGGCCGAATCGAGCAGCCGGACGACCCCAGGATGGTCGATCTGCCGCATCGTCTCCGCCTCGCGACGCCACCGCGCCCGGTCGTCCGGCCCACCGCCGAGATACTTCAGGGCAACCGCCCGGCCGTCCTCCTCCCGGGTTGCCAGCGAGACGACCCCCATCCCTCCCCGGCCCAGCTCTCGAACGAGCCGATAGCCGGGCAAGACCGGGACCGGGACCGGCATCGCCTCCTCGACCTGACGGAAGGCCCCTCCGGCCCGGGTCTTGGCAACGAGTTCCCGGTCCAGCGTCTCCTGGCAGAGCGAGCAATGCTCAAGGTGCGACTCCAACGCCTCGAAGGCTGCCTCGTCGAGCGATTCGGAGATGAGCTGCCTCAGATCGTCGAGGCTCGGGCACTCAATCATCAGGCTCGATCCAGAGGGACAAGGGCAAGGGAGCCGATCAGCCCGGCTCAGTCGAGTTCGAGGCCGAAGCCGAACCGAGTCGGGCGCGAGCTTCCTCCCTGAGCATCCGGGCAATCCGCTCCTGATTTCGGTAGGCAGCCGCATACGACTTGCCGACGGCCCTCGCGGCTTCGGCCACGGGAGAGCCCTCGACCCTGATCATCCAGAAAACCCGCCAGTTCTCGGGACTGACCCGCTCCTTCACGGCATCCTGGACCGACTCGGCCAGATCGGCCAGCCGGCCGCCCAGGTCCCTCGGCGTCGACTCGTCTCCCAGGCGATCGGCTCCGTCGTCGGGTAGATCGTCGGGACTGGGCAGAGAGCGGGTCCCCTGGCGACGGGAGCGGACCAGTTCCACCACCTGGCTCCGCAAGACCGTTCGGAGCCAACCCCGAAAGGTCTTCGACGGGTCGTAATCGAACCCTTCGGCCCGGTGCAGGAACCGGAGGATGACCATCTGGCAAAGCTCGTCCAGGTCGTCCCCCTCGAACCCGAGCGATTGCCCCCAGCGCCGGATCATCGGCCGATAGGTGTCGTCAAACCGCGTCCAGGCCGAGTCATCATTCCACCGGGCCACCCTCTGGAGCAGCCGGCGATCGGTCTTCGCGTCGTCGCTGCCGAGTCTCATCGCCACCTCGGATTCAACCCGAAGATCCCCCCCGATCCAGAAAAAATCGGGCGGGCGTGTTCAATCCCACTGTAAGGACCATTGAGGGGAGAGGCCCAGACGCATCGAGCCAGGACGAAGGTCGACCTGGTGTCGCCAACGCTACCACCCTCAAACAAATGATGTCAAGCAATGATCGAGTATTCCCCTCAATGTGTTGATTTTTCGACATCACGTCTGCGATCCCCATCCTCGCCTCTCGGCCAGGCACAAGGCCACCCAGGCCAAACGAGGTTCACAATCAAGAATTGATGCGATCCTCAAAAGGCGATTCGCACGTTGACCTGTGTTCCTCATGCAGCACCATGACGGAGAAACGTCGCCCCTCCCCGTTCCCGAACCATCTGGTTTTGTTTGATCCTGCGTTTCCTCGTTCACTCGCCTGCCCCCTCGAATGCTTCGAGGACCGAACGAGGACGTCCGCGGGTCGAGAGGAGGCCGAAGGGCTCAATCATGTCCCAGATCGAACTGCTCGATGGTGAGACGATCGTCGCCGAACTCGTGCCGCAACCCGCCTACCAGAAGAACCTGAATCAGGTCGCTTGCGTGACCGATCGCCGGCTGGTGTTCCTCAGGAAGAAGAAATTTGGGGTCGCGCTCCCCTATACGATCGAATATGTGCCGATTTCCGAATGCCAACAGATCAGCTACTCGAAATCCCTGGCGATCTTCAAGGCCCTGGCCGGTGGCTTGATGGTCGTGTTTGGCCTCTTCATGATCGTCCTCGCGCTAATGGCCTTGCTCTCCGGCGACTCCTCGAAGCCGGCGGGGAATATCCTCTGGTTGGCCATGATCTCGCTGCCGTTGGCGGGTACGGGGGCGGTGATGGTCGCAGACCTAAAGCGGCACAACCTGCGCTTTCAGTGCGGCGACCGGAAGCTGCATTGGGTCTCATCGGGGGGCCACGGGATGCAACACTGGCTGCCGTCGCTCAACGGAATCAGAGCGTTGGCCCAGTCGAAGGGCATTCCGACCACCGATTTCCCCGAGTCGGCCGTCAGCCCCTGACCCCCTCGGCCACCCGCCCCGCAACACATCGGTTCCGTTCCCTCCCTCACCCTCGGAGATGCTTCCCGTGAATGACTCGCGAATCCGTGGCATGTCGATCGAGGAGCGCCTCGGCCGCTTGGAGGATGAGAATCGGTCGCTCAAAAGGCGGTTCCGCCTTGCCCAGGCCGGTCTGGCCGGGCTCGCGGTGCTCGGGCTGATGCTCGGCAGCGCCGGCGGCCCCGACGGCTCCTTCCGCGCCCTCGACGTCGAACGCCTCACCATCCGTGACGAGGACGGAACGATCCGAGCCCGGATCGGGTTGGAGGAGAACGGCGACCTCGCTCACAGCCTCCTCGACGCTGAGGGCATCGAACGGATCCGGCTCGCGGTCACCAGCGACGGCGAGGTCCAGCAACGCCTCTACGACCACGAGCACCAGGTGAGGCTCGATGCCGTGATCCATTCGGACGGCGAGGTCGCCCAGCACTTGCTGGACGAGGAGGGTTCGAGCCGCATCATCCTTGGCGTTCCCGCCGATGGCTCGGCGCTCCAGGGGTTCTCCGATCCCAACGGCACCCCGCGAATCTTCCTCGGCGTCCGCCCCGACGGGACGGCCATCCAGGAGTTCTTCGACTCCGACGAGGCGAGCCGATTCCGCCTGGCCGTTCTCCCTAACGGGGCGGCGATTCAGAATTTCTTCGACGCCGACGAGGTACCCCGGATCGCCCTCGGCAACCTCCCCGATGGACCGGCGGGCCTGCGGTTCTTCGACAGCGACGGCGCCTCGCGGATCGGCCTCGCCACCCTCCCCGACGGGGAGGCCAGCCAGTTCTTCTCCGACGCCGACGAGGTACCGCGTCTCAGTCTGGCCACCTACTCCGATGGCCAGGCGATTCAGCACTTCTACGACAGCGACTTCATGACGCGGATCAGCCTGTCCACCTCCCCCGGAGGCCAGGCGATCCAACGCTTCCGCGACGGCGATGAGATGCTGCGAGCCAGCCTGAGCACCTCGCCCGATGGCGAAGTGGTCCAGGAATTCTTCGATCCAGACGGCTCGCAGCGACTCGTCCTCGGCCTCCGAACCGACGGCGCGGCGGTCCAGCAATTCCGCGATTCCGACGGGACCGGTCGCATCGTCTTCTCCCTCGATTCAGACGGCGAGGCAATTCAGCAATTTCGTGATCCGGACGGCGGACTCCGGGTCGCCATCACCGCCCTCTCCGAAGGCGAGGCGACCCAGTCCTTCTTCGATAACGACGGCAACCTGCGGATCGGCCTGGGCACCCTCCCCGGCGGCATCGCGATGCAGGACTTTTACGACCCCGACGAGGTGCAGCGGATCAGTCTAGCCACCTACTCCGACGGCGAAGCCATTCAGAAATTCGCCGACGGCGACCACATGAGACGGATCACCCTGGCCACCTATCCCGACGGCGAGGCGAGCCAGAACTTCTACGACCCCGACGCGCGGCGTCGGATCGGCCTCGTCACCTTTCCCGATGGCGAGGTGGGTCAGAATCTCTATGACGACGACGGCGTACGGCGCATCAACCTCGGGATCCTCTCCGACGGCGAGGCGAGCCAGGACTTCTACGACCCCGACGGCGTGCGGCGCATCAACCTCGGGACCTTCTCTGACGGCGAGGCGAGCCAGGACTTCTACGATCCCGACAAGATGCGGCGCATCGGGCTGGCCACCTACTCCGACGGCCAGGCAAACCAGGTCTTCTGGGACCGCGACGGCAATCATCGGATCTACCTGGTCAACTTACCCGACGGCCGAGCCGGACAGGTGTTCTTCGGCCCGGAACAGGACACGAAAGCGTCGACCATGGTGACCGCCGACGGCACCGTCTCCCAGTACACGGAGAAGGGATACGCGGAGCAAGCCTGGGACGTCGGCAACGTCCTGTTCGATCTCTTTCAGATCGGTCGGGAAGCCAAGAAGCTCTACGACGAGGCGAACCCTTAAGTTCAGCCATCCCGCCGAGGTCGTTTGCCTCTGATTGGCCGGCAAGCGTGGGGAAACCGGGCGAGCGGGAGACGAGTTCTTCCCGTTCTGCCCTCCGGCCTTCCGGCAAGGAACCCGAACACTCCCATGATCATCGGCTGGATGGACCAATGGCGCTGATCCCCTGTCCCGAGTGTCAGACCCAGATTTCCGACCTCGCTCCGACCTGCCCAAGATGCGGCTACCCAATCGCCATCCGGCCGGCGTCCGCGCCGAGCCCGAGCCCCACCTTGGCCTCAGCAAGCAGGAACGCGGTCCGATCCGCCCTGCGTTTCCTTGTCTCCGCAGTCGGTTGGACGTTCGCCGCGCTTACGTTCGTGGCTATTTTCATGTTTGGCCTCCCCTTTGTGCAGTCCCTGAGGGACGCCCACGAGCAGTCCCGGCTGCAACCCACCCATCAGATCGAATACGTCCTGGCCGGCGACCGGCTCCTCAAGGCTTGGGCTGAGGCGACCGCCGCCGACGTCGACGACCCGAATCGAGCCATCGAGGCATGGGAGGCTTACAACGTGGCACGGAAGGGGCTTCTCTCCGAGATGCCAGAGCTGACCGAGGACTTCCGCGCCACCTATCTCGAGCACACGCAGATCTACGACGCAATCCTCGATCTGCTCCGCAGTGTCCCTCAGGACTCCCTCTCCCTCGCGGCCCTCGGCGCCGCGAACCTCATGCAGGGGGGCCGCATCGCGCAGGAGATCCAGGAGCGAAGCGTCTCGCTTGAAAACCGCTATCGCGACACCACCAACCGCCTTGAGCAGATCGCGCTCCGCGAGGGAGCCCGGATCAACTGGAATCCCCTGCCCATGGTTTCGAGCGTCGAGGAGGGGGCCGCGACCGACTCGGGCATCGGGAGATCCTGGCTGCTCGTCGCAATCGACGGCCGCCCGCTCGACGGCTCCGAAACCGACCTCAACGTGTACCGAGAGGTGCTCGACCCCGACCGTTATGAGAATCGCATCCGAGAAATCCCTCTGGAATTCCTCACCCCACACGGTCGCAGAGAGGTCCAGATCGCCGGATGGGACGCGCCGGCGATCACGCTCCTTGACGCCTCCAACCAGACGATTGAACTCTGGAGCCGGTCCGACCATCCTGATCCTTAAGGAAACCGCTGGCCCTCGGAGAGAATCCCAGGGGGGTTCCCGAAGCAACCAGACCCGCCGGGAGGAGTGACCCATGAGAGTCAGCCGTCGAACCCTGATCGCCGGGGCCCTCGCCGTTCCGGCCGCCGCGGCGACCGCTGCCTATGTTCTCTCCGATTCGGCAGAGCGCGTCTCGTCCGAACGCTCCATCACCACGAGCGACGGTAAGCGGCTGGTCTCGGCCAATGGCATGCCCGACCACGCCATCGGAGACTTTCCCAACCGTCACGATCCGGTCCCGCTCCGGCCTCAGCGCCATCGGCTGGAGATGCCGCTCACGCCCGTCATCGCCGAGCAGCCGGTGCCAATTGCCATGTGGCTCTTTGGGATCGCCGTCAATGGCGTTCCGTTCGACCCTTCTGGACCCTTCTGGGACTCCAACGGCGACAGCGGCTGGCAGTTCGAGGTGCTGCATCCGGCCAACGCCGTGGCGCTGGGCATCGACGCCAACCGGGCGCACACCCAGGGACGGGGCACCTACCACTACCACGGCCTGCCGACCGGCCTGCTTTGGGATCTCTCTGTCGCCTCGCCGGATCGACCCATGCACATGCTCGGCTACGCCGCTGACGGCTTCCCCATCTACGGCCCCGAGTGCCCCGCCGACCCAACCGACCTGGCGAGCCGAACCCGGCGCCTTCGGTCGAGCTATCGGCTTCGGAGCGGTCTGCGGAAGGACGGGCCGAAGGGCCGCTTCGACGGGGTCTTCGTCGAGGACTTCGTATTCGAGCCAGGATACGGCGACCTGGACGAATGCAACGGCCGAAACGGACCGACCCCGGAGTTCCCCGACGGCACCTACTACTATGTTCTGACCGACGAGTTCCCGTTCATCCCCCGGCTCTGGCGCGGCTCGCCCGACCCGAGCTTCCGACACGGCCCCCCACCGGGCGTCTCGCCGCCGCTCCCCCCGGAACTCCGGGAGTATCGGAGCCGGACCTGACCGACGCCGAAACCGCAAACACCGCCAATTGACCCCGATCCCGCGCCGCCATCCTTTGGGATTCCAGACCACTCAATACGCAGACCCTCGGTCTGCCGACTTCCGCAACGGGAATGCCCTGAGTCCCCTCGTCCGATCGTGAGGACTCAATCGCTCATCCGGATGATCCCCCCGTTTCCATCGGGGATCGCGCCGTCCCCTCGCGGTTCAATCCCGAGGACGGTCGACCCCCAACTCACCAGGCCCCGGCTCGTCTCGATCGTTCGGTGGCGTTGGCGGCGCGTGTTGCCCCGCAAACCGGGCGATCAGGTCGCGGAACAGCTCGGGGGCCGGTCGGAGCGGCGGCCCCTCCGGATGCGAGGCCACCCACTCGAGCGCCAGCACCAGCGGCACCCAGTGGATCGTCTCGGCCTCGGGCGACGGATCGCACAGCCTCGCAAACGACATCCAGACCGAACCCGGCAAGTCCACCCCCTCAACTGCCCCCGGAGTCGGCTTCGCGCAGTGCTCGGCGGGCGAGGTCACCAGGTATTCTCGGCAGGTCAAGGGACGCTCCGGGTGGATCGAACACGATTCGTCCTCCAGGAACGGGCAGGGGACCCCCAACGCGAAGTACGCGCGCCCCAGCCGTCCCCTCGCCTCGCGGTCCATCGTCCGACGATCCTCCGACCGCAACGGCTCCAGCAATCCCCCCTCGTCGAGCCGCCGCCGCGCCTCCTCGAACCTCCCGCGCACCGCCGACCGCCTCGGCTCCGGCATTCCCTCGACCATCGCCGCAACCCGCCTCGCCTCCACCTCCGAAACCGGCACGAGCTGCCTGCAACACGCCCCGCACCCTGCCTTGCACGACACTCGACGCCCCGTCGCCTCGACCTGATGCACCGCCAGCTCGACCACCCGATCCTCCAAGGCCCTGGCCAGCGGCAACAGCTCCTCCAGCTCCACCAGCCTCGTCGGCAGCCTGACCTCCAGATCCAGCGTCCCCCCCGGCAACTTCAATTGCAGCTTCGCCGACACCGACTCGCTCGCTCCTCCCCCGTAGCTTCCGGCCTCGTCCATCGTCCCGCCCTCCCGCTCCCGATGGTTCTCCACCTCCCTCCCGATTCTAAGGGTCCGGCCCATGCTCCAGCAACGAGGCAGCCCCAAATAATTCAATACCATGACAAATGTTCATCATAAGTTTCAATCTGTTGCCGCAAACAAAGTAGAGTGTCCCTGTTTTCGCATGCCACCAGACCGGCGGCGGCACCGGCCTGGCCAGCTACGCCTACGCCTACGACGCGGCCGGCCGCCTGACCCGCGAGTCCAACGCCGAGGGCGTCGCCACCTTCGCCTACGACGACGCCGGCCAGCTCACCGCCGTCGACCGCCCGGCCGGCCAGGCCGACGAGGCGTACGCCTACGACCCGAACGGCAACCGGACCCCGGCCGGCTACGCCACCGGCACGGGCAACCGCGTCTCCGCCTCGCCGGGGTTCACCTACGCCCACGACTTCGAGGGGAACCTCGCCTCGAAGACCGAGACGGCCACCGGCCGGGTCACCACCTTCGCCTACGACCACCGCAACCGCCTGACCGGCGCCACGGCCAGGGATTCGGCCGGCGTCGTGGTGGGCCAGGCCACCTACACCTACGACGCGTTGGACCGCCGCATCCGGGTGCAGAATGACGCCGATGGCGCCGGGCCCGGGGCGCCCGCGACCACCTGGACGGTCTACGACGGCCCGCACGCCTATGCCGACTTCGACGGCTCCGGCACGCTGCAAACCCGCTACCTGCACGGCCCGGCCGTCGACATGCTGCTGGCGCGGACCACCGCCGCCGGCACCTCGGCCTGGTACCTGACCGACCGCCTCGGCAGCGTCCGCGACCTGGCCAGCACCTCCGGCTCCGTGATCAACCACGTCGCCTACGACGGCTTCGGGAAGGTGCTCGGCGAGACCAGCCCGGCCCACGGCGACCGCTTCAAGTTCACCGGACGCGAGCAGGATGCCGTCACCGGCCTGCAGTACAACCGGGCGCGGTACTACGACGCGGCGATCGGCCGCTGGACCCAGGAGGACCCGATCGGCTTCGCCGCCGGCGACCCGAACCTCTACCGCTACGTCGGCAACGGCCCGACGAACTATGTCGATCCCGACGGGTTGCGAGGCATCGGCTCCTGGATCAATCGGCAGGCCGGATGGGTCGCAGAGCAGGCCTCCTCGGCGTGGGACTACACGTATCGGTCGGGCGAACAGCTCATCCTGGGCCATTACTCGGACGAGGTCACGGTCCTCGGCACGGCCGGGCAGATCGGCACGGGGCTCATCGGCGTGGATCTGCCCGGCGACATCCGCGATCTGTCCTACGACGTGACGCACTGGGAATGGTCGTGGCAGCATGCCGGTCAGACCGGGCTCGATCTGGTCGGCGTCTTCCCGGTGATCGGCGCGTTGAAATACACCGACGAGGCGGTTACGCTCGCCCGAGGCGGCTCGCGGGCTCGGGCTCCCCTGGCCGACCGGGTGGCCGGCCGAGCCGACGCCCGCCACGCCGAGAGCTGCACGGTCACGACCCGGATCGACGTCCTCCCGAGCAACCAACTCGTCAGCCGTTTCGACACGGTTACCAATGCCCCAGTACGCAATGCTCCCGTTCCCTATGGGACGCCTTACCGACAGTTGAGTCGAAGCAAGTACGACGAGTTGCTTGGCAAGGTTGAAGCTCGCACCATCACAAAAGATGAATGGAAGAGATTGCAGTGGTACGAGCGACTGACGGACAGACGGCAAGCGGGAATTGATGCGTTCTGGGATCGAGAACGAGAACTGCTTTCGCAGAGGCTGCCGGGAACCCGCAACTGGAACGATCAAGCTCGAAGTGCGATTTTGGCTGGGGGTCAGCCACAGGGTATTTTTAGCCACCATAGTTACAGTGTGTCCCTTTATCCGCAGTTGGCCAATGACCCAGACATCATCATTCCGTTGACGTTCCGTGAGCATTTCTTTAAGCATCACGGCGGCAACTGGCGGAATCCAACACATGGTGTTCCGTTGCGACCAGACTTGTCAGATGACTTTTGAGGTAGTTCGCATGGCCCAGATAGCACTGATCCTTGAAGATCTTGGGGCGATGAAAGCGGACGTCATTCGAGAACTTCGCACATTTTGTGCATTAAGTATTTCGGAGGTAACCGCCGCGGTGGCATCCACAAGGCCTATTTTTGTGCGTCCACTTTTTGGTCGAGATAATCCGGAGTTTCCTGAGCAACTCCTGTCGTTTTTGAAGTGGCTTGAATCCAACTCGCTCCCATACAAGGCGTATCAGGTTTTGGATGGTCAACGCTTCGACGATACCAAATGTGACAAGTATTATGTCATCACCGCAGAGCGGTTGAAAAATATCATTTCGACCCGACTTGCGTCTCTGGAGCAGCAACGAGAGTTGGGGCGGTTGCAGGAAGGAATCGACGATTAGACCTGAAACAAGCGTAATGCGATCTTCTCACCTGAGTTGCAGCCCGGCATGGCTGACTACGCACCGTCCCCGGGCCGGGCCATCGCCACCCGGTTCCTGCCCCCCAATCCTCGGTCACGCATCAGCACACCGCCTCTCGTCGGTTCGTCGCCCATACGGACCGGGGCATCCGGACCCCGAAGGGAGATAAGGGGACAGGGGAGAAAAGCGGACATTCTAGAATGGCATTAAGTTAAGCCAGAACCTGTTGATCGAGAAGGTATAGTGGACCCCAGATTTCGGACCACTCGATAAGTTATCCTTGAGGGGAACTGATCGAGGACGCACCATGGGACGAATCCGCAAGCGGCACTCACCGGCCTTCAAGGCGAAGGTCGCCCTTCAGGCCACCAAGCAGGAGGCCACGATCACCGAACTGGCACGAGAGCATCAGGTCCATCCGGTCCAGATCAGCCAGTGGAAGAAGCAGTTGCTCGACGGCGTTGAGGACCTCTTCGAGAAAGAAAAGGGAAGAAAAGGGGACATTCTACTTTTTCAATAAGGGGCGTTCTACTTGTCCACCTTCCTCGGTCGTCCCCGGGGCCGAAGGCTCGATTCAAGGCCTAGTATCGAGGCGGTGTCTCGGGTCCAGTCCTCCGAGCCGTAGGGCGTGCCGCGAGCCACGCTGTGCCGCATCGCGGCCAGTTCCGCGTCGCTCAGCGGCCGGTTGACGCGCCTGGCCCACGTGCGAGGGTTCGTGGTCCCGGACACCGCCTCCAGCCGCACGGGGCCGGGCGGGTTGAGGCTCGCGTGCAAAGAGCCGTAGGGCCAATCCTCGGCTCGCGGAACCAGACCGGCACGCAAGGCGTTACGCTCGACATACCGCAGGACCGTCAGCAGATGGCCGTCGTTCTGGCAAGGGAAGGCCTTGAAGCGTCCCTGCCAAACGTGGCCGCTAGAGCCATAGTGGCGGTGATAGCGCCGCACGTGGGTGGTCAATAGCCACTGCATCCAGCTCGACAACTCTCCGTCGCCATGAGGCCGAAGGACCAGATGGAAGTGGTTCGGCATCAGGCAGTAGCCCAGCACTCGCATCGGCAGGCGCGCCGACGCCTCGGCGATCATCCCGAGAAACGCCTCATAGTCGTCCTGCGTGTGGAAAACCTCGGCCCGGCCATTGCCCCGATTCAACACATGGTAGCAATAGTCGGCCACCGACGCCCGTGCCGTGCGTGCCATGCGAACGAACGTAACCGCCCCGAAATCACTCCGTCAACCAAAAAGAAGAATGTCCCCTTTATTTTCCTCCCCTTTATTTTCCAACCAAAAAGAAGAATGTCCCCTTTATTTTCGTATTTCTCCCAAGATTCCCGGAACTTCCCGTTGGCATGAGACACCCATCGCGGTTAGCCTCATTCAACCCCCTCATTTGCGCTGTCTCGTTCGTGACTCGACGATCGCCCGTCGGCCCGTCCAAACCCGAAGGATCGGACTTGCCCATGGCCCGCATCTGCCTGATCAACCCTCGATTTCCGACCTCGTTCTGGGGGCTTAACCACGGCCTGCCACTTTTGGGCAAGAAGTGCAACATGCCCGTGCTGGCCCTGCCGACCATCGCCGGCCTGACCCCCGACGAACACGACGTCGTCGTCATCGATGAAAACATCGAAGACCTCGACTTCGACGCCCTCGACGGTTTCGACCTCATCGGCGTCACCGGCATGACCGTCCAGCGCGACCGGATGATCGAGATCCTTCAGGAACTCAAGGCCCGAGGCCACTTCACCATCGTCGGCGGCCCCTGGATCACCGTCGCCGAGGGCTGGGAACCCTTCGAGGGGCTCGTCGATGTCGCCTTCATCGGCGAGGCCGAGGAAACCTGGCCGAAGTTCCTCGAAGACTGGAAACGCGGCGAACACGCCGACCGCTACGAACAGGCCGACAAGACCGACATGACCAAGGTCCCCATGCCGCGCTACGACCTCGTCAAGTTCGAGGAGTACGCCATGGGATGCGTCCAGACCTCCCGCGGATGCCCCTTCCAGTGCGAGTTCTGCGACATCATCGTCATCTTCGGCCGCCGCCCCCGCATCAAGACCCCCGAAATGGTCGTCGACGAAATCGACTACCAGTACCGCCAGGGGGCCCGCATGATCTTCCTCGTCGATGACAACTTCATCGGCAACAAAAAGGCCGCCAAGGAGATCCTCCGCGCCATCATCACCTGGCAGCGCAAAAACGGCTACCCCGTCGTCTTCGGCACCGAGGCCAGCCTCAACCTCTCCGAAGACGACGAGCTACTCGAACTCATGTCCGAGGCCAGCATGAACACCGTCTTCGTCGGCATCGAAAGCCCCGACGAAGAGGCCCTGATGGAAACCAAGAAAATCCAGAACGTGAAGAAGGGCTTCACGATGATCGACCGCGTCCACAAGATCCAGAACGCCGGGATCGAAGTGTACGCCGGCATGATCGTCGGCTTCGACTCCGACGACCTCTCCGTCTTCGACCGCCAGTACGAGTTCCTCACCGCCGCCCGTATCCCGAACGTCATGGCCGGCATGCTTTCGGCCATTCCTAGCACCCCGCTCTACGACCGCCTCCTCGCCGAGGGCCGCCTCGACAACGCCGCCGCCGACGACCCCGCCATCGCCACCAACATCATCCCCCTCCAAATGTCCGTCCACGAAATGCGCGACGGCTGGCTCGACCTGATGGACCGCCTCTACGACCCCGAAGAATACTTCAAGCGCTTCGACTCCCTCTTCGCCGAAAACGCCATCCCCCTCGGCGCCGCCAAGATGCGCTGGATGCGCCGCCACCGCCCCGTCTCGTACGTCCTCCAGCACATCGGCATCGTCTTCGCCGCCCTCACCGTCCTCTACCGCATCTGGCGCGACCCCCGCACCAAACCCTTCCGCCCCGTCTACGCCCGCACCCTCCGAAAACTCATCCGCAACCGCCGCCCCCTCCGCTTCCTCTTCACCTTCGCCACCCGCTGCGTCATGCACACCCACTTCGCCGTCATGACCCGCCAAATGGTCCGCGGAGAATCGCGTCTTGTGAATACGTGACGACCAGACTCCGGATGGACCCTCTTGCAATGGTCCAGGAACGGATGCACACTCGGAGGCATGAACGAACAGGATTGCCCTTCGCCAACGGGCCGTGTGGCTCTGGAGGTTGGTCGATTTTGGGGGCAATCCTGACGAGTCCTCCCATCGAGATGCGTCCTCCATGCCCGCCTCTCGGCTCGACCTGATCGCCGCGATGGCTGACGGCCAGGCCCGCTTGCTCTTGGCCGACAGCATTTCGGATGCGCTGGCGACCTTGCGCGAATCGCTCCCCGATCCCAGCGACTCCCGCGTCGTCTCGGTGATCCTCGACCCGATTCCCGGCCCCTCTGAAATCCTCGACGCAGCCATCGCCGATCTGGCCGAGGTCGCCCTGGCGCTCTGGCCCTCCTGGTACGCGGGGACGATCCCGCTTCAGGACGACGGACCCGCCGCCCTCTCCTGGCATCGGCTGATGGCCTCCGGGCCGATCCTGACCGATGCGCCTCGACGAGAGTTCGTCCTGCCCTGGTTCCGTAAAGCCGCAGCGCGCTGTCGGGACCGGCAACTGCCGACCCTCCCGGAATTCGCCCCCGCTCTCCAGGCCAGGCAGCTTGCCCAGGCCATCGCCCCGAGCAACCTGGTCATCGCGCTCGGCATCGGTGACCAGACGCCCGAAACGGGCCGACTCCTTGGCCTCACCCGCTGTGCCGAATGGCTGGCCCGTGAAACCGCCGCGAGGGTCCTGGTCGTCATCCCCGAGGCCATCGCGGACTCCAGCGAGCTGGCCTCGATCAACTTCCGCCCCCTCCGAATTCCTCCCCCTGAGCCTCCGACCGGCCATCTTCCGACCGACGACGAACAAGCTCACCGCGTCTGGCCGGTCGTCGGCCGCCCGCACCCGTACAGCCTCGGAGAGCTGAAGCTCGCCGCCCTCCTCGCGTCCGACCCGGACCTCGGCCCACTCTTCCGACACAACGCCCGTGTCCAGTCCCGCCGCGGCCAGTCCTTTCTCGTCGATCTGCTCTGGCCCGAGGGCAAGGTGGTCGTCGAGATCGACGGCTACAGCTTCCATTCGTCCCGCGCCTCCTTTGCTACTGACCGCGACCGCGATTACCACCTGCTCATCAGCGGCTTCCTCGTCCTCCGTCTCCCTCACGATGAGGTTGTTCAAGACAGCTCTCTCGCCCTCGACAAGATCCGCGACGTCGTCCGATTCCGCCAATCTCAGCAATCGCCCAGGAGGACCCAGGAATGAGCTATGCACCGGAACCGAGCGACCGAGCCCTCCTCTGGCGCCTCGCGGTCATCGGTGGCGAATCTCCACTGAACGGACTCGACAAGCCCAAGGTCGACCCCAAGGTCCGCAAACGACTCAAAGCGGCAGGGTTCACGGAAGAAGAAACACGAAAACCACCAACAGGCGGTCGCGGTATCCTTCATATCTCCATTTCAGAGAAAGGCTGGAATTACCTCGCCGAACACACCACCGCCCCTCTTTCTTCCCGCGCCAACGTCGTCCCCGTGTTGCAGGGCTTTCTCGCCCAGCTCGACCGCTTCTTGACAGCCCACAACCTGAGCCTCGCCGACTTCTTCCGCCTCAAACCCCAGTCGAACCCTCCCTCTGAACCCACCGCTGATCCTCAACGGAACGGCACTCCCCCCCCAACGATCGCCCTCACGCAACGCATCCTCGACGCCTACAACCGGCTCTCCGGCGGTCGACTCAACGTCCGCGTTCGGTTGGCCGATCTGCGCGAGGCGCTGGCCGATATCCCTCGCTCCGCGCTCGACAACACCCTTCTTCAACTGGCAACCAGCGGCCAGGCCGCACTCTACCGGCTCGACAACCCTCTTGAGATTCACGAGCGCGACCGCGAGGCCGTCCTGCTGACTCCCGCCGGTGATCCCCGTCACGTCATTTATCTGGGAGGACAGGGGTCATGACCACCCCCGCAACCGCGACGGCCGAGTCTCCCCTCCAACAGAAAAAACGCGACGTCCTCCGCCAGGTCGACTTCGACTGGGCCATGCACCTATCCAGTATCTGGCGCGATTCGGAGAGTGATGTCCCCGGTTTGCATGAGAACCTTCGCCGCGAATTCACCGCCAAGATCGACGCGATCGCCCACTCAAAGCTGTCACACTCTCCACTCGGCTGGGTCATCACCGGCAGCGCGGGCACTGGGAAAACCCACCTGCTCGGATCGTTCCGTCGCAAGGCCGCCCATCGACGCGCCGGATTCGTCCTGGTCGACATGACCGACGTCCGAGACTTCTGGGAAACCGTCCTCCAGGGCTATGTCCTCTCCCTCCAGGTCCCCTACGAAGACGAGACCTTTCAGCATCAATGCCTGCTGCGCAATTTGATCAGCCGACTCGGACCCGATAAGCCCGTCAGCGAGGTCCTCAAGCTCATGGCCGATCGCCCCTCGGCCAACCTGAAGAACGACATCCAGAAGATCCTCACGGTCCTCCACAAAGTCTACCCGCAAGAAATCCTCAAATATCAAAATACGATTCGAGCGCTCGCCTGTCTCAACTCGACCGACTTCCACATCGTCAACCTCGGGATGACCTGGCTCCAGTCTCAACCCCTCGACCCCGAGGAACGCACCCCCCTCGGCTACACCACCGATCGCGAGGAGCCGAAAAAGATCGTCGAAGCCATCTCCTGGATCATGAGCCTCTGCGGTCCCACCGTCCTGGCCTTCGATCAGCTCGATCCCATCGTCACCGAACTCGCCTATCGAGAACGCTCCGACGAATCCCCCGAAGGATTCAACAAGGCCCGCGCCATCATCTCACACATCGGCAGCGGTCTCGGCGCCATCCGAGACACGACCCGCCGAACCCTCGCCATCGTCAGTTGTATTGAGGCCACCTGGAAACACCTGGAACAGACCGTCCTCCTTTCCGCGATTGACCGCTTCGAACCCCCCAGACGCCTCGACGTCGCCCCATCCGCAGCCATCAACGAGGCCATCGTCCGCAGCCGCCTTTCCCTCGCCTTCCAGACCGTCGGCTACACTCCCTCACCCGGCGACTCCTGGCCCTTCCATCCCAAAGCCTTCGCTTCAGTTGGCGCAAGCACCCCCCGCGAAGTTCTTCAAAAATGTGAACAATGCCGGATTGCTCTGTTGCATTCCGAGAGCCTTGCAGAAATCACCGACCTCGGCCAATGGTCCAATTCTGTCGAACCCCCAGACGACCTGAAACAGATTGACGATCACTTTGCTCAAGCTTGCTCGACCATCAACCTCCGCTCCCTCACCGACGACGAATCCCTTGCCCCCTTGTTCCAGACGGCGCTCCAGTGCTTGCTCTGGGAGCGCGAGCCAGGTTGGCCACCCGAGGTCGACACGATCATTGACACCGACTTCGCTGGCGGCAAAACCACCAAACCGCTCCACGCCCGCTTACGACTGATCTTTCAAAACGAAAATGGCCGAGAAGAACACTTTTGCATGCGTGTGATTCAACATGAACGTGCAATCGCCTACCAATCACGCCTTCAGCTCGCCATGACCCAATCGGGCATCGATCGCGATCTCCCATTCCGCCACCTGCGAATCATCCGCACCCATCCCTTCCCCGGAGGAGAAAAAACCACCAAATTAACCGAGTCGTTCGAAACGACCGGCGGAAAATTCCTCAAGCCGACCGAGAACGACCTCCGCACCCTGGCCGCACTTCATCAGCTCAAACGCAAAGGAGTCGAACACTTCCGACCCTGGCTCCAGAGCCGCAAGCCCCTCTCCTCTCTTGATCTGATCAAGAAACTTGTGCCAAGCCCACTTCTTCTCGGCATCCCCGTTTCCAAGGAATCCTCACCTGAACCATCCAAGCCCCTCGACACTCCAGCCCAGAGAATCCCACCCAAGATTCCAGGAACACCGCTCATCTCAGCAACAGAGAATGGCAGGTGTTCCCAATCCAGGCCTGACTCAACCACCGTTTCGTCCCATGCTCGCGTTCCAGAGCCGAAACCTCCCAGCTCGAAGCAGCAAATGGCCACCGACACCATCCCGCTCGGCTGGCGTGTGCAGGGGGATTCGACGACCGATCCGGTGACGATAGCGCTCGGGAGCCTCTCCAAGCATACGGTCATCCTCGCCGGCGCAGGTTCAGGGAAAACAGTCCTCGTCAAGCGGCTCGTTGAGGAGGCCGCCCTGGCGGGCATCCCGTCAATCGTCATCGATTGTGCCAACGACCTGGCCGCTCTTGACCAACGCTGGCCGTCACCTCCCGAAGGCTGGCGTCCCGACGACCCCGACCGGGCCAATCGCTACCATCAATCCACCGAGGTCGTCCTCTGGACCCCCGGCAAGGAGTCCGGCAATCCCGTCGCCTTCGAACCGCTCCCCGACCTCGCCGCCGTCGCCGACAACCCGGACGAACTCGAAAGCGCCGTCGCTATGGCCGCCGCCGCGCTCGAACCGATCGTATGCCCCGGGAACACTCTGAAAGCCAGGAACATGCGAGGCATCCTCTATCACTGGCTCCGGAATTTCGCCGCTCAGGGGGGCGGGCGGCTCGAAGCCTTTATCGCACTCTTACAGGATCTCCCGATCGATGGCGGGCTGGGACTGAACCGCGAGGCCGATCTGGGAATCGAGATGGCCGACGCCCTCAGGGTCGCGATCGCCACCAACCCCCTCCTGCGATCCCAGGGCACCCCGCTCGACCCAGCCGTTCTGTTCGGCGACGATCACCCCTCTGAGAAGGTCCGTATCTCCGTCCTCAATTTCATTGGCCTTGCCCATCTCGACGCACAGCGCCACTTCCTCAATCAGCTCGCCATGACCCTCTTCTCCTGGATCAAGCTGAACCCGAACCCCGGCTCTCGACCACTTCGCGGCCTGCTCGTACTCGACGAGGCCAGAGACTTCGTCCCTTCTGTCAAGGCATCGTCATGCAAGGATAGCCTGATTCGCCTGACCGCTCAGGCCCGCAAGTACGGACTTGGTCTGGTCTTCGCCACTCAGAATCCCAAGGACATCGACAATAAAATTATCGGCAACTGTTCCACCCACCTCTACGGCAAGGCCAGTTCACCGACGGCCCTCGACGTCATCCAGGAGCAAATCTCTCTGCGGGGCGGCGGCGGCAACGACGTCGCACAACTCCCAAAGGGACGCTTTTATGTTCACAATGCAGATCTTGGCCTCAAAGCTCCCATCAAGGTCGCGATCCCCAACTGCCTCTCTCAGCATCCTCGTAACCCGCTCGACGAAACCCAGATCCTCAGCAAAGCCTCTGCCAGCCGGCGAATCCTTGGTCGTTGAGCCGAGCTTCGGCCGCTTGCCGAGGGACTCAACGCCTGCACCAACTGAAGGCTAGTCTCACACGTCCCTTGGCGCTACAATCGTTGGAAGAAGTTGTCCACGCGGAACTTGAACCTCGGGAGTGTCTCCGAGAGCAATCCCCCGTGAAACACAATTGCCAACGAAGGAACTCGCACTAATGACCCGTCTGATTGCCCCCTGGGCTGCTTTGGCCCTGATGTTCGCCCTGGTCGCGGGATGCGGCCCGACCGAGGAGGCTCCGGTCGAACCGGCCGCGACGACGGACATGCCCGACGCCCCTGCCGCAGAGACAGCCGAGCCCGCCGAGGGCGAGCTAACCGCCGAGCAAATCGAGACGATCCGCCAGCTTCCGGAAGCCGATGCCGAGCTCGCCCTGGTCCAGAAGATGTGCCCCGTGTCGGACGAACCGCTCGGCTCGATGGGCGTGCCCATCAAGGTCACGGTCAAGAACCGAGACGTCTTTGTCTGCTGCGCCGGCTGCCAGGGATCGGTCGAGGACGACCCCGACACCTATCTCGCCAAGGTTCCCCAGGGCGGTCCCGAACTTCCCGCGATGGGCGGCCCTCGCTAAAGCGTCTTTCGTTTGTCTGTGGAGGGGCAGGGAAATGGGGACTGGCTCCGCGAGGTGCCTGTCCCCCATTTCCCTGACTCTTTCACCGGCCGATGCAACGCACGAACGAACAACGGCCCGGCTTCGATCCTGTTGGGGGGAATCGAAGCCGGGCCGTTGCGTTCTGGTCACGACACGCGGATCGCCCGGCCGAGGGCTCGATTGCCATCGGCCGGGGAGCAAGCAAGCGCGGACGGCCTTGCGATCAAATGTCGTAGTAGAGGTAGAACTCGTAAGGAACGGGTCGAAGGTTGACCTGTTGGAGTTCCCGCTCGCGCTTGTAGCTGATCCAGGTCTCGATCACGTCGGGGGTGAACACGTCTCCCTTGAGCAGGAAGTCGTGATCCTTCTCCAGGCTGTTGAGTGCGTCTGCCAGAGAGTGCGGGGTGCTCTTGATCTTCACGGCCTCTTCGGGTTCGAGGTCGTAAAGGTCGCGGTCCATCGGCTCGCCCGGATCGATCTTGTTCTGGATGCCGTCGAGCCCGGCCATCAACAACGCCGGGAAGGCGAGGTACGGGTTGCACGACGGGTCGGGGCAGCGGAACTCGATCCGCTTGCCCTTGGCGCTCTTGCTGTAGAGCGGAATCCGGATCGCGGCCGAGCGGTTCCGCTGGCTATACACCAGGTTGACCGGGGCCTCGTAACCCGGGACGAGCCGGCGGTACGAGTTGGTCGTCGGGTTCGTCAGGGCCAGCAAGCTGTCGGCGTGCTTCAACAGGCCGCCAATGTAGTAGCGGGCCGTGTCCGAAAGGCCGGCGTACTTCGTCTCGTCGAAGAAGAGGTTCGTGCCGTCCTTCCAAAGGCTCTGGTGCGTGTGCATTCCCGAGCCGTTGTCGCCAAACATCGGCTTGGGCATGAACGTCGCGGTCTTGCCGTGCTTCCGAGCCACATTCTTGATGACGTACTTGTAGTAGAGGACCTTGTCGGCCATCTCCCGCAAGGTGTCGAACCGCATGCCGATCTCGCACTGGCCGGCGGTGCCGACCTCGTGGTGGTGCAAGTCGATCGGAATGCCCAGCTCCTCCATCACCAGAATCATCTCGGAGCGCACGTTCTGCAACGTATCGGCCGGCGGTACGGGGAAGTACCCTTCCTTGTGCCGCAGCTTGTAGCCGAGGTTCGGCCCTTCGTCCTTGCCTGAGTTCCAGATCGCTTCCTTCGAGTCGATCTTGTAGAACCCGGTGCTGGACGATTGCTCGTAGCGCACGTCGTCAAAAACAAAGAACTCGGCCTCGGGACCCCAGTAGCTGACGTCGGCAATGCCGGTCGTCTTCAGGTACTCCTCGGCCTTGCGGGCGATGTAACGCGGGTCGCGGTTGTACGGCTCAAGCGTTACCGGGTCGTACACGTTGCAGATCAGGCTCAAGGTCGGCGCGGCCATGAACGGATCGAGCTTCGCGGTGCTCGGATCCGGCCGCAGCAGCATGTCGCTTTCCTGAATCTGCTGGTAGCCACGGATGCTCGAACCGTCGAATCCCAGGCCGTCCTCGAACAGGTCGTCGGTGAGGTTGCGCACCGGGATCGAGAAGTGCTGCCAGATGCCGGGCAGGTCGATGAACCGCAGGTCCACAATCTGGATACCGGCGTCCTTGGCCATCTTCTGAACGTCGGCGGGGGTCATAGCCATCGCTGGGAGGGACTCCGTGAGAGAGAGGGGAGAGGAGCGGGTCGGTCTTGAAGTTGGGGACGGTTATTTTCGAAAAGCGTGGCATTCTCCCTGCACGGTCGACAACGCACCGCGCGCAACCATGCCGTTTGGATTCGATCCTGGCTTGGAGCAATGAGATACCCGATCCGACCCGCCCAACGCAAGCACCTAGATTTCTGAGAGCCCCAGCCCCCCCCAAAAAACCGTTTGGAAAAAGAAGAAATTGTCCTGGCAGCGTCTTGACACCACTCGATCACTCCCGCTAGTCTCTCCTGAGATTGAGTCTCAGTTTCTTTTCGATCACCCAAGCCGCGATCGAATCCCGATTCAAGGGGCTCCACCCTGGCGGTGAACAAACACCACCAGGGTCCAATAAGCCCAACGCCTCACGCCCTTTTCGGGAAATCGAGAGAATCTCTCGGTCAATGTCCTCGACGTACGCTGGACGTGCTTGCAACCCTCGCGATGAGACTGAGTCTCAATATCACGCCATTCTTGATTGCAGGCGACGCGGTCCTGGTCCCACCGAGTCGTTGCAGAAGCCTTTCCCAATTCCACCCTTGAGGGACCTGATGCTTCCGACCACCTCCCGCCGAGCCTTCACCCTGATTGAACTGTTGGTGGTGATCGCCATCATCGGTGTGCTCATCGCCTTGCTATTGCCCGCCGTCCAGAGCGCCCGAGAGGCCGCCCGGCGAGCCCAATGCCTGAACAACCTGAAGCAGATCGGCCTGGCGCTGCACAACTACGAGTCATCGCAGGAGGTCTTGCCGGCCGCCATCCACGGCGGCATCGGCCGGGTCTACATGAATTTCACCGGGTTCCATTCGCTGCTGCCCTATGTCGAGCAGCAAACGCTCTTCAACGTCTTCAACTTCGACCAGTCGAGCTTCTCTCCGAGGTTCGGTCACTTCTACGGCTGGTCGACGGCGGCCCAGACGACCGGAATGGCCACCCAGGTCGGTCTGTTCCTTTGCCCGACGAACCGAACCGGAGGCGGCCAGGTCGGCATGTCCTTCCGCGGCTGGATGATCAACCGAGGGGCCGTGACCGACTACGTCTTCAGCGGAGGGGCCGACAACTACGTTGCCCCTCCCTTCCTGAACCGCAATCGTCGCGGGGTCTCCGGCATCGACGTCTTCAGCCAGATCTCCGAAATCCGTGACGGTCTCAGCCAGACGATCGCCTTCGGCGAGGCGTCCGGAGGCAATGAGGCCAACCCGTTCGTCGCCGAGGGCTTCGCCCAGGACCGGGTCTGCGTTCCTCTGGATCTCTATAGCCAGGCGAACCATTACGACAACTTCATGTTCATGGCTTACGGACGTCGGCGTTCCTGGGGCTCGGAGCATGTCGTCGGCGGCATCATCGGTACGACGACCGACCGGCTGGGTTTCTTCTATCCACTGAACGACTGCGGCTATTCCACGAACTCCGACCACTGGGGAGCGGCCATACCCTCCTCGGGCCAGACCCTGCCGAACTTCCGGAGCCTCCATCCGGGCGGCGCCAACTTCCTCTTCGCCGATGGCAGCGTCCGCTTCCTGAAGAACACGATCGCGCCGGAGCCCTACATGGCGCTCTCGACGGTTGCCGGGGGCGAGGTCGTCTCGGCCGACCAAAACTGATCCGCCCTTGTGAGGGGGGACCGGCCCGTCCGCCGTCCGCGCCTCGGGAGGCCGACCGGGCCGATCCGCCCGTCCCCCCTCATTCCTCCCTGATCGCCACTCGCTGTCCCGAGTTCATCCCCGATTGAGGACTTCGATGTCGCCACGAACTGATCAATCCTTCCGATCCCTTCTCTCCGTCGGTTTGCTCGTCGCCACCCTCTCACCCGGCTGTGGAGCCCCATCGAACGACAACCTCTCCACCTCCTCCAAGGCCAACCCCGAGCAGGCGGCCCGAGCCCGACAGGCCGCCGACGCCGCCCGCGATGAGGCAATCAAGGCGGAGCAAGCCGCGATCGGCGACCTGGGCATCGAAGAACAACCCTGAGACACCACAAACCCATCGAATGAGCACCATGTCACACCACCGTTCCAGAAGAATACTCGCAGTGAGCCTGCTGCTCGTCGGCTGCGAACCCTCTCCGAGCAACCGATCGCCAAGTGCCCAGGACAACCCTGAGCGAGCGGCCCGGGCGCGTGCCCAGATGGAGGCCGTCGAGCAAGCCAATCGCGAGGCCGAGGCGGCCTTCTACCGATCGCTCCGCGTCGAAACCGTGCCCGAGTTTGAGGAGGCCGTACCCGAGCAGGAAACGGCCGCCGAGGCTCCCGGGTAATCCCAATCCATTCCGCCTCCATTTGACCCCCTCAGTTCCACCGACGCGAGCACGAGGACCTTGCCGCCGATGTCTCCTGCCAATCACCTGTCTCGACTTTGCCTGACCTTGCTCGAGGAAGGCCGATCCGACGAGGCCGATTCCCTAGTCTCCGCCACGCTTCACTCGAACCCGAACCTTGGCGTCCTCTGGCAGCTCCGAGGGCTCTTGCGACGCCAGCGAGGCGAGCTGATCGCCGCCAGGGGCGACCTGGAGACGGCATCGGCCCTGATCCCGCTCAATCCCGCGGCCCGCTGCGCCCTGGCCGACTGCTACGTCGCGGCCGAAAAGCCCGACCTCGCCGGCCTGCTCTATCTCGGTCTGGCCGAGGACCCCCGCTGCCCGACCGATCTGCTCGCCCCAGTGGCCGCCGGGCTCGGAACCGTGGGAGCGTTCGCCGCCGCCCTCGCCACCTGCCGAGAACTGGCCCGCCGCGAACCGGAACGCCATCAGGCCCACTTCGGCATCGCCTTTTACCTCCGAAAACTCGGTCATCCCGTCGAGGACGTGCTGGAACCCATCCACCGCGCCTTCGAGCTCGCCCCCGGCTCGACGCTCTACCGGGTCACGCTCTCGGCTCTGCTCGACCATCTCGGCCGCCGCGCCGAAGCCTGCTCGCTGATGCGAGACGTCGACCCGGCCTCGATCGAATGCTCCTGCTGCCTCCGACGCGTCGCTACCCTCTTCCGCCAAGCCGGCGACCAGGGCCGGGCCGAGCAATGGACCGAGGCCGGCTGACCCCCACCTCGATCGGGGCGGGGCAGCTCGCCCTGCCACCCTTTTTCTATGATCAGATTATCGGAATTGAGTTCATAAGAAACTTTTTTCAAGCATATGTTTTCGAAGAAGATTCGCCCCTGTGCTGCCTCGCCCAGGAAGACAGGAGGACCCGATCGACTCCACCTTCGAGCCAGGCAGAACGCCCGGTCCCACGCCGCCCCGCCCGGTCCCCCAACCCCACCTCGGGTTTCAGGAGTGATTTCGGATGAGCGTTTCGAACGACGTAACGGCACCCGCCCGATCACCTGCGCCGAAGGCACGACTTCGGACTCGATACAACGCCGCGATGAAGGTTGCCCGCCGCATTCATTTGTATGCCGGGCTGTTCATGACGCCCTGGGTCCTGCTCTATGGCGTCTCGGCCATGCTCTTCAACCATCCCGACGCCTTCCCTGACCGCGAGATTCGGCACTTCGGGCCGGAGCAGGGCATCGGCACTCCTCTGGAAAAGTTCCCCGGGGCTGTCCAACTGGCCGAGCGCGTCGTTGCGGCCATGAACGCAGACCACGGCGGTGAAGCACCGTCCGCCAGGGCTACCCAGCCCTATCGACTCGTCCGACCCAACGAGGCCCGATTCACCCGAGACCTTTTCGGTACCGTCGCGGGAGAGCACGGCGCGGAGCACTCGATCCGGGTCGATCTTCTCTCCGGCAAAGGTCGCGTCCGGCTCGGAGAACCCGAGGAGCCCTCCTCCGACCAGGCCGAGGCCCCGTTCTCGACCGACACACCCCTGCCCATCGACCCGTCTCCAAGGCAGCTCCTGAAGGATGGGCTGCCGCTGGTCCTCTCTCGACTCGGCCTGCCGGGAGAGGTCACGATCTCCCCCCGCCTCAGCCCCGACCTGGAGTTCTTCGCCGAGGCCGCCGACGGCACCGTCTGGAAAGTGTCCTATCCCATCACCCGAGGAACCCTCTCCGGCCGACCCGCCGACGCCCCGGGCAACTCCCTCTCCACCCGAAGCTTCATGCTCCGCCTCCACACCGCCCACACCTACCCTTCTCGCATCGACGCCCGATGGTTCTGGGCCCTGGCCGTCGACGCCATGTTCCTCTCAATGGTCGGATGGGTCGCCACCGGCCTGTTGATGTGGTGCCAGATGAAAAACGTTCGGCGCGTGGGAGCCTTCGTGCTGGTACTCAGCGCGATCGCCGCAACAGCCGTCGCGCTGGGAATGCACCATGCGTTGACCTCGTGACCCCGTTCGATCGGTCGATCGGTCAATCGGTTCGGCTCCGAGGCACCCCGCCCGCGCAAACTTCCGTTACTCCAGCGTCTCGAGCACCCGATCAACCGCCGCCTTGACCGCATCGAGCTGACGCCGCAACGTCGACTGAAGCGCCTCGGCCGAGTCCAGCCGCATCCGACGCGCCAGTTGAGCAAAGTCATCCGATTGAGCAAGCGGAACCGTCAAATCCTCCGCGTTCCCCCGCACCACCCGCAAGGCTCCAATCAACGACCGGAAGAACCGGCAGCCCTCGCTCAGGGTCTTCGCCGTCGCTCGGTCAAGGTGCCCGGCCTCGCAAAGCGCTTCGATCGCCTCCAGCGTGCTCGGACATCGCAGGGCTGGATTATCCCGACCGTGGGTGATTTGCAGCGCTTGCACGGCATATTCAATATCGACCAGGGCACCCGGACTGAGCTTCGCGTTGATCGTCCCCGGTCGGATGAGCTGCCGGAGCTGCATCGACCTCATTTTTCGCAGGGCCTCGTGATCGAGCGGCTCGGGACCGTACACGAAGGCGTCGCGATGCCGTTCGAGCAAGTCCCCCAGCTCCCGATCACCGGCCACCGCTCTCAGCCGAATCAAGGCTTGCCGTTCGTAAGCCCAGGCCGCTCCTCCGGCCCGGTAGTACGACTGGAAGAGCGACAACGCCGTGGCCGGCGGACCTCCTTTGCCATACGGCCGGAGCCGAAAATCAGGCTCGAAGGTCGCCCCGTGCCGCACGCCGAGCACCTGCCGAAGCGTCGTTACAATCCGGTCGAAATACTCCGAGGCCGGCGTCGCCTGGGACGAAGCGTCAAGATCGCGGTCATCCCAGACGACCATCAGCTCCAGATCCGACGCAAACCCGAGCTCTCGGCCGCCCAGCTTCCCCAGCGCGCAGATTGACACAGGAACCGGGCTCCCATCGCTCCGCTGAGGCCGATCCGTTCCCAGGCGTTCAACGCTCAGCTCCAGGGCGGCGGCGATCACCACCTCGGCCACATCCGTCAGCTCGTCGGCAAACCCCTCCGGGCCGCCACTCAGCCCGAGGATCGTCCGCACGTCGGCCCGGAAAATCTCGCGGTCCTTGAAGCGTCTCAGGGCTCGGATCCGATCATCGAGGTCGGCGTCTCGGGCCAGGCGATGAGACAGATCGCGGGCCAACTCGTCGCGGTCGGGGCTGCTCCGCCATCGCAGCGGATCATCGATCAGGGGCAGGATATTTTCCGGCTGCGACTGAAGAAAATCCTCCCACAAGAACCGGCTCTCGCCCAAGACCCGAACCAGGGCATCGAGCACCTCCGGCCGATCCAGCGCAGCGAACTCCTTCGCCCGATCCGGCCGGGCCATCAGGTCGTTCGCGAATCGGCTGAAGTGGATCAAGGCCGACTCGGGATCGGTCGCTCGGGGCAATCGGGTACTGAAGTGCTCAATCAGAATCAAGGCATATTTCAACGCCAGCAGCCGATCGGGATCGAGGATCGGCCGGCCCGATCGGTCGATGATCCAAAGCGTATCCTCGGCCCAGCCGTAATCGGCCACCGTGCACACGTCGGCCCGGACGATCCGAAAGCCGCTCAACGCCAGCGCCGAGGCCGTCAGCGACAAAAAACCGAAACTATCCCGTGCCCTCACATCAATTCGGGTCGGCTTATCCGGCCCTTCGGCCGAGATCTCCAGCAAGATCGAATCAAGCGGCCCGCCGATTGTCCGACGATCCCCCAGCGCCGCCGCAAACCGCCGAATGAGCCGATGATGCACCTCGTCATGCTGCCCCTGGCGCAACAACTGGGCCAGATCCGACAGCTCCTGCTCAAACGCCTTCCAGTCCGGAGACTCGCTCCCGGCCGTCGGCCTGACCGTGAAAACGTCCAGAATTTTCCGCCTGCGATCCGGGGCGCCCGACGATCGCTGCGGCCGAGACACCCCCGGCCTCCAGAACCCCGATCGGCCCGCCCCGGCCATCGTCGGCCTCGGTCGAGACGCCGCGGAAACCGGCTCCTCGGGAGGCGGATCCGACGTGAAGATGCTCGCCTCGACAATCGACAGTCGAGCCACCGTCAGCAACATGCAGACGGTCGAGAACAACTGAAACGCGTCGTAACCGGCAATGTCAACCCGCCAGGTCTCCGGTTCCTCGGGCAGTCGCTCCGCCCGTAACCGTACCGGACGATCGACTTCCAGCTCACGGATCAATCCCAGATGTCTTGAGATCGCCTCGGCATCGAACCGTTCACAATACTCCGGCGGGAACGACCCGAGCAGATGATCCACCCAGGCTTCGGGATGCTCCCGTACCAGAGACCGGCGCAGCTCGGCCGGGATTGGCGTGGCCATGACTGAGGTCCCGGACGATAATGATTCCTGAGATCATCGGCCTTTCCCCGCGCACGATCGGGGGCCGGCGAACGACGAGTCCCTTGGAGTTTACCAGGAATCCGCCCCGACCGAATCGGGGAGGTCGTGGTCAGTGAACGGAACACGATGAAAATCGGTCTGCTCGGCGACATTCACGGAGACACCCGAGCCCTGGAGTCGGCCCTGCGGCACCTGGAAGCACTGCGCGTCGATCAACTGCTCTGTACCGGCGACCTGATCGGCTACGGCTACCAGTCCGATGCCGCCGTCGCTCGGGTCCAGAGTTTGGCCATCCCCTGTGTCCGAGGCAACCACGATCGCTGGGCCCTCGAACGCCGACAGCTCATCGGCCCTCGGGGCTGGCGACCGGCCACCCTCCACGACACCACCTGGGACTTTCTTGAACACCTGCCGGCCTCACTCTCCTTGACCGTCGAGGGAATCACCATCGAGGTCCACCACGGCTCTCCCGCCAGCGATACCGAGTTCGTCACTCCTTACCGCCCATTGCCTGACTCCGTGACGCAATTCTGGGACCATTCCGACGCCTCGGTCCTCGTCCTCGGCCATACCCACCTGCCCATGATCGACCGCCAGCTCGGTCGGGGAACCGTCGTCAACCCCGGCTCGATCATGGGAGTCCCCGGCATCCAGACCTCCTACAGCTTCGCCGTCCTCGAAGTCCCTTCGCTCGCCGTCCGCGTCTTCGAGGTCCGCACCGGTCGCGAAATCCGCCGCGACCCCGTCTTCCTCAATGGCGATCCTGTCTAACCGTTCTGTCCGACCCTGCCCAAATCCTTCCAACCCGCACTTCCCACCTCAAGTCTGCAGCCCGCGCAACCGATCCTTAGGATCTGAGGCATTTTGTGATCCTCGCCCTCAAAGATCCGAGACCCCTTCCCATGGGATCGGCGCGTTGATGGTTGATCGCTCTGTCCTGATCTGTCTGCTGATTCTGGGACTCCCTGGCCTGCCCGCATCGGCCTTGCAGGACGACGATCCGGCTGCTGATCCCCCCGTCTCCGACCCCTCGCCCGTCCCGATCCCCGAGTCCGAACACCTTCCCCCCATCGACCCCTCCGCCCAACCCGTCACCACCCCTCCCCAGACCGACCCAATCGACCGCCTCGAAGCCATCGAGGCCCGCCTCCGCGCTCTCGAAGATCAGAACCGAAAGCTCACCGAGGAAAATCAGGAACTCCGACGCCTCATCGCCACGCCCTCCCCAACACCTCCCGATCCGAACCCCGCCCCGGTCCAGCCCCCCAGTTCGGGCACCCGATCCCTCGCCGATACCGTCGGACCCACCTCGCCCTCAACTCCCAGCCGCACCGACGCCTCGCTCGGCAACCCTCCCGATTCCCCTGTCCCCGGCAACGTTGCCGTCTCTCCCGGCCGGCCCGGAGCGCGCATTCCCATCCTTGGCAGCTTCGGCCAGGGTTTTCTGTTCGAGAGCGAGGACGAGGAGTTCCAGCTCCAGATCCATCTCGAAAGCCAGAGTGATTACCGCGCCTTCAATCCCAGCGGCGACGGCCTGGCCCGAGACGGCTTCTACCAGCCTCGAAACCGAATCATTTTCGGCGGCCGGATGACCCGATCGGTCGAATATCTCTTCTCGATCAACCGCGGCTTCAGCGATCTGAACCTCCTCGACAGCTTCATCAACGTCGGCTCCGACGAACGCCTGATGTTCAAGATCGGCCGCTTCCAGTCGCCGCAAAACTACGAGCAGTTCGCCATCCAGAACATGTGGCTCATCGCCCCCGAACGCTCCCTGTTCACCTCCAACCTCGGCCTCAACCGCCAGGTCGGCGCAATGTTCTGGGGAACCGTCCTCGACGATCGCCTCGACTACGCCCTTGCCGCCGTCAACGGTCCCCGCAACTCCTACGAGGATTTCAATGATGACAAGGACTTGATGACCTATTTCAATCTCCGCCCTTTCCAGGACCAGCCCCGCGGCAGCCTGTTTCGCCTCCTGAACCTCGGCGGCTCGTTCGTCTATGGCACCCAGGACAACCCCCTCGTCCCCCGATCCTTCCGCGTCGCCACCAACGCCTCGAACGCAGGCACCGCCGACCGCGCCGCCCCACCGTTCTTGATCTTCAACCCCGGCGTCATCGAACGGGGCCAGCGGGCCTTCTGGTCGGCCCACATGGCCTACTTCTACCGCTCGCTCTCGATCTTCGCCGATTACAACGGGGCCATCCTCCGCTACGCCCCCAGCATGTCGGCTCCCAAGTCCGCCGTCTTGCCCGCTCATGGCCTTTCCATCGCCGCCGGCTACTTCCTGACCGGCGAGGAACTGGAACGCCGCACCCTCGTCGAACCGCTCCGCCCCTTCAGCCTCAAGCGAGGCTCCTTCGGCCCCGGCGCCATCGAACTTTTCGGACGCTACAGCACCTTCGACATCTCCTCCAACATCTTCGACGCCGGCTTGGCCGACCGAAACCTCTGGAGCAACAGTGCCGCGATCACGAACCTTGGTGTCAACTGGTATCCGAACCGCTTCGTCAAGGTCCTCCTCACCTGGCAGTACGCCTCCTTCGGCTCCCCCGTCTTCTACGCCGAACCCGATCAAAAGATGATTGACAACAACATGCTCTGGCTCCGCTTCCAGCTCTACTACTGATCTGATCTTCCCTCGCCAGGCCCTTCCGCCTCCCCTCGGGCGTATCGACTCTCCGAGAACAGACCGAATCCCCGGAGCGGATCATCCACACGAACGGCCTTCCCTGATCACCCAATGGCATTCTCCCATCATTCACCGTGACCTGGTTCGCGAGGGAGCAAATGGGGCTCGAGCTGATCCTCTTCACGTATGCGGTCGGCCTGATCCTTTTCCTTTACGGGGTGTCTGTCCTCCTCGTGGGTCGCATCTTCCTGAGCCCCCGAAGCGCCAGGCCCATTCGAGGGCTTGAGGCCCGCGCCTGGGAACTCCTTTGCGTCCTCTTGTCCGTGATTTGGTTCCTCACGATCACCTCGGCCTGGGGAGCCTTGAGCCGAACCTAGCCGGACCATCCCCCAGCGTTTCTAACCGCTCCATTCTTCCTCCCTCTCCCCGCCCGGCGGGAAGCGAGCCAAGGTGAGGGGTCTGTGTTCGGATCGCGAGGCCTCGCGTTCGAACCACCGCCCCCCGATCCTGGCCTTCGGCCCCCCTCTCCCCGCCCGCGGAGGCGAGCGTCGAATGTCTTCCTCCCTCTCCCCGCCGGGCGAGGAGAGGGCCGGGGTGAGGGGTCCGGGCGTTCGAAACAGAGCCTGGCTTCTCGTCCAATTCCCCCCCACCCGGTCACCCTCCGCCATCACTCCCTCCCCGCTTCCCTTCCCATCTGTGTTCTATCCGTGGCTCACGTCCTCCCGTTCCGATCACACTTCTCAAAAAAAACGCAATTAAGCCTCCCGCGTTTCCAGATGCTTAAAGACATGCGGTCTTCACTCGCACCGTTGCATGTTCTCCCTTTGGAAAAAAAAGGCACCATCCGATGTCCACTTCCTTGAAACAGACCCTCGCCAACCGCCTCAACGCCCTCCGCTCGACCGGCCCGACAACGATCGAGGGCAAAACCCGATCGAGCCAGAACGCCCGGACGCACGGCCTCTCCCGAGTCGGCCTTCACCCCCCGGCCGACATGGCCGAGGCAATCGAAACCCGCCGATCCCTCTGGCGATCCGACTACCACCCGACCGGATCCGCTCAGGAATGGCACTTCGACCGCCTTGTGGCCGAATCCGTCCGCCTCGATTGCTGCGAGGCCCGCATCGTCGCCGCGCGCTCCGAACACGCCACCCAAGCCTCCGAATCATGGGACGACGATCAGGCCGCCGCCATCGCCCAGCGTGCCGTGATGCTTTCCAAACGCCCTGAACTCATCCAGCCCATCCTCCTGCAAACCAAGCACGGCGTCCTCTGGCTCCTGGAACGCTGGGACGAGGTGCTCGAATCGCTCCAACGCCTCGACGGCTGGACCCCCGAAACCTGGAACCTCGCCCTCGACCTGCTCGGCGTTCCCCTCTCGGCCCGAGACGCCTCCGGCCCCTGGGATCTCCACCCCGACGACTCCAGCGCCGCCCCCGGCCACGACCTCGTCGCCCAATCGACCGCCGCCCTCCGCGACCGTCTCACCACCTTCCTCAACGCCCGAGATGAGCGAGCCCGCACCGACGCCTGCCTCGGCCTCAACGCCGACGAGCCCCCCGCGATCCGCCTCCTCGAACGCTACGCCGCCGACGCCCGCCGCCGTTTCTCATTCTTCCTCAACGGCTTACGACGCCTCCAATCCCAAACCCCTGAGACGACCTCCGTCTCCCCTGCGACCGGCCCTCCGTCCCCTCGGCCGGTCCGATCCGCTTCCCCTCCCGAGCCCTCCCCACCGCCTGCCGCCCTCGACCGCTCCCAACCTTCTTCCCCTCTCACAGCCGAGCCACTTGCCGCAGGCACACTCCACACGTGCGCTCAACCCTCGCCCCCGCCTACGGGGGACCGGGTGGCCGCTGGCCGGGTGAGGGGGTCTGACGACCTCGACTCGCCCGACAAATCGGCCATGACCCCGGTCCCGGCCCTTGCAACCGAAGCGACGGCGGCCCCCACAACCCGGCTCCCGGGCCCCTCGCTCGCCGCGACGCTCCGCGATCGCCTCAACGCCCGAGCCCCTTCGCTCAACAACCGCCGCGCTCGACGCGCCCGAGCCGCCTCGGCCCGACGCTCCTGAGCCAGGCCCGCTTGTCCCGGCGATCCGCGCTCCGTTCGGATCTGCCCCCCGACCGTTCCCAACCCTGAACCGACACCCCTCGATCGGCCCCGGTCCCCCGATCGCCGCTCTCCGTCCGCCCCTTGCCTCCAATCTCCCGATTTCCCGAGCCCGACCATGCCCCCAATTCCGCTCCTCCTCCGCCCCATCGCTCCCTCGATCCTCTGTGCGCGAATCGAACCCAATCCGCCCACCCGCTCACCTGATCGACGGTTCCTTCCCGTCCTGCTTCCCCTTCCTGGCCGGTCGGTCCTGTTGTCAGAGAGCCGCCATCGCACTCAATCGGAATGGGATCGTCTCCAACAAAAGCCACCCACCCGCCAGGAGAGACTCGACACGCGTTCCCGCTCCGGGGCGTGGCCGACGAGGCGAGGCAATGGTATGACAGTGATCGTGAGGGCAGGCCTCGGCCTGCCTGTGACCCAAAGGCAGGGCAGGGCGTCCTGCCCATCCCATCGTCCCGATTCCCGACGAGGTGCCGCCGTGTCGAGTCATTCTTCCAAGCCCTTGACCCTGGGCGTCTGTAGCTGGAGCCTTCAGGTCACCAGCATCCCCGAGCTGAACCGCCTGCTCGCCGAGCTGGGGGTCAAGGCCACCCAGATCGCCTGCGGAGACCCGCACCACGCCGCCTGGGACGAAGGGGACGCCATGCCCCAGGCCGCCCTGACCGCCGATTTCGTCATGACCGGCGCCATGCTCGGCTTCCCCGGCGAGGACTACACCACCCCGCAAACCATCAAGGACACCGGCGGATTCGGTCCCGAAGACCTCCGCGCCGAGCGCATCGAACGCCTCAAGTGGGCCTTGAGCCGAACCAAAGAACTGGGCCTCACCCACCTGATGCTCCACGCCGGCTTCATCCCCCATTCCGGCGACCCCGGCCGCCCCGCCTTCCTCGACACCTTACGTGAGGCCGGCCGACTCGCCGCCGAGCAAGGCGTGACCCTCGCCTTCGAGACCGGCCAGGAACCGGCCGACCTGCTCCGCCAGACCCTCGACGAGCTGGCCTCACCCACCCTGAAGGTCAACTTCGACCCGGCCAATATGCTCCTCTACGACATGGGAGACCCGATCCGGGCCGTCGAGATCCTCGGTCCCGACATCGTCAGCGTCCACCTCAAGGACGCCCGACGCCCGACCACCCCCGGCCATTGGGGAGAGGAAGTCCCCCTCGGCCAGGGAGAAGTGAACATCCCCCGGTTCCTCGACACCCTGAAGGCCGTCGGATACTCCGGCCCCCTGATGATCGAACGCGAGGTCGGCGACCAGGCTGCCCGCATCCGAGACATCGGCCTCGGCCTTGAGGTCGTCCGGGACCACCTCGCGAAAACGCCTTGATTCCCCCGTTCCGAGTTCCCCGACCCTCGTGTGTCGAGGGGCGTCAGGTTGCTCTCGGTACTCAAGATGCCGTCGATCCTTCAAGATCCCGCCGATCACCCATCGAAGCTCAGTGATGCATCTTCGAAGGCTCGACGGCACCCGACGAGCAACGATCCTCCGGAAGAACATTGAGACGGCGTTGGCATCAGGCTTGCTGATCTTGTCCATCAACCACGATCGATCCGGTCCCGGATCGAGCACCCGCCCGTTGGGAAGGTTGACCGGATCGAATTTTCAAGGAGCGTCCAGATCATGCAATCGCGTCACCCCATGTCACTCGTTCCGGCGGTCATGCTTGGCGTCGGGCTCGTTCTGACAACCCTTCCGTCCCCTTCCTTTGCTCAGGACACCGATCCCCAGGATCAGGGCGTCGCCGAGCGTGCCGGGGCTCAGCTTGATCGGTTCCTCAATCGCTTGCAACGCAACTTCCAGGATCTTTCCGAAGACGTCCGCCGCCGCGCCGCCGAGGTGCAGCAACGGGTCGAGGACCTCGGCGTCGAGGCCCGCGTCTACAGTCGGATCCGCTGGGACAAGGCACTGAGCGACGCCGAGATCGCCATCGAGGCCAAGGAAGGGGGCGTGGTTGTCCTGCACGGCACCGTTCCCGACGCTGAACTGCGCCGCAAGGCCGTCCGCCTGGCCGTCGAGACCGTTGGCGTCGAACGAGTCCAGGATAACCTGACCATCGGAGCGCGACCGGCCGAGGAATCGAGTCCGGCCCCTTCGTCTCGCTAATCGAGTCCCGGTTCACCCGCCCGGCCTCGGCTCCTGCGACTCATGGCCCCGAGGCCGGCACCCTCAAGCCCATCCCAGCACCTTCGCAGTCAAAGAAAGGAGCCGTGATGCCGAAGGAACCCATTCAGCAACACGGCCTTTCATGATCCAGACACAATAGCATCACCAACGAGAACAGCAAAAGGAACAGGAACAAAAAGGGGGGGAAAAACGTCGGCGATCCAGATGATCCCTGGCCAAACGGGGGTGATTAGACGATGGCGTCGATCACCTGAGCCAGTTCTCGGCCGGCATCGGTCAGGTAATAGAAATTGTGCTTGCCCGTCCGTCGGGGCTCGATCAACCGGCCATGCCGAAGCAGGGCAAGGTGATGGCTGACGGCAGGCTGACTGGTCGAGCCGAGGTCGGTGCAGAGCTCCGAGACATTGCGTTCCTTTTCGGTCAACAACATCAAGACTTGCAACCGTGTCGGATCCGACACCTGTTTGAGCAACTCGGCGGCCTGTCGAACGTTGGCCGACGGCCCTTTGCCCCGCTTGGGAGCAGGGCGGCGAGCCGGAGCGGTCGCGGTCGCGGAGGCCGAAGACTTCGACGCGCCGGCAGACTTTGTCGCGGTGGTCGACTTTGAAGGCATGTGCGGAACTCGGACATCGTTCAAAAAGGGGAAATGACTCGCGACCCCAAAACGTCGCGAGCCAGAAACGAAGGATGGACGCGCATGCATGCGCATTCCGCCGTAATTATACGTAACTCTCCGGGCAGTCAAGCGAATTTGCAAAAGATGTTCGTCATGAGCAACCGTCACAGCAGTACTCCTACTTCGTAAGCATTGCCAGATTGCAAGCGATCGTTGATGTGCGGCAGTGACTGCCGGCTGCCCGACGTTGGGCCGATCGCGTCTTTGCCTTGGGTCCCGGCGAAAACAGGGAACAGGCTTGCATCAGAACGGGTGTTCAGTTTACAATCCGCTCGGCCCTGAGGTCTTGTCCCCTTTGGCCCCCGAGGACGCAGGAGGTCCCGCACCATGTTGGTCTTGAGCCGCAAGATCGGGGAACGGATTCGGATCGGAGACACCGTGACCTTGACCGTGGTCCGCGTCCACGGCGACAAGGTTCGCCTGGGCATCGAAGCGCCCGAGAGCGTGACCATCCATCGCGAGGAGGTCTACCAGCGCCTGCAACGCGAGCCGACGGCCGCGTCTTCCCCATCCGACGACGACCGGGCACTCGCCCGCTCCGATGCCGAGTCGAGGACCGACGCCTCCTTGTCGAGCGCCCCCTCGCGTCGGTAGAGTAGAATGGATTGGCGACCTGGCACACGGCCCACTCGAACGCGTTCCTTTCAGGGCCGACCCGGTCCGCCGGATCGGGGCAGAGAGGGTCGCTCGGTCACTCGACCATCGTGCCACGCCGCCAATCCGCTCGGAACGCCGCGAGGAACGCCGCGATGACCGTCTCGACCTCGACCCTGCCTCGAACCGACACCGATCTGGCCTATCAGCGCTGCATCAATCCGCGTTGCGGTGTCACCCTACCGGTCGATCGTGCCGTCTTCTCCTGTCCCGACTGCGGCGACCTGCTCGACGTCATCTACGACTGGGACCGCCTGCCGGTCCCAGCCCGTTTGAGCGACTTCGAGGCCAAGTGGTCGCGCCGGCTCGACCCGCTCTGCTTCTCGGGCGTCTGGCGGTTCCACGACCTGATGCCCTTCGCTCCGCCGGAGAAGATCGTCACCATCGGTGAGGGGCAGACCTTGCTCCGACCCTCGACCAAGTCCGCCCAGTATGTCGGCGTCCGCGAGGGGAACCTCTTGCTCCAATATGAGGGGATGAACCCCTCGGGCAGCTTCAAAGACAACGGCATGACCGCGGCCTTCAGCCACGCCAACATGGTCGGCGCGCGGCGGGTCGCCTGCGCCAGCACGGGCAATACCTCGGCCTCTTTGGCCGTCTTCTGCTCGGCGACCGACTTCGGCTTCAAGGCGATCATCTTCATCGGCTCGGGCAAGATCGCCTACGGCAAGCTCGCCCAGGCCCTCGACCACGGCGCCCTGACCATCCAGATCGTCGGCGACTTCGACGACGCCCTCGCCCGGGTCCGCGAAGTGGCCGACCGGCTCGGCATCTACCTGATGAACTCGGTCAACCCCTTCCGCCTCGAAGGGCAAAAGGCGGTGATGCTCCGGGTCCTCGAAGCCCTCGGCTGGGAGGTCCCCGACTGGATCGTCGTGCCGGGCGGCAACCTCGGCAACTCCTCCGCCTTCGGCAAGGCCTTTCAGGAGCTGCACTACCTCGGTCTGATCGACCGCATTCCTCGCCTGGCGGTCATCAACGCCGCCGGCGCCCAGACGCTCGACCAGCTCGTCCGCTCTCATGGCCTGAGCTGGAACAGCGGCTTACCCGATGAGTCGATCCCGAAGGCCTATTACGACCACCTCGACCACGAGCACATCCGGGCCTCGACCATCGCCTCGGCCATCGAGATCAACCGGCCGGTGAACCTGAAGAAGTGTCTCCGGGCGCTCGACGTCTGCGACGGCGTCGTCCGGCAGGTTTCCGACCAGGAGATCATGGACGCCAAGGCCCGCGTCGGTGCCGGCGGCCTGGGATGCGAACCGGCCTCGGCCGCCAGTGTCGCCGGGGCCAGGCGGCTGCGTGAGGAGGGGATCATCGCCCCCTCCGATCGGGTCGTCTGCATCCTCACCGGCCACCAGCTTAAAGACCCCAACGCCACGGTCGCCTACCACTCGGCCGACCGCGAGGAGTTCGACCGCGTGCTTGGCTCGCGAGGGGTCAAGCGGGCCGGTTTCGCCAACCGTCCGGTCGTCGTCCCGAACGAGCTGGACGCGATCATCCGGACCATCGGCCTCTACTCCGACGCCCCGCCGACGGCCTGAGCCATCGCTCCATCATCCCCTGGGAGACGACCGATCGTGAGCCTCGGACCCTTGAACCTTGCCATGCACGGCGCGACCGGTCGCATGGGCGCTCGCATTCTCTCGCTGATCGACGAGGCCGACGACCTGACCCTCGCCGCAGCCATCGAGCGAGCCGATCACCCCCGGATCGGCGGCGATGTGGGGCCGATCATCGGCCTCGGTCCGCTCGGCATAACCCTGAGCAGCTCGATCAACCCCGACACCCCGGTGGATGTGGTCATCGACTTCTCGGTCCCCGAGGCCTCGCTGAACATCGGCCGCTGGTGCGGCGATCATGGCGTTCCGCTGGTCGTGGGCACGACCGGCTTCGAACCCGCCCAACGGACCGAGCTGGAGCAACTGGCAGACCGAATTCCGATCCTCATCGCGGCGAACTTCAGCAAGGCCGTCAACCTGCTGTTTCACCTCGTCGGTTTGGCGGCTCGTTCGCTCGGGCAATCGGCCGACATCGAGATCGTCGAGCGGCACCATCGCTTCAAGAAAGACGCGCCGAGCGGCACGGCGCTCCGCCTGGCCGAAGTGGCCGCCGAAGGAATTAACACAGACAGATTTATTCATGGAAGACATGGATTGATCGGTGAACGGCCGACCGGAGAGATTGGTCTGCACGCGTTGCGGACCGGAGACAATCCGGGCGAGCATACCGTGGTGTTCGGGCTGATGGGCGAATGCCTTGAACTGTCGCACCGGGCCCTGAACCGGGACGGGTTTTCCCGGGGGGCACTCGACGCTGCCCGGTATCTGGCCGGCAAGCCCCCGGGTCGCTATGCCATGGAAGATCTGCTCCAGCTCGGAGGGGGTTGATCGGATGCGATCGTCTCGGTTCGTCTTGTCGAGCGCCCCTCGCCTCGCTATCGTGTCTGCGCCCGAAGGTCGGGTCGAGAAAACGCATCACGGAGGGTTCGGACGTGAGGACGGTGATCACTGGCGGGGCGGGCTTTGTGGGGTCCCATCTCTGTGAGCGGTTCCTGGCCGAAGGGCACGAGGTCGTCTGTCTGGACAACCTCCTGACCGGCCTGGAACGGAACATCGCCCACCTGCGCAACGAGCCTCGTTTCAGCTTCGTGCTGCATAATATCTCCGAGCCGGTGACGATCGATGGCCCGGTCGATCACGTCTTGCACTTCGCCAGCCCGGCGAGCCCGGCCGATTACCTGGCCCACCCGATCCCAACCTTGAAGGTCGGCTCGCTCGGCACGCACAATGCGCTCGGCCTGGCCAAGGCCAAAGATGCGCGATTCCTGCTGGCAAGTACCTCGGAGGTCTACGGCGATCCCGAGGTCCACCCTCAGCGCGAGGATTACTGGGGACACGTGAACCCGATCGGCCCCCGAGGGTGTTACGACGAGGCCAAGCGATTCGCCGAGGCGATCACAATGGCCTACCACCGTTACCACGGGGTCGATACGCGGATCGTTCGCATCTTCAACACCTACGGCCCCCGGATGCGCCTGAACGACGGCCGCGTCCTGCCGGCCTTCATGAGCCAGGTCTTACGCGGTGAACCGTTGACTGTGTTCGGCGAAGGGCAACAGACGCGCAGTTTTTGCTATGTCGATGATCTTGTAGATGGAATTTATCGGCTCTTGCTCTCCGATGAATCAATGCCTGTAAACATCGGCAATCCATCAGAAATCACCGTTCTGGAACTGGCCGAGGAGATCATCGCGATGTTGCCCAACACCAAGAGCACCATCGACTATCGGCCGCTGCCGCAGGACGACCCCAAGCGACGACGGCCCGACATCACCCGGGCCCGCGAGATTCTGGGCTGGGAGCCGAAGGTCGATCGGGCCGACGGCCTGCGACGGACGCTGGAGTTTTTCCGGTCGGTCGTCTGATTCGGAGTTACTCCTGAGCGATCGGCTTGGCCATCCCCGATCGTTGCCTCGTCTTTGCCCCGGGCACGGTTGCTCAGCGAGCACGCGCGCGGAGCGAGATGGCGGTCGGGCGGTCAGTCTGAATGCGAAGAAGCTGGGTGGATTCGTCGTACCAGAGCGAGACGACCGCCGATGGATCGGCCGTGCGGACCTCGGCCGGGAAGCCGGGGGGAAAGACCAATCGGGGAACGAAAACCTCGGTTTCGCCGCGATTGGGATCATGAATCCAGTCGTAGTCAAGCGTGCTTGTCTTGAATCGTGATGAACCGCGATTGAAGGCGAAGCGTTTGGGAACTCCGGCGGTGGCTCGGGGATACGGGCGGGGCCGAAAATTCGAGCGGATGCGGCCGGAGGGGTCGAGGATGCTGAAATCCTCGCCATTCCAGCCGTCCTTGAGCTGTTCGGTCCAACCGGGGGTCAGATTCCAGTGGGCTCCGGAGGCAAATGCGGCGTCGAGGCGGTCGTACACCTCCTCGACGTAAGCGCCGCTGCCGGTCACGCGGGCGTCCATGCCGAACTCTCCGACGAACAGCGGACAGTTCCAGGCCTCGGCGGTCGAGGTCATGTGGTGGAAGGCCAGGTCCATCGTCGTGGTCAAGCCATGCCAGTGACGCAAGACGATGGTGGACGGGTTGTAATAGTGAGGGGCATAGACCGCCGCATCGAACTCGGGGCGGGGTAGGCGGGTCTGGATGCCGGTGTTCGTTTTGACGTGCCCTTCAAGAAACAGGATCGCCGAAGGATGCACCGACCGGACGACGGCGGCGGCATCTCGATAAAGTGGGGCAAGCTCGCGGCGCTCGTCTCCCCAGGGTTCGTTGATGAGATCGTAGCCGATGACGCCGGGGATCGTCGCAAAGGATGATGCGACACGCGAGATCATGAGCAAGTATTGTGAACGAAATCCGTAGGTATCGGCGTAGAAGTCGGCAAAGGACAGGTGAGTGGTCGGGTCGAGGGCCATCATCAGGGGCCAGTCGGAGCTGAGCGGCCCGTTGTTGGGGGTCGAAGGACGCCCCCGGGGAGAGACGGCCCAGCGGGGGAAGCCATCGCCAGTGCCGTAGGACGCGTGTCGCGAGAAACCGTCCTGGTGAAAATCGACGATGGTGAACACACCACGCCGGGAGGCCTCGGCCGCAACGGTCATGACCGAGGCAAGATAGGCCTCATCGTAAACGCCGGGGCTTGGTTCGTATGCTTCCCAGACAAAGAGGAGGCGGATCACGTTGAACCCGAGTTCAGCGACGCGGTCGAGATCGACCGGGCCGACCCGCGGAGCAAATGGGGGAACCTTGGAATCACCGGCCAGGTTGATCCCGCGCAGGAGGATCACTCGACCGCTCGCATCCCGAAAGGAAGGCCCGGAAACCTGCAAAGGGCCGGGAGGGACGACGCATTGAGGAGACGGCCGAACAGGATCAGTGCCATTGCCTGTTCCCCAAGCCGTCTCAGCCCCAAATTCCAGTCCCAGACCCAGACCGAACAGAATCGCCGCGAGTGCCCCGAACCTTTGACGGCCCCGGAGTCCCGAGCATGTCATTCACGACCTCCGTGTCGTCGCTCGATGGCACACGATAACGTGACCCGATCGGACCCCGTCGTGAGATCCCAACCGCGCCGGGCCAGTTCCCCCCCCGAGACGCCGAGGGGGGTCGTCTTCCTGGACCTGTTCGTGACGAGAGACCGAGTATTCGGTCGGTCTCGCTCACGATTCCCGTAGAGTCGATCATCGGTCCTGAGAATCGGGAAGCGTCTCCCGATTGGCGGCCGATTGCGGTCGCTCGCTCCGAAGACAACGGCCGTGCGCATCGCGACGATCAACGCGACACGATGCCCGATCGCCACATAGTGATCTTTTGGTCAGGTTGCAATCAACAAACACTCAGTGTATCAATTTGCATCATACTCGACAGATGATACGCTTCAGAATGGGCTGTCTCCGAGCCGATGTAGAGGAGATGGCATATTGAGAGAGACGTGCGCTTTGGACCTAGCGCGATCGACCCTCGCACCCGGCACCCTTAGCCCCGAGGGGGAGCGACGTACACCATGGCCAGCGGAATCGAAAGCTCGGTGATCCGGCTCGGCGACTTTCAAGACGGCCAGGAGGCCGAGTGCTTCGCCGTGCTGGTGAGTCGTGACAAGGGGACGACGAAGAAGAACGAACCCTTTGTGAAATGCTACTTCCGCGACCGGGATCAGACGGTCGAGGCCCCCTTGTGGGCCGATCACCGCTTGCTGAAGCAGTCGGACGGATGGACCGATGGGCTGGCGTATCGCATCCGGGCGCGGGGCGAGTTCAACGCCAAGTACGGCTTGCAACTGAAGCTGATCGACCTGCGGCCCGCCGGCGGGCCTGACGATGAAGCCGACGGGTTCGATTACGGTGACCTGGTCGAACGATCCAAGTTTCCTAGTGGGGATCGGCTGGGGAAGATTCTCGAATTCGTGGGGCGCTACATTGAAGATGAGAAACTTTCGGAACTGGTCCGGCGCATTCTCGAAGGGCACGCGAAGCAGTTGGAGCTGATGCCCGCCGCCTCTCACATGCACCACAACGTGACCGGAGGGCTGGTCGAGCACCTCTGGAGCGTGACGCGGGTCAGTATCATGCTGGCCGAGCATTACGGGCGGTATTACGACGAGCTGAACCCACCCTTGAACCGAGACGTGATTGTTGCTGCGGCCATTCTCCACGACATCGGCAAACTGAGAGAGCTGGAATATCACCCGATCGAGGCGAAGTACACGACTGAAGGGAATTTGATCGGGCATATCCTCATGGGACGCGATCTCGTGCGGGACACGGCGCGGGAGATCGGGGATTTTCCGGTCGAGACGCTGTTGCTGCTCGAACACGCGATCCTTGCCCACCACGGCAAGACCGAGTTTGGATCGCCGAAGCCTCCGGCAACGCTAGAAGCGATGATTTTGCATTATGCCGACGAGCTGGACGCGAAATTCAATGCCGTGGCCAAGGCACTTCGGGCCGAGAATGGCGACGACCTGTTTACCAAAAAAGTTTGGGCAGCGGAGAATCAACGCTTCTACCGGGGCACTCCGTTACCTCCTCCAGATCAAGACCAACCGCCCTTCTGATTTCTTCTTTTCTCGATGACATCAGATCAACGCCAAAGGCCCCGAAGGCGCGATGTGCGCGTTCGGGGCCTTCTTGTGGCGAGCGGCCAGTTATTGATTGAGAATCGTCAGACGGCAAAGGGCCGCATGTAATTTTCGTGCTCCAGGGGTCGGGGCAAGTCGGAGCATCCCATCAGGTCGCAGTCGATGGCCTGGGCGGCGTGGCGTCCTTCGGCGATGGCCCAGACGATGAGGCTCTGGCCGCGGGTCATGTCGCCGGCGGTGTATACCTTGGGGACGTTGGTGCGCTTGGTATCGGGGTCGGCCTTGACGTTGCCGCGCTCGTCGAGTTCGACGCCGAAGCCTTCAATCAGCTTATTGCGTTCAGGGCCGACAAAGCCCATCGCCAGCAAGACGAGATCGGCTGGGTAGACCTTCTCGGTGCCGGGAACGGGGTCGAAGGTCATGCGGTTGCCGTTGCGCTTCAGTTCGACCTGGACGGTTTCGAGCGCGGTGACGTGACCGTTTTCTCCTCGGAAGCGGACGGTGCTGATCGAGTACTCGCGGCCACCGCCTTCCTCGTGGGCGCTGGAGGTCTTGAAGGTGTTCCACCACTGCGGCCAGGGGTTGTTCGGATCGCGCGAGTCGGGGGGACGGGGGACGATCTCGAACTGGTGGACGCTGGCACACCCGTGACGGTGGACGGTGCCGAGGCAGTCGGCTCCGGTATCACCGCCGCCAATGATGACGACGTGCTTACCCTTGGCGTTCAAGGTCGGGTCATCGGAAACCGGGTCGCCGGCCACGCGTTTGTTCTGGGCCGGGAGGAAATCCATGGCGAAGTGAATGCCCTTGAAGTCGCGGCCCTCGATGGGGAGGTCACGAGCCTGAGTGGCGCCGCAGCAGAGGCAGACAGCGTCGTAGTCGGCGAGGATCTGCTGGGGATCGACATCGACGCCGATGTTCACGCCGGGACGGAAGGTGACGCCCTCGGCCTCCATTTGCTTGAGGCGAAGGTCGATCCGCCACTTCTCCATCTTGAAGTCAGGGATTCCGTAGCGGAGGAGGCCGCCGATGCGTTCGTCGCGTTCGAAAACGGTGACGTCGTGACCGGCGCGGGCGAGCTGCTGGGCGGCGGCCAGGCCGGCAGGGCCGGAGCCGATGACGGCGACCTTCTTCCCGGTCTTGACCTTTGGGGGCATGGGGGCGATCCAGCCCTCGGCCCAGCCGCGGTCGACGATGGCCAGCTCGATCTGCTTGATGGTGACGGGGTCGTCGTTGATGCCGAGGACGCAGCTTGCCTCGCACGGGGCGGGGCAAAGCGTGCCGGTGAACTCAGGGAAGTTGTTGGTCAGGTGCAGGCGGTCGAGGGCCTCACGCCACTGGTCGCGGTAGACGAGGTCGTTCCAGTCGGGAATGAGATTGCCGAGCGGGCATCCCTGGTGGCAGAAGGGGATGCCGCAGTCCATGCAGCGGGCCCCCTGGTTTTGCAGCTCAACGACGGGGAGGCTGGTGAAGACTTCTTTATAGTCCTTGCGGCGTTCCTCGATGGGCCGGTAACCGGCGGCGCGTCGGGGGAGTTCCATGAATCCGGTGGGCTTACCCATGATTGACCTCCAGCGTCAGGCGTGAGTCGCTCGGGCGGGGCGAGGTGTCGTCAGCGGTCTCGGCCCGCTTGCGCTGCAACAGGAGGCGGCGGTTCCCCTCGGGCAGCACCTTGACAAAGTTGGTGAACGGCCAATCCCAGTCGTGACCGTTGCGGGGGACGAGGACGCCGTCGACCTCGTCGAGTGTTTCAGGAAGGGCAAATTGCGTGAGCATATCTTCGACGAAGGCGAAATCGTTCGGCTCAGCCTTATGACGGAGGTCGTCGAGTTCGAAGTCGCCCTGGCGACGTCTCAGATCCGTGGCTTCCTCGAACAGGGAGGCCATGACCTGTTTCTGGTGGTCAAGCACGCGGCGGTAGTCGCGCGGCATGACCTTGACGAAGGAGGTAAGGGCGATCTGCCAGTCGTTGAGCAACTGCTTGGCAACCTCGCTGCCGGTGTAGCCGGCGTGCTGGATGAGGAGATCGCGGACGAGTTCCTGATCTTCCAGCTCGGTGAAGGGTTCGATCTCGACCATCTCGGGATTGCAGCGGGACTGGAAGTCGCCGTCTCGATCGAGGACGAAGGCCATGCCGCCGCTCATGCCGGCGGCGAAGTTGCGGCCGGTCGGGCCGAGGACGACGGCCACGCCTCCGGTCATATATTCACAGCCGTGATCACCAATCCCTTCCACGACGGCAAGCGCCCCGGAGTTCCGCACGCAGAACCGTTCGCCTGCGCGGCCTCGGAAGAAGGCGCGGCCGGCGGTCGCTCCGTAGAGGACGACGTTGCCGACGAGGATGTTCTCCTCGGCCTTGAACGTGGCCGATCGAGGCGGGGCGACGATGATCTTGCCGCCGGAGAGACCCTTGCCGGTATAGTCGTTGGCATCGCCTTCGAGTTGAAGGGTGATCCCTCGGGGAACGAAGGCGCCGAAGCTCTGACCGGCGGAGCCGTTGAAGGTGATCCGGATCGTGTCGTCGGGCAGCCCCGCGCCGCCGTAGCGGCGGGTGACCTCGGAGCCGAGGATGGTGCCGACGGTGCGGTTGATGTTGCGGATCGGCACCGTAAAGGCGACCGGTTCGCCACGTTCCAGGGCCAGCACGGAGCGGGGCACCAGAGTGGTGACGTCGAGCGATCGCTCAAGGCCGTGGTCCTGGGGGTGACGCTGGCGGACGCCGATCTCCGGAGCGACGTCGGGGCGGGCGAGGATCTTCGAAAAGTCGAGACCACGGGCCTTGTAGTGCTCAATGGCCTTGCGGACGTCGAGCAGATCGCTGCGGCCGATCATCTCGTCCATCGTCCGGAAGCCGAGCTGGGCCATCAGCTCTCGGATTTCCTCGGCGACAAAGTGGAAGAAGTTGACCACATGTTCGGCCTTGCCGGCGAACTTGGCGCGGAGCTTCGGGTTCTGGGTGGCAATACCGACCGGGCAGGTGTCGAGGTGGCAGACCCGCATCATGATGCAGCCCATCACGACGAGGGGAGCGGTGGAGAAGCCGTATTCCTCGGCCCCGAGCAGGGCGGCGATGACCACGTCTCGGCCGGTTTTCATCTGGCCGTCGGCCTGAACAACGATGCGGTCTCGGAGGTTGTTGAGGACGAGGGTTTGCTGTGTCTCGGCCAGGCCAAGTTCCCAGGGGATGCCGGCGTGCTTGAGCGAAGTGAGCGGGCTGGCCCCTGTGCCACCGTCGAAGCCGCTGATGAGGACGACATCGCTGTGGGCCTTCGAGACCCCTGCGGCGACCGTGCCGACGCCGACCTCAGCCACGAGCTTGACGCTGATCCGGGCCCTCGGATTGGCGTTTTTGAGGTCGTGGATGAGCTGGGCGAGGTCCTCGATCGAGTAGATGTCGTGGTGCGGCGGCGGGCTGATGAGGCCGACGCCGGGGGTCGAGAAGCGGACCTTGGCAATCCAGGGCCAGACCTTGCTACCGGGGAGCTGGCCCCCTTCGCCGGGCTTGGCTCCCTGGGCCATTTTGATCTGAATCTCATCCGCATTGACGAGATATTCACTCGTGACGCCGAAGCGGCCGGAGGCGACCTGCTTGATCGAAGACCGCTTGCTGTCGCCGTTGGGCAGGGGGGTGAAGCGGGCTGGGTCTTCGCCCCCTTCGCCGGTGTTCGACTTGCCGCCGAGGCGGTTCATGGCGATGGCGAGCGTTTCGTGGGCCTCGGCCGAGATCGAGCCGTAGCTCATCGCCCCGGTGGCGAAGCGCTTGACGATGGCATCGACCGACTCGACCTCCTCGATCGGCACCGGAGATTGCTGGCCGAACTTGAACTCAAAGAGCCCGCGAAGCGTGCAAAGCCGTTCGTTCTGCTCGTCCACGCGCTTCGTGTACGACTTGAAGATCTCGAACCGGCCGGACTTCGTGGCGTGCTGAAGGCGGAAGACGGTCTCGGGATTGAACAGGTGGAACTCGCCGTCACGGCGCCACTGGTACTGGCCGCCTTCTTCGAGCATGACCGGGCCGACCTCGCGTTCGGCGAAGGCGCGGCGGTGGTGGAAGAGGGTTTCCTCGGCGATCTCGGCGAGGCCGACCCCTTCGATCCGGCTGGCGGTCTTGTCGAAGTACTTGGCGACGAAGCCGGAATTGAGGCCGATGGCCTCGAAGATCTGAGCACCTCGGTAACTCTGGATCGTGCTGATGCCCATCTTGGACATCACCTTGACGACCCCCTTCTTGATCGCCTTGCGGTACTTGGCCACGGCCTCGGCGTGGGTCAGGCCGTTGAGCTGGTGGGTGGCGATCATGTCGTCGAGCGTTTCGAAGGCGACATAAGGGTTGATCGCCCCGGCACCATAGCCGAGCAGGAGGGCAAAGTGGTGCACCTCTCGGGCGTCTCCGCACTCGACGACGAAGCCGGCCCGCATACGGAGCCCTTCGCGGACCATGAAGTGGTGCAGGCCGGAGGTGGCGAGCAAGGAGGGGATCGGGGCCAGTTCTTTCGTGACGGAGCGGTGCGAGAGGACGATGATCGTCGCCCCGTCCTCGATGGCGGCCTTGGCCTCCTGGAAGATCTCCTCCAATCGACGTTCCATGCCGGCGGCCCCTTCGGCGGCGGGGAAGAGCATGGAGATGACGGCCGACTTGAAGCCTCGCCAGCCTTCAAGCTGCTTGATGGCGGCGGTTTCGTCGTTGTCGAGAATCGGGGTTTCCAGCAGGATTTGCCGGGCGTTTTCGGGGCCAGGGTTGAGCAGATTACCTTCGCCGCCGAGGCCGGTCTGGACGGAGGTGACCAGTTCTTCCCGGATCGCGTCGAGCGGCGGGTTGGTCACCTGGGCAAAAAGCTGCTTGAAGTAGTTGAAGAGCGGTTGCGGGCGGTCGGAGAGGACGGCCAGGGGAGTGTCGGTCCCCATCGAGCCGATGGCTTCCTCGCCGCGCTGACCCATCGGGGAAAGAATGAACTTGAGATCTTCCAGCGTGTAGCCGTAGGCAAGCTGGCGATGCAGGAGGGTGTCGTGATCGGGGCCGGGGACCTCGGGGGCCCGCGGAACTTCGTCGAGCTTCGGCATCCCTTGCTTGACCCACTCGCCATAGGGCTTGGCGGTGGCCAGGGCGTGCTTCAGTTCCTCGTCGCCGACGATCCGGCCGGCCTGCATATCAACGAGGAACATCTTGCCCGGTTCGAGGCGCCCCTTGTGCTGGACGTTCTCGGGGGCGATCTCGTCGAGCATGCCGGTCTCGGAGCCCATGACGACCAGGCCGTCCTTGGTGACGGTGTAGCGGCTCGGGCGGAGGCCGTTGCGGTCGAGGGTCGCGCCGATGACGCGGCCGTCGGTGCAGGCGATGGAGGCGGGGCCGTCCCAGGGCTCCATCAGACAGGAGTGATAGGCATAAAAATTCTTCTTCTCCTGCGACATGGTTTCATGGTTTTCCCAGGCCTCGGGCACGAGCATCATCATGGCGTGCGGGAGGCTGTAGCCGGCCTTGACGAGCAGCTCGATAGCGGCGTCGAGGGCGGCGGTGTCGGAGAGCCCCTCGCGAATGACGGGGCAAAGGTGGTCGAGATCGCCCGGCTCGAACAGGTTCGAGGCGAAGAGGGCCTCTCGGGCTCGCATCCAGTTGATGTTGCCGCGGAGGGTGTTGATCTCGCCGTTGTGGGCGATCATGCGGTAAGGGTGGGCCAGCTCCCAGCTCGGGAAGGTGTTGGTGCTGAACCGCGAGTGGAACATGCAGAGGGCTGAGACGAGGCGATCGTCGCCGAGATCGTCGGCGTAGTAGTCGATGACCTGCTCGGGGGTGAGCATGCCTTTATAGACGATCGTTCGGCAAGAGAGGCTGGAGAAGTAGAAGAAGGCACCGTCGTCGAGTCCAGCGGCTTCAACGGCTTGCTCGAATCGCTTGCGGACAACGAACAGCTTGCGCTCGAAGGCGTCGGTATCGTCGCCGAATCGAGAGCCGACGAAGGCGTGCCAGACGCTCGGCTCGACGGCCTGAGCGGTGGCACCGAGGGTCGAGTTGTCGGTTTTCAGTTGGCGCCAGCCGAGGAGGGGGAGCCGTTCATCCCTGAGAATCTGTTCAAAGATGGCCTGACCGGCTTCGCGGCGTTCCTTGACTGGCGAGGCGAACATGGCGCCGACGCCGTACTGGCCGGGCTCGGGCAGGGAGATGCCGAGGGCGTTGCAGCGTTCGGCGAGGAATTCGTGGGGGAGCTGAATGAGGATGCCGGCGCCGTCTCCGGTATTGGGCTCGGCCCCTCGGGCGCCGCGGTGGTCAAGGTTGCACAGGGCGCGCAATCCATCGCGCACGAGTTTGTGCGACCGTCGGCCCTGGAGATCCACGACGAAACCCACACCGCAAGCGTCGTGCTCATTCGCCGGATCGTACAGTCCCACAGGGGTCGGGAAACTCGTGCTCATCAGGTTTGCTCCCTCCAGACAGACGGCTCCGGTTCGGGAAGCGCCGGCCCACCGATCGGGTCCGCGACGTGCGGACCTCGGGGGCCGGTGCCCGGCCCCGAACCTCGGGCCGATACACCAGCAGCTCAATCAGGTTTTCTTGACGGCGGGGGTCCGGCCACTTCGGGAGGCGCCCCGGCCGTTCGGTTTCGGCTCGGAGGCCGAGGGGGCGGGGGACGACGCGGCAGTCGTCCCGTCCTCGGTTGTGGAACCGTCTCGCAAGGTTTCGAGGAACCGAGCCCCGGCCAGGCCCAGGGTGGCTTCGCCCCGGTGGACGATCGCCAGGGGACGGCTCAGGGGGTGATCGGTGATTGGGATTGCGACGAGACTTCCTGAAGCGACCTCGCGCTCCAGGGTCGTTCGAGGCAAGAGGGCCACCCCGGCGCCCACCTCGACAGCGCGCTTGATGTTCTCGATGCTGTCAAAGGCCAGGCCAGGTTCAACCTGAACACCGCGACGCTTCAAATGGCGGTCGATCGCGCGTCGGATCGGCAGTTCGGAATCGTAATGAACGAAGCGAGCCCCGTCGAGCCGCCCCACGCTGATCCCCTCGGGATCGGCCAGGGGATGCCCGGGAGGAGCGGCCACGACCATTTCTTCGTCTCGCCAGGCGACCACGTCAATTCCGGGCCACTTTTTCGGGAACGAGACGATGCCCAGATCGGCGCGACCGGTACGAACCCGATCGACGACCTCGCTGGGGTGCATGCACTCCAGGCGGCAGTCGGCCAGGGGGTGTCGGGCGCGAAATTCGGTGATGTGGCGGGTGAGCTGACCGAGGCCGACCGAGTAGATCGCCACGATCCGGACGGTCCCTTCAATTTGATCGGCCCGACCGAGCGCTCGGACCCGACGTTCCACATCCTGATACCGCTCAACCAGTTCACGACACCCTTCGTAGTACATCTGGCCGTAAGGTGTCGGAATCAAGGGACGCTTGGAGCGGTCGATCAGCTTGACGCCGAGACGCTCCTCGAGGTTATGCACGGCCTGGCTCGCCGTCGACTGCGAGATGCCGTTCTCGGCGGCACCACGCGAGAAACTCGCCCGGCGCACGACATCACAGAAGATTTTGAGCGCCTCGAACTGCATCGCCGTGGGGGAACCTCGATCGAGTGGCGGCCCTGTCGATGCCAGTCAGACAGAACCGCGGCCAGATGTTCAAATCGTCGGGGCGGCCCAACCGAGGCCGCCTCCGCTGTCTCCGGAATGCCCGCGCCATGGCCCCAAAGTCGAAGGCCATCTGACCCCGATCGCCTCGCACGCCATCGGGGGGAACGGTATTCGAGATTCCAATACTACACTCGGACATCAGCGGCTTCGTCAATAGCCTAACGCGCCGCGAAGGGATTTTTTCGAGAAGGAAGCCGATGGGTGCGTGCTAGGAACCAAACCCAGCGAGCGGGTGGTTCCGATCGGCCAACGGCAGGGAAACCGGGGCTCCGGCCCGTTGAGACGCATAGGTGGCGAGGATCATCTCGATCGATGCACGGCCATCGGCACCGGAGACGATCGGAGCACGATCGGATTCGACAGCGGCGATCAGGTCGGCGACGATCTGGCGATTCCCGGCGTTCAGGCCGCCGTCTTCGAGCGGTTCGGGCTGGCTGAGGCCGGCGCTGGTGATCCGTTCCCAGGAGGAACGATCGGGAGCGGCATACCACCGGGGATCGCGGACAAGATAGGCAGCAGGGAGCCACCCGAAGCCCATGACGATCGCGCCGGTTTCGCCAAAGATTCGGAGGTCGAAGCGATCGCCCGGCTGGGCAGGGCGACTGGTGGCGAAATGGGCCACGACGGGAGTGGTTTCGAAGCCATACATGGCATCGATCCGATCACCGGCGAGGGGGCCGATCCCTTCGGCGCCGTCGCGGATCTGCTCGGTGCCGATCGGCTGGCCGGAATCGGATACGCGGGCGAAGCACCAGGAAGCTTCACCGAGCAGAGCGCGAAACAGGTCCATTGTGTGAGAGCCGAGGACCATGAGGTCTTCACCGCCGCCGCGGCGGTCTTCCTTGCCTCGGCCTCGAACTTCGAGAACCGGGCCGATCGCGCCCTCGGCGATCAATGTCTGAATTTGTAGAAAAATGGGACTGACACGCGACTGGAAGGCCATGCTGATCTTCGTATGAGCGGCATCGCAGGCGTTGAGCATGGCGTCGCAATCGGCCGGGGAGGGGGCCATTGGTTTTTCGAGGAAGATGCCGCGGACGCCGGCCTCGGCACAGGCGATGACCATGTCGCGGTGGCCGTCGAGCCATCGGGGGCAGACGGCGACAAACTCGGGGCGCTCGCGATCGAGCATCTCGCGGTAATCGGCATACGCACGCTCGACGCCGAGCCGGGCGGAGGCCTGGGCGCGGCCGGCTTCGTCCTCGTCGGCCACGGCCAGGAGCTTGAGCTTCGGCTCGGCGGCGAAAGCGAGGTCGAGGTTATGACCGTAATTCCCTCGACCGGTTCGACCGATGACGGCGGCACGATACGGGGCCTGGAACATGACAATGCCTCGATGAGGTGTTCAACTGGCGGGCGCGTCCGGTCTGTACGACGCCTGCCAGCATGACCCAGCGAGCAAGCCGACGCAAGCCGCTCGCAGAGGCGGGGTTCGGGAGCGTGTTTGTGAAATTGACGAGGGTTGATGAGGCGGGCGCCCCACCGTAGACTTGGAACGATCATCGCCCGAAGGCCGACGGCCCGCGAGGCGATCCGGGGTCGACCGTGCTCATGAATGGGACCGATGTATGCAGACGCTCTTGATCGCCCTGGGTGCGGGTGTGGCTTTTCTGGTGGCGTATCACACCTATGGCCGATGGCTCGGCAGCACCATCTTCAGGCTCTCAGCCGACTATGTTTGCCCGTCGCACCGCCTGAGAGACGATGCCGACTATGTGCCCACGTCAAAGCCGGTCGTCTTCGGCCATCACTTCACGTCGATCGCCGGTACGGGACCGATCGTCGGGCCGGCAATCGCGGTGATGTGGGGGTGGGTCCCGGCCTTAATCTGGGTCTTGCTGGGGTCGATCTTCATCGGGGCGGTGCACGACTTCGGAGCGCTCGTCGTTTCGATCCGGAACAACGGGCAGACGGTGGGGGACATTGCCGGACGGTTGATCAACCGGCGGGCCCGGATCCTGTTCTTGCTGATCCTGTTCATGGCGTTGACGATCGTGCTGGCCATCTTCGGCCTGGTGATCGCGGCGGTCTTCCGGCAGTTTCCGGCGTCGATCTTCCCGTGCCTCGTGCAGATTCCGATTGCCGTGGGGATTGGCGTCTGGCTGCACCGCCGGGGGGCGAAGCTGGCGGTGCCGTCGCTCGTGGCGTTGGGATTGATGTACCTGTCGGTGATCTTCGGCGATCAGAACACGCCGGTCGCGGCGATGGCCGGGTTGCCGGAGTGGCTGGCGGGGGGAATCGGCTGGATCGAAACGACCCTGCACACGTTCAATACCACGCTGGCCTCCTGGCCGATCATCGTCTGGGTGGCGGTGTTGCTGATTTACTCGTATGTGGCTTCGGTGTTGCCGGTCTGGGTCTTGTTGCAGCCGAGGGATTACATCAACTCATTGCAATTGATCAGCGCCCTGGGGTTGATCGTCGTCGGCCTGGCCGTGGCCGCGGTGGCGGGAGGGGCGCCGGTCGGCGACCTGGGACGGCCCGAACTGGCGATTGCCGCTCCGGCGATCGATTTCAACCCGACCGATGCACCGTTGATGATCCCGTTTTTGTTCGTGACGATCGCTTGCGGAGCGATCAGCGGGTTTCACTGCCTGGTGAGCAGCGGGACGTCGAGCAAGCAGATCAGTCGAGAGCCTGATGCCCGATTCGTCGGCTACGGCGGGATGCTGACCGAGGGGTTCCTGGCGACGCTGGTGATCCTGGCCTGTGTGGCCGGGCTTGGCCTGGGCGTGGCGGGCGAAGGGGGGACGACCTTGCTCGGTCGCGAGGCCTTCCAGGCGCGATATGGGTCGTGGAATGCGTCGCAGGGGTTGGCCTCGACGGTGGCGGCGTTCGTGGATGGCTCGGCGAATTTCCTGCGGGCGATGGGAATGCCGACGGGGGTATCGGTGGCCTTGATGGGAGTGCTGGTCGCCTCGTTCGCGGGGACGACGCTGGATACGGCTTGCCGCCTTCAACGCTACGTCGTGCAAGAACTGGCCGCGGCCTTGTTGAGCCTCAGCCGACGAGATGAGGAGGAGGCCAGGGCGGGCGACGGCCTGTTCCAAGGGCAGCCGATCGGGCTTTCGGGCAATCCGCTCACCTGGCTGGCGAACAAGCACGGAGCGACGATTTTCGCCGTGGTGCTGGCCGGGGCGTTGGCGGCGTTTCCGAAAGCAGGAGACGCGTGGAGCTGGCAGACCGCGGGGCAGGGGGGGTTGATTCTCTGGCCTCTGTTCGGGGCGACGAACCAGTTGCTCGGGGGGTTGTCGTTCCTGGTGATCGCCTTTTATCTCAGGAGGCGAGGCTTGCCGAACTGGTTCCTGATCGGCCCGCTCGTCTTCATGCTGATTCTGCCGGCCTGGGCGATGCTCTGGCAAATCTTCATCGATGCCCCCGGCCCAGGAGGAAGCTGGCTGGCGGATCGCCAGTGGATTTTACTCGGGATCGGGCTGGTGACGATCGTGCTGGAAGCGTGGCTCGTGGTTGAGGCGGCCTTGCTCTGGCCCCGGATTCGAGGGGTGTTGGAGCAACTGATCGCTCCCGAGCCGGTCGCCCTGTCGCGCTCGAACGCCGCGGCGAGGATCGCAGTCGGCAGCGGGCAGTAGGCAGTGGACGGCTGTCGGACGCCAACGAGCAGAGGGCGGTAGGCAGCGGCCAACGGGCTTCTCCAAGTCATGGAGGGCCTTACGGATCGGAGTGTCCATTTCCGTCGAGACAGTCTCTCTCTTCTCCGTTCCTCCTCTTTGTCTTGCCCGCTGCCTACTACCTACTGATCTCTCGTCCGCAGTAAGGGCACGTACGGATATGGTGTTTCTTGCGCTTCTCGACTTCTTCGATGAAGCCGGAGCCGAGAATGGCGGTGGGAAGGGCGAAGAAGCCGATGCCGAGGATGGCGGAGAAGGAGGCGAGCAGGCGGCCAAGCGAAGTCACCGGATGAATGTCGCCGTAGCCGACGGTTGTCAGGGTGACGACGGACCACCACATCGCGGCCGGGATGCTGGAAAACGCCTCGGGCTGGGCCTCGTTCTCGGCAAAATACATCAGGCACGACGTAATCAAAAGCATCAGGCCAAAGACGCACGTAGTCAGAATTAGTTCCTCTCGCTTCTCGCGGATTACGTCACCAAACAGTCTGAGGGCGGAGATGTAGCGAGCGAGCTTGGCGGCGCGGAAGATTCGCAGGAGTCGCAAGGCGCGGACGAATCGCAGGTCGAGGCCGAACAGTGGCAGATAGGCCGGCAGCACGGCGATCAGGTCGATCAGGGCCAGGGGTGTGACCATGAACCGCAGGCGGCCCCGGATCGGCTGGGCAAAGCGCGGGTCGGCGGGAGCCGACCAGAGGCGCAGGAGGTACTCGGCCGAGAAAACCGCCACAGAGAACCACTCGAAGGCGTTGAGGGCCGGACCGACGCGGCGATTGATCGAGGGGACCGAATCCAGGATCACGGCCAGGATGTTCAGGACAATCAGGGAGAGCAAGACGATGTCGAACCCACGACTGACGTGATCGCCCGGCCTGGCGACTTCGAGAATGGCCCAGAGACGCTGTCGAAAGGATTGGCTCATCGGATCAAAAACCAGAACAGCGTGGACGACGAGGAAGGAGTTCCTCGGGATCGGGACGCGGCGTTGCGTTCCTGCAGCTCAGGGATAAGGAATCCATTGTAACCGGATCAAGGTCGAGGATGCTCGCGGTCGAAACGCGTCGTCGTCCGAGAGGGTGATCTCATGAGGAGGCGAACCAGGGGACGGACGGCCTCGTCAGCCCCCTGGCAGGTTGGGCTGGGATCTGCTATAGAGTCCGATCTGGTCAGGGATTGCAGTGAGCTGGCACGGGTTGGCCGAAGGGGGATGCATGGCAAAACATGAGCGTTGGGCCTCTCGGATCGGCCTGGTGCTGGCGATGGCCGGCAACGCCGTGGGGCTCGGGAATTTCCTGCGATTCCCGGCCCAGGCCGCCCAGAACGGCGGCGGGGCGTTCATGATTCCGTATCTGGTGTCCCTGCTGGTCATGGGCATCCCCTTGATGTGGATCGAATGGACGATGGGCCGGTACGGCGGGAGCCTCGGCCACCACTCGACACCCGGCATCTTCCAGTCGATGGGCAAGAGCCGAGCCTGGAAGTACCTGGGAGTGCTCGGCCTGCTGACCTGCCTCGGGATCGCCTCGTATTACCTGTACATCGAGTCGTGGTGCCTGTCGTACGCGATCTATTCGTTGCTCGGGGGCTTCGGCGCCGATGAGCCGGCGAGCTTCTTCGGCCGGATCACCGGGCAGAGCGACAATCAGCTCTTCGCGTTCAGCATCCCCGGCCTGGTGATGTTCGCCATTTGCATTGGCATCAATATTTTTATCCTCTCGCGAGGGGTGTCGGGCGGCATCGAGGTGGTGGCCAAGGTGGCGATGCCGCTCTTGCTCCTGTTTGGCGTCGTGCTGGCCGTGCGAGGGTTGATGAGCGATCCGATCTCGGACGAGGCGGTGAAGGAAAGTCCCTGGGTCGGCCTGAACTATATCTGGAGCGTGCCCGACTTCACGCAGATCGCGAACCCGGCGGTCTGGCTGGCGGCGGCCGGGCAAATCTTCTTCACGCTGTCGATCGGCATGGGATCGATCCATTGTTATGCGTCGTACCTGCGCAAGAAGGACGACGTGGCCCTGACCGGCGCGACCACGGCATGGACGAACCAGATGTGCGAGGTCGTGATCGGCAGCGCCCTGCTCTTGCCGATTGCCGTCAGCTACCTCGGCCTCCAGGGGGTCAAGGACAGCGTGGCGGGAGGCTCGGGCTTCGGCCTGGCTTTCTTCACCTTGCCGACCTTGTTCAACAACTGGGGGCCGCAGTTCGCGCCGCTGGCCGGGTTCCTCTGGTTCGGCTTGCTGTTCCTGGCGGCGATTACCAGCTCGCTGGCGATGGGACAGCCGGTAATGGCCTTTTTAGAAGACGAGTTCAAGCTGAGCCGGGTGAAGGCGTCGTGGGCCCTGATGGGGATGCTGCTGTTCCTGGCCGTGCCGGTGGCATTGATCCACGAACAGGGGGTCTTCAGCGACTTCGACTTCTGGGTCGGCACGTTCGCCCTGGTCGTCTTCGCCCTGATGGAGGTGATCCTCTTCGCCTGGGCCTTCGGCATGGACAAGGGGTGGGAGGAGCTGACCCGAGGGGCCGAGCTGAAGGTGCCGCGTGCCTTTTTCTACATCATGAAATATGTGACGCCAACGTTCATCATCGTCATCCTCCTGGCGGCGATCTTCAAGCCGAGCGTCGGCTGGGACGGCTTCTTCGGGTCGATCGGCTCGGGGCAGGGGGTGCCGGCCTGGGAATGGGACGCCGACAGTGTGATCGGCAAGATCCTGCACAAGGACCTGGTCACCCCCGAGGACGCTTCGCCCGAGGTTGTCACCTACTACGAGAACCTGCGGACGGTCCGCACGTACGACCGGATCGGCCTGCTGGCCATCTTCGCCTTCTTCTCAATCCTGGTGGCGATCGCCTGGCGTCGCAAGGGCAAAGGGGGGACCCCGTCATGAACACCACCGGCATGACCCCATCGGCCTGGATCTTCATGGGGATCGTCTGGACGGTCGTCCTGGGAATGACAGGTTACTGCTTCGCCAAGCTCCTAAGCTCGAAGCAGTTCACCGAGCCCGATCATGACCCGGATCACACCCCGACGTTCAAGCCCGAGGACGATGACTGATCAGCCGGGATCAGATCGTAAGGGATGGAACCGTCCCGATCACCGACAATCAGTGATCGGGACGATGTCGTTGGGAGCACATTGACCTTACTCAACGTCTCGGCCTTCAACCACGTCGGTGATCGACGGGGCAGCGTGGGGAGGGTCCATTTCGCCGGCCTTCAGGCGGCGAAAGTAGTCGTGGTAGGCGTTCATGGCCTGTCGGCCGAAGATGAGCATGATCGGGATGTTCGCCCAGAGCATCACGCCGGTGCCGAAGCTGGAAATGGTGTCGAGGGCGACGTCGGTCGTGATGAAGCCGGGGACGCAGGCGGCGACGATCAAGAGGCAGTAGACAAGCTTGTAGGGCAGGACGCTGCGGGAGCCAAGCAGGTAGATCATTCCCTGCTCGCCGTAGTAGCTCCACGAGATCATCGTCGAGATGGCAAAGAGCCACGAGGCGATCGTCACCAGCCACTTGCCCAGGCCGGGTTGGACCCGGTTGAAGGCGTGGCTCGTCAGGGCCGCGCCGGGGTAATCGCGGAAGACGCCAAAGCCCCCTTCAGGAAGCGGCTCGATGCGGGGCTCGGCCAGGCTGACGATGTCGGACCAGGAGACAAGGTAGCGGTTCTGATCGGGGTCGAACGTGACGTTGCCCATGACCCGGCGCGAGGTGCCGCCGGTCAGGCGGTTCTCGTCGGCCTGGACGACGAGGAAGACCATGTCGGTGCCGTTCTGCCAGCCGTCTCGGCTCGACTCGGGCAGCGGTCCGGTCTCGACACGCCAGTGGTCAAGCTGGTCGCCCTGGACGATGCGGGGGGCCTCGTCGAACACAGCGTTCGGCTCGCGATTCCAGGCGCCGGTGAGCAAAAGGACCAGGGCGGTCAGAGTGCAGACGACGATCGTGTCGATGAACGGTTCGAGGCCCGCCACGACGCCTTCGCGGACCGGCTCATCGGTCTTGGCGGCCGAGTGGGCGATGGGAGAGGACCCCTGGCCGGCCTCGCTGGAAAACAAGGCCCGCTTCATCCCCCAGACCAGAGCATAGCCGAAGGTCCCGCCGACGAACGCCCCCTGAGCCTCCAGGGGGCTGAAGGCCGTGCGGACGATCAGGGCGAGCATTGCGGGAACTTCGGTGATGTTCACCGCGATCACATACAGAGCCGCGAGCAGGTAGATGCCGCACATGAAGGGGACGAGGCGACCGGCGACGGCCCCGATCCGCTTGATGCCGCCGATGATCACCACGCCGACGATCAGGGCCATCACGATCCCGCTGAGGATCTGCGGGACGCCGAAATCCTTCTCGGTCACAATACCGACGTTCCAGGCCTGGAACATGTTGCCGCCGGTGACGGTCGAGATAAGCAGGGTGATGCAGAAAATCCCGCCGATGAACGATCCGACCGGGGCCAGCTTCGGCCCCATCGCCGAGAACCCCTGCTTGACCACCCACATCGGCCCGCCGTGGGGATTCTCGGGGTCGTCCGTGTTGCGGTAGAGCATCGACAGGGTGACTTCGGTCGTCTTCAGGGCCATGCCGACCAGCCCGACCATCCACATCCAGAAGACCGCCCCCGGCCCCCCGAGCGCGATGGCCAACGCCACCCCGGCAATGTTCCCCAGACCCACCGTGGCCGAAAGTGCGGCCGAAAGGGCCTGGAAGTGATTGATCGCGCCGGGGTCGCCCTTGTCGTCGTACTTCCCAAGAATGACCGGCGTGCCGTGCGTCAGGGCATGGAACTGAGACACCCCGCTCCAGATCGTGAACAGAAGACCGACCGCAAGCAAGAAGAACAAGACATATTCATGCCAAATGACATCATTGAGCGCGTTCAGCGTGTCCAGCAAGGGTTCCATCGTGAGTTCCACCTCTCGGAGTGGCCCGGTCGAAGGGTCGGGCGTTCGACGTGCGAGTGGTCAGACCGGCGCGGTCCGGCCCAGGGAAAGGAAGGGAATGGATAAGCCGGGAGAGGGGCAGCGTCTTCTGGTGGGATAACCCTAACGCGATGCCCCGGAATCCCTCGTCCGGGGCACCGGCTGGGGTCGTTTGTTGCGATCCTCGGCGACCGCGATCAGGGCAGTTCCATGACCTCGATCTTGCGCAGGGAGACGACGCTGCCCGGGTCGTGCCCCTGGAAGGCGAAGTGCCCCTGCTTGTACTGTCGGTCGTAGTCGAGCAGCTCGTACAGGACCTTGTCGTTAACCTTCACGGTGATCGACGTGACGACCTGGCCGCGGTAGTCCTTGTCGACCACCTCGACTTCCTGGGTGAACCAGGTGCCGGGCGGGACGAGTTCCTCATAGACGTGGACGCGGGTGTAGATCGATCCGGTCTTGATCGGGTCGCGGTGGGTGCTGTTAATCTGGGCCTCGTAGCCGCCGGAGAAGGTCGGGCCTTTTTCCGATCGGAAGTACATGCCCGAGTTGCCGCCGTCGTTGATCATGATCTCGGCGCGGAAGCGGAAGTTGGTGTAATCCCCCTTGGGGCTAAAAAGCATCGAAGGATCGCCCCGGCCGACGATCACGCCATCTTCGACCGTCCAGCTGCAGTCGCCGTCGGGCCGGAGCTTGATCATCTCCCAGCCGCTGAGGGTTTCGCCATCGAACAGAGAGGTCCATTCCTCGGCCTTCGGCTCGGCCGCGCAGGCCGCCAAAGGAACAAGCAGGGCGAGCGTCGCCGCCGCGCAGCAGGTGCGGAGCATGGTCATCGTACCTCAGTGGTCAGCAAACGAAGAGGAGAGAAGAACCAAGTGGGCTTGGCCGGCCTGGTCCGATCGAGGACCATTCCGGACAGAATGCCGGATCTTACGTCACCCGAAGGCCCAATGCCAGCACTGCGCGCCCGGCGATCGCCGCGCCTGCCTCGCTGTTGAGGACCATCGCTCATGACCGCTGCCGAGGCCATCCTCTGCCGCCAATCGGTCGTCCGGTTCGATCCTGATCGGCCCGTGTCCGATGCGATCCTGGTGCGAATGCTCCGCCTGGCGGGCCGGGCACACTCGCCGCACCATCTCCAGCCCTGGCGGTTCCTGGTGATCCGGGATCAAGGGAACCGTGATCGGCTCCGTCGCGCGGCGTTTCATCACCCTCGACTGGGTGAAGCGCCGGTGGCGATTCTCGTGCTGGGCTACCATCATCCCGATCGGAGCCACTGGCAGGTGATCCGGGATCAGTTGTCATCGGCCGTGCCGCTCTCCGCCGAAGATCTCGGCCGGATCAACGCGGAGGTCCGCCGCGACCTGGCTGCCGAGACGGATCGCGGCATCTGGGCCTGCCGACACGCCAATGCCGCCGCGACCACCCTGATGATCGCCGCTACGGATCTTGGCCTCGCTTCGGCACAAATCGACCGCTTCAATGGATCGTTGATCCGGGACATCTTCAGCATTCCACTCGATCACTCGCTCTGCGCCGTGATGGCGATCGGCTATGCTGTGGGCGAGCCTTCCACCGTCCCGTGCCTTCCACTTGCCGAGCTTTGCTTTCTGGAACACTTTGGCCAGCCCTGGACGCTGGGTGAAGGGGACGATCGGGCGTGATGAGGTGCGCGGGTCTCGTGTGATTGACGCATTTCCGATCTCGTTCTACGATCACGCGATGACCCGTTTTCGAGCGATCCGACGTGTCTTGATTCTGCTTGCCGTCCCGAGCCTGATCGCCGGGATGACCGTCTCCCACTTCGCCGCCCTGGCTGGTCGGGAGCCGGATCGGCGATCGCCAACGCGACCGATTCCCCGGCCCGACCTGCCAGGCTGGCTCGAACAGCACACTCTGATGGTCGAGCAGGCGATGATCGGACAGATTGACCTGCTTTTTCTGGGAGACTCGATTACTCGGGGGTGGCTCGGCCAGGGCCGCAATCCGTTCGAAGGGGACGGCCTCGACCTGTGGCACGAACGATTTGCCCCCCGCCGCGCGGCCAACTTCGGCATCGGCAGCGACCGGATCGAGCACCTACTCTGGCGGATTCGACACGGCGAGCTATCGGGGAGGATCGATCCGAGGGTCGTCGTCCTGATGATCGGCACGAACAACATCGGCCTCGACCCTCCGGAGGTGATCGCCGACGGAATCGCCACGGTGGTCGATGAGATCCGCCGCCGATTGCCTCGATCAGTGATCGTGCTGATGGCATTGACGCCCCGAGGGGTCTCGCCCACGCTCTCCTCGCCCCCGACCCACGACCAGGCCCATCCGGACGTGGCTGAGGTCAACCGCCTGATCGCGCCTCTTGCTCGCTTGCCCCGCGTCGGGTTCATCGACTTCGGATCGTCCCTGCTCGACGCCGACGGTCTGGTTCCCCGCGCCCAGTTTCCGGATTACCTGCACCTGAGCCGATCGGCGTATCAAGTCTGGGCCGAGGCGATCGAGTCGATCCTTCAGATCGTGCTCGGCGCGGTTCCCGACACGGACGACTCAGCGCTCTCGATCTCGGAGCAGGCCCCGGAAGATCGCCTCGGCCAGGGGAAGATCCTCGCGCCGGGTGATCTTGAGATTCAGAGGCGATCCGAGGACGATCCGGCACGGATGGCCGATGGCCTCGACAAGCTGGGCATCGTCGGTCACGGGCACCGAGAGATTGATCCGGTTTGCATGGGCCTGGCGAAGCAGGTCGAGCCGAAATGCCTGCGGCGTTTGCACGGCAAAGAGGCCGGCTCGGGAGACGGTTTCCGTGATCACGCCGTCGTCTCCGGCCCGTTTCAAGGTGTCGGAGACCGGCAAACCGGGCAAGGCCGCGCCGAATGCTCGGGCGGCCTCGAAGACGCGGTCGATCACGGCTCGGGTGGGGAACGGTCGGGCTGCGTCATGGACGGCGACGAACTCGCAACGCGGATCGATCCGATCGAGACAGGCCGCCACCGTGTCAAAACGTTCGGCTCCACCCTCAACCAGGGTAATCCTCAGTTCCGCCAGCTCGGCCTGATAGCGATCCTCGAACTGCTTGCGGTCTTCGGGAGCGACGGCCAGAAGGAGCTGCGCCACGTCGTTTCGCTCGGCGAACGGCTCGACCGCCCAGCGCCAGACGGCTCGGCCGTCGATCTCATGGTCCACTTTTTTCCGGGTCGCATCTCCGAACCGCCGGGACTGTCCGGCGGCCGGAAGGATGACGGCAAACGGGCCCATGAGCGGCCCTCCTTCGGGGTTCGAGACAGTACGACGGCCAGGGCCTTTATCTTGGGATCGACGGCCGAGGATCGTCAACGGATCGCAAACGTCAAGGCCTTGCAGCGATCGCCGCATCCCTGGGTGCTCGCCCCGACGACCCAAAGGAGACACGAACGGATCAATGTTTGATTCTTCGGATCGAATGCCCTAGGAACGAGGGCTTGAGCCGCGATGCCGCGCCAGGCCACCAATCGTCCTCGCTCGCTCAAGCGGAACTGCCTCGGAGCCGGAATCAATCATGGATACGATGCTCGAAACGCTTCTACCGACCGTTGTGGTGGGCATTCTCGTTGTGGTCGTGCTCTGGCGCCTTGGCAAACACATGCTCGGCTCGAATGACGCCACTCAGCCAGGGGGTGATCCGGAGATGGGGTGGATGAGCCGTCTGGCGCTGGGAGCCGCGGTGATCGGGCTGACGATCGGCGCCGCGGTGTTCAGCTCATTCGGCATCGACCAAATCCGCCGGCAACGTGATCTGGAACGCGTCCCTCGGACCGAGGTCGTGGCGGCTCTGACCGGCGAGATCAACCTGGTCGGCTCGGCGGTCGAAGACCCGGCCACCGGGGTCGTCATCGCCCCTCGAACCGGCACACCTTGCCTCTATTTTCACTACACCGTCGAGAAAAAAACCAAGGATTCCGAAGGCAAAACCAAGTGGAGCACCATCGAACGACAGGAGCAGTGGGCCCCCACCTTTCAACTGGTCGACGATTCGGGGTCCATCACCATCCGACCGTCCGATGCGGACCACTTCCACACCACGAATCGCGACCATTTGGAGACCGTCGGCGACCTGCGCTACCGAGAATGGCGGATCGATCCCGGCCAGCGTGTGTTTTTGTTCGGATTTGCACAGGTCGATGCCGAAGGGCAGGGATCAGTTGGGTTCAGCGAGCCAGGACGCTACACCCCGATGATCTCGGAAGGCAACGAACTGGCCGAACGCCGATCGATGGCCGTGGGTGCGGTCTTTCTTTGCTGGGCGGCGCTCGCGTCGCTCTCCTTCGCCGTTTTCTTCGGGTGCTGGATGGCCCGGCTGCACCAGACTCCGTTTTACCTGGCTTTGATCGCAACGCTCATGATCGGCGGCTTAACCTACTGCGGCCTTCGGATGATGCACGCCGACCTGACCGGAGCGCGGGACCGGCTGCATCGGGTACGCTCCTCGGCTCGCGAGGCGGTGACCGATCTGCTCAATCACCGCAGGATTCGCTGGGATGGAGACTGGTCGAACCTCGGCCGATTCGATGATTCGTCCGTCTTCGCCTCGCTCGACGATCGCGAGAGGCGGCGCCTGACCCGAATTCGGATCGATCTGGCCCGCGCCGTCTTGCGAACCAATTCCATCCGCGACCGGTTTCCGGAACGGATGCTCGCCCCTTTCTGGGGAATTCATCGCGAGCCGACGATCGGCCTGCCGGAAGCCGACCAGGCGACCCTCGCGCAACTTGATGGCGAATTCGAGGTCGCTCGCTTGAGTCCCGGCCTGACCGGGATCGCCAGCCCGGTGGCCCTGGTGATCGCGATCGTCGGCTCGTGGTTTGGCCTGAAAAAAATCAAGGAAAAGCGATACATCGAAAACGTGCCGACCAGCCCGACGACCGGCGTGGCGGTGGGATTCACCGAGATCATGGGCACGATCGTACCGACGGAAACGGGCACAACCCTCTCGGGTCCACTCTCGAACCGGCCGTGTGCCCAGTTCCATTACACGGTTCAGGAGCGTCGAGGCAGCGGCAAGAACGCCAAATGGGTCACAATCGAGGATCGCAAGGAACGGATTCCCTTCCTTTGCCAGGATGACCACGGCCATTTACTCGTTTTGCCGGAAGGGGCTGAGATTCTGACCCGGCACCAGGATTCCAGTCGATCGGGCAAGCTTCGCTACAGCGAGACACGCCTGGAAATCGGCGACCCCCTTTACGCGCTGGGGACGGCGACGATCGAGCCCGTGGAAATGGCATCGTTGCGGCTGGAACGGGGTGACGAGCGATCGCTTCCTTACGTGCTGAGCAACTATTCCGAGTCGACCTTGATGCATCGTAAGGCGCGGGTCGGGCAGTTCTGGATCACGACGGCCGTGGATGCCTTGATCTTGCCGACGCTCCTGATTTTCGGCCTGTACGGCTCGTTTCAGGCGACCGACTTCCTCGCGGCCACGCTGGTGGCGATCGGCTACTTCGTGCTGGCGGTGACGATTCTCCTGTTCAACGACCTGGTGTTTCTTCGGAATCGGGTCCAGCGCGCCTGGCACAACATCGAGGTGTCGCTCAAGAAGCGGGCCGACCTGGTGCCGAATCTTCAGCAGGTTGTTCAGTCCTACCTGGCTCACGAACGCGGGGCGCAGGAAGAGCTCGCCCTGATGCGCCAGGCCTACGGCGGCGGTGCCATGCTTGACCTGACACACGCGACCGAGATGCTCACGGCCGAGCGATCGCTACTCGACCGCATCATCGGTCTCCGGGAAGCTGCGCCAGACCTCAAGGCAGATCAGTTGACCGGCGATCTGATGCGTCGATTGACCTTGCTTGAAAACGAGATCGCCTTGATGCGACAGGGCTACAACGACGCCGTGGAACGCTACAACACGCGGATCGCCCACGTTCCGGAGGTCCTGCTGGCCGTGATCTTCCGGTTCACGGAGGCGTCATACTTCCAAGCGCCAGTTGAGGTTCACGAGACCCCTCGACTCGACTTCAGCACCGGTTCGGCCTGAGCTGCTCAAGCGACCTCCACGCCACGATCCCTTTCGACGCGCCCGGCGATCGGGGTACACTGGATTTCCTCTGGCAGACCTTGTTCAAGACGCCCCATTCTATGAGATCCGAGAACCACGAGATGAGCTATCATTCCTCCAATGCTCCTCCTCCTCCGCCTCCCGGCCAAACGATCGTCCTGGAGCGTCGCGAGCGCAACGGTTGGTTCCGTCGCCTCTTCTGGCCCGTCTTGATTCTCTCGGTTCTGATCAACTTCACGCTCCTCTCGCAACGCACGGCTGGGCTACGGCCCGATCCGCTGGAGGAACAGTACGTCGTCGGCTCGCTGAACCCGACGGCCGACAAGATCGCCATCGTGCGCGTGGAAGGGCCGATCGCGCTGAGCAGCGTTGATTTCGCAGTCGAGCAGATTCGCCAGGCCCGCAACGACAAGCGTGTGAAGGCTGTCGTCTTGCGCGTCGATACCCCCGGTGGGACCGTGACCGGCTCCGATCAGATCTGGCGCGAAGTGGCCTTGCTCAAACAAACGGGCAAGCCGGTGATCGTGTCGATGGGAGGGCTGGCGGCCTCGGGTGGCTATTACGTTTCGGCTGCTGCCGATGAGATCATCGCCGAACCGACCACCACCACCGGCTCGATCGGCGTGGTGATCGAGCTGCCAAACGCCTCCGACCTGCTCGACAAGGTGGGATTGCAGTTCCAGTCGATCACCGCCGGCGAATGGAAAAACATGGGTTCACCCTATCAACCGCTCGAAGAACGCGACCTCGCCCGCTTCCAAGAACTGGTGGACGACACCTACTCCCGCTTCCTCCGGATCGTCGCCCAGGGACGCAACCTCTCGATGGACGAGGCCCGAGCGGTGGCCGACGGCAAGATCTACTCGGCCGATGAGGCACTGGCCATCGGCCTGATCGACCGCCTCGGCTACCAGGAAGATGCCATCGCCGAGGCCGCTACCCGAGCCAAGCTCGACTCCCCTCGGGTCGTTCGCTACAGCAGGCCGCTGAGCCTGGGAAGCCTTTTCGGTCTTTCGGCCGCAGCCCGGTCGAACGCCTTGATCGACGAACAAACCCTCATGGAGTGGCGGACCCCTCGCATGATGATGATTCTGCGCTAATGATTCGCCGCTGGGATCGCGGTCTCCTGCCGGACCGTGGAGCATCGGCACTGGCGAAGGTCAGGACCGCAAGGACTTCCGGTGATCGCGACTCCGACGATTGCCACATTCTGATAACAGCCTCAGCCCCGGGAGCCCCCCCGTGCAAACCGACATTCGCCTCGGCACCTTCGACCTCGACGCCTCTCCTCCGATGAATCACTCGCTCTGTGGAGGATGGATCACCCCGGTGGTCGGCCAGGATGATCCGCTTCGCCTTCGGGGGATTGTCATCCTGGGTGCAGACGCTCCGATCGTCCTCGCCTCGCTTGACTGGACCGGAGTGCTCAACGAGTCGCACCGTCTCTGGACCGAGCAACTGGCCGAGGCGGCCGGCACCACCCCCGACCGGGTGGCTTTGCACTGCGTCCACCAGCATAACGCCCCGTTCATTGACCATGAAGGAAACCGTTTGCTCCGCGAAGCCGGGGCCGATCGCCTCCTCTTTGATGAACCGTTCGTTGCGGATCTGATGGCGCAATCAGCCGAGGCCGTCGGTGCCGCGGTACGCGCGGCCGTGCCGGTCGATCGGCTCGGAGTGGGTGCGGCTGAGGTCACCCAGGTCGCCTGCAACCGCCGGGTCATCGGCCCCGATGGCAAAATTCAGTACACCCGCACCAGTGCCACCCGCGATCCGGCCGCTCGGGCCGCTCCCGATGGCACCATTGACCCCATGCTGCAATCCCTCTCGTTTTACCGCGAGGGATTCCCCGTCGCCCGCCTCTATTACTACACGACTCACCCTATGAGCTACTACGGCGACGGCCGAGTCTCGGCCGACTTCGTCGGAATCGCTCGCGCCAATCGATCGGCCGACGAGGAGGGGACGCTTCACCTCTACTTCACCGGCGCGGCCGGCAATGTAACCGCCGGAAAATACAACGACGGTTCACCTGAGAATCGCCCGATTCTTGCGTCGCGGATCTATCAGGCGATGGCCAGCGCTGATGCCACGGCCGAGGACCACCCGCTCGACCACCTCTCCTGGACCACCGTGCCCATCGAGTTCAACCCTCGCGAGGATCTCGACCTCGACCGCCTGAAGGCCATTGTCGCCGACCCGAACGCCTCGACCGTCGACCGCAATCGGAATGCCATGACCTGCGCCTGGCTGATGCGCCTGGAGACGAAGCGGCCGATCCTCCTCGGCCGGCTCGACACCAACGCCAACAGCGTCTTGCACCTGCCGGCCGAGACGTTCGTCGAGTACCAGCTCTACGCCAAATCGCTCGCCGGCGGCGTCCCCCTCGCCGTGGCCGCCTACGGCGACGGCGGCCCCTGGTACATCCCGCTCGAACGCTCCTACGCCGAAGGAGGCTACGAGCCCTCCGTCTCCTGGGTCAGCACCATGAGCGAACCAATGTACAAGTCCAAGATCGAGGAACTGATCCGCAAGTCCTGAACCTCGATCATCTCGTTGTTTGGGGGAGACGTCCGATCATCCGTGATGCCGGTCGGACTTCGGGCGGAATCCCACCGGGTCCTCCCGACCGGGACGATGGGGACGGCCGACGGGATCAACGGGAGATTCTCGGCACTCCCTCCCCGTCCCTCGGCGGGTGAGCCATGGAATCGACGGATGCCGACGATCACCCCAACGGCCCCGGGGCCGAGGACGGGTCCACGAATGCGACCCGGATCCCTCCTCTGGGACCAAGCCTGCACGCGGTCGACAAACACGCGGTCGACTTCAGCGGCGGGTTGATCCGGTTTTTTCGAGCAGTTTTTTTGATCATTCGTGATTGCTTCAGAGAGGTTGTCAGCCGAGGAATCATTGACCTTGCACCTGTCGAATCGTCGAGCAGAAGTCATGCGTCGGCTCTCTCGACATGCCAATCTCCGCCCTCGTGTTGATCCGTGCGAGGATCGCTCCCCGGCTTCCGTCCTGATGCCTGTCCCTCTGCCGTTGTGGGCGAGGCCGATCATCACGACGATCCATCCGCCCACGCAAGCCCCTCTGCTCGCGATCGGCCATGAGGTTGAGTCGTTCGCGGAATCCGCGACGAGGCCATCGACCGAGGCGGGCCTCTCCCTTCCGAACCCCGACCAACGCCTGCACGATCACGGCCCGGTCCGTCCCCCTGACCCCGCCGATCCACGCACCGCGCAGGATACTCAAGAATCGACGGGCCGAGAGGGGGCCAGGCGGCTCGTCGGGGTCCTCCACGGGGGGCAGATGACGATTCCCGTCGAGGCGGCTGGCTGGACACCGTCGAACCCCACGCCCTCGCCGTCACACAAGAGTGGACCCGTCGACCAGGCGGCGATTGCCCACCTGGGTCCGCAATCGCCGGCGCCCGACGAGGACGGCGTCCGCCCCATGTCGCTCCCTCCGACCTCCCCTTCGTTCCTTGGAACCGCCACCCAATCCGATCCGGCGGTCAGTCCGAGTGACCTCAAAGGGGCGGTGGCCGCGCACGGCTACTTCGACGGCTCCGGCGGCGGTGGCGGCTATCCGGATCAGCATCCGGGCATCCACTTCTCCGGCGCGAGTTACCATGAGGAGGTGACCGGCCAGTATGTCGTCGACGACGACATCCCCGTTGGCTTCGTAACTTATATCGACGTCTTCGAGCGCGAGCCCGAATACAACATCGTGTCGACCAGTATCTCGTGGTCCGGGGGGACACCCTACAGCAGTGATTTCGCCGGCGGGCCATGGTCTGCAGCACCACAATCGATGAGCGTCGGGATGGACGTCCAGACCAACGATTGGGTCTATTCCTTCATCGCTGACCCGATGCCCCGCGAATACACGGTGTCCCTCTCGGTGCAGTACGACAATGGCGCGTCGGGAAACTCAACCGTCCGATTCACTTCCGCCCGGCCGTCCGTCAGCATCATCGGCTGCTGACGGTGATGGACTTCGATCGCGGGGAGGTGGTCGGGCAACTCCAGACCGAGCCGGGGTGATCTCCGGCAGCCTTCACCTGCTGGCGTTCAGCCTGGACGGCGCCAGAGTGGTGTCGGCGGGCGACAGGGCCTTCCCCCCGGGCGAGGATGTCATCCTCCAGGTCTGGGACGTGGAGAGCGGGCGTAAGCTCGGGGCGTTCCTGAGGCGTCAAGCCGCATCGGCCCGGGCTCGGCAGTGGTCGCCGGGGGCGGCGGAACCGGGTTGCGCCCGACTCTTCCAGGACATCGCATCAGGCCGGCACGCATACGGATCGGAGACCGCGCCTGTTGCAAACGGCAAGACAAAGGAGCGACCCTTGATCTGAGCACCCTGCTCACTCGGCAGTCTCGTGGCGGGGCACCCCGGCGCGGAAGTTCCCGACGGCCTCGGAGGTCCGCAAGGGACGATCGTAGACCCGAACCGATCGGAGTTCTCCATAGAGTCGCGAGGCCAGGATGGCACGATCTCGACCGTTGAGGTCGCCCAGCTCGGGAAGGAAGCGTCCCCAGCCGTACTGACGGATCGCGCCGCCATCGTTGAAGATTCCATCAACAACCACACTGATAATCTGGGGTCCGGCATCGACCGTAACGACGATGTGCTGCAAGTCGCCGACCTTCAGGGTGCCGGGGCCGGTGCCGGGGTCGCTGTCCCAGGTGGCCTCGTGATCGCCGTCGCTGAGGGTGACGCCGAGCGTCGATCGCCCCGTCGTGAACAGGTGCAAACCGCGGCCGGACTCGTCCCGCGAGTCGAGGAGCGACTGCCCCTCGGTTAACTCTCGGAACCGAACCCAGAGGCCGATCGAGAACCCTCCTCGGTCGCCGAGGTCGGGCAGAGGGGGCATGGCCGCCTCTGTGCCGGCCGCGATTGGGTCGCCGGCCAGTTCGAGGACCAGGCCGGAACGCTCGACCTCGCGGCGATCGAACTGACCCCAGAGGTCGTCAAGCAAGGTCGGGTCGACCCGGTGGACGCGGGCGATTTCTTTCTGAGTCTCGGTCACATAAAGTTCGCCGTCATCTTCGATGAAATCCGGATAGCTGATTCGGACGTTCGGATCGTCGTCGTAGAGCAGAATCTCCGGCTCAGACCAGTGAATCAATCCATCGCGCTCGATACCGCCAAGCACCCAGGCCGGGTTCCGCCCTTGATAAGGGTTCCAGTCGTCCCGATGAATCTGCTCACCCCCATGATTATGGAACCAGTAGAGATATTTTCCGTTTGAGAATTTCTTCACAAAGTTCGCGGCGCGGGGATGCTTCACCCGTCGTCCTTCGGGGCCGTAGGTCATGTACGCCGAGGGGGTCCAGGTGCGGCCGCCGTCGCGGCTATAGGCATGGCACGGGTAGCCGTCGATGGTGCGATAGGTCGCGAACAGCGAGCCGTCGGACAGCGCAACCAGATTCGCCTCGTCGGACACCGGCCCTTTCGGGGCCCGAAGCCCCTCGTCATCCTCGGGGAGCAATTCCCAGCGGATGCGGCTCGGGTCGGGTTCGGTCAGGATGTTGTCGCTTCGCATGAACACGCCTTGCGACTCGACCATCCCGCCGGGGACTCCCCACTTGCCCACCTTAGCGAAGCCGAAATAGGCAACGTCGTTGGTCGTGATCGGCTTGCCAACCCCCCAGAAGAACAGGGTCTCGCCGCCGGTGGTGTTCCCGCGGTCGATCCGCATCGGTCGCATCGGAATTTCCAGGCGATCGTCCGACCAGGTCAGGCCACCGTCGTCGCTCCACTTGAAGGCGTAGGCCCCCAGGGTATCCACCCGACGCCCCACGCTTGGACTGTTCGAGGGAACCTCTCGGAGATTCTCAGAGTTATACGTGTAGAATGCATAAATGCGTCCGCCGGGAACCTTCAAGGGCATCACCCAGGAGGCTTCCGGCCCGTCACTCGGCTCAATCGGGATCAAGTCCGACCAGGTCCGTCCTTTGTCGTGACTGATGGTGGCGACAATGTGCTGACCAACGGCCCCTTCCTTCCCCTCGCCGGTCGTCATCGTGCAGAGCCAGTGTCCCTGATCAGTGACGATCACGTAGGGCTGATCGCAGTATCCCTCGTCGGGGATGGTCCAGCCATTGCGAATCCGTCTCGGATCGTCATTCGCGCGGGCGACATCCGGAGCAACCAGCAACGCGGGCGCACTGACACAAAGAAGAACGAACAGCCGGGACAGCATGGCAAGACCTCGAACCTCGGTGGGGAAGAGCTTCGAGTTCGAGGGTATCGATCCTCGACAGGGGTCGCAAGCCACAGGCCCTTGCAACCCCTGATCGATCAACTCAATCAGCGGCCGTTCCGCTCGAAGACCGGGTAAACGCGATCCTCTGCCCGCTGATAGCGAATCCTTCCATCAACGATGGCGGTTTCAACATACGTGCGGTAGTCGAGCGGACCACCATCGAGAATGAGCAGATCAGCATCCTTGCCTTCCTCGATGCTTCCAATTCGGCCGTCAAGCCCAAGGATGCGGGCTGGAACGATGGTCAGGGCAGCCAGCGCGGTCGATTCGTCAGCCCCCCCCCGGACGGCAAAAGCCGCTTCCAGCGGCAGACTCGTCAGGTCTCGACCGGCCAGACCGTTGAGGCTCACCCCGCTCGATAGTGCCGTGACCGCAAACGACACCGAAGCTCGCTGGAGAATGCCGGGAGTCTCGATGGACGTGCCGGTCGAATCGTCCCGACCGGGCTGCGGACGACGACGCGATCGAGGAGTAAGGACGACCGGCACCCCGGCCTTGCCCAACTCCTCGGCCACCACCCACGACTCGGCAGCGCCGTCGATCACAAGCCGATAATCCAGTTCCTGGGCAAGGGCCACCATACTCCGAATGCCATCGGCGGAATCGACGGGAATTCGAAGCGGAATCTCCTTCTTGACCAGCCGGATCAAGCCGTCATCGACCGGTTTGCGAGGCTCCTTGATGCCTTTCTTTCCGGCCTCCTTATCAGCCTCGTATTGCGCAAGTTCCTCAAGATAATTCCGAGCTTTCTTGATGTTTTCTCGCCAGCTATACAGATTAAACGGCCCCACCAGCGACGACGGGGGAAGGCTATAGAAGGGATCTTCCGCGACAAGCATCCCGGAAATCTCACCGTAGGTCAGCTTGATCACCGCGTGGTTATTCGGACGCGGACGAACCGGCGACGGAGGGGCAAGCGGTTCGGGAAGCGTTTCCATGACCGTGGCAGAGCAATGGGCACAGGCTCCCGATCGATCGATTTCGCTGAAGAAGCGATTATCAAACGGCGAGACCATTCCCGGGCCGTCACCTCCCGCAAACAGGCCGAGTGATGCGCCTTGAGCCTCTTCCTCGGCATGATCATGTTCAGAAGCATGACCAATCAGGTGATCAAGCACATCCTGTCCGATCTGACCTTCGTGGTACAGCGTCATCAGGTCTTCGAGGGTCAGCTCGATCGGGCCGGGATCGGCGGATCCGGGGCCGCTCTCGAACCGAAATCGGAATCCTGAGGTACTTCCCACCTGAACGGCCCCGGTCGTGATCCCGGCACCAAGACAAAACTTGATGTTTCGATCAAACGGATCGAGTGCGTCGGCCACCGTGTTGCTGCTGCCGATGGCCCGTGTCCGAACCGCCGGTCCCAGGCCCACCCCGCTCATGTCCAGCGTGACGAAGCCAGGAGTAATGACCTTGCCGGCCGCGTCGATCACCTCGGCACCCTCAGGCACCTCGACGCTCTGGCCAACCGCCAGGATTTTCCCATCCTGAACGAGGATGGTCCCCCGTCGGATCGTTCCCTGCGTGACCGTTTCGATGTCGCCTCCCACGATGGCCAGAACCGGTCCGGATGGTCCTTCCTTCTCCTCGTCATTCGGCTCGGTCGCCGACTCGGACTGAGCGAATCCAGGTCCCGCGACACACAAGACCAGGACCAGATGCGCCGTCTTGCAAAGCAATTCAATCGGTTTCATAGACGGTCTTCCCTTCGAGAATGACGGTGCGGAGGCGGCTGTACGGGTCGAATGGATCACCGTCGAAGATCAGGAGCGAGGCCGATTTTCCCGCCTCAATCCGACCGAGCGTGTCGCCCATGCCGATCACGTCGGCCGGGCGGCTCGTAAGTGCCTTCATCGCCTCGTCTCGGGGCAAGCCGGTGGCAATCAGGTAGCCGACATCGAACAACGGCGTATCCTGCCCCGACTGGAGTGCGGCCCGGCTGAAGCCTTGCGAGAAGGCGAAGTTGATCCCCCGTTCCTGAACGATCCGAGGGACGTTGATCCGATCGCGATTCTGAGGCATCGTGTCCACGGTCGGACGCAAAATCAGGGTAATCGAAGGATGATCGGCCAGTTGATCCAGGGTCAGCATCACATCGCTGCCCGAGGCGATCAACCCGATCTGGACCTTTTCATACTCCTTCGTCGCCTCAAGCAGATAAAGAATTGATGCGGCGTTGCCCGCATCGACGAGCAGCGGGGCTTTCCCCTCGACCACGGCCCGCCAGAGGTCTCGGGATGGGTCTGAGGACCCTGAAGACCCCGAACCTTGCGGCCGAGAGGCCCCTTGGTCGGAACCTGCGCTTCCTGAGCTTCCCCGGCCCGACGAGCCGGATCGGCTGGCTCCCTGAAGGCTCTTGCGAAGCAGTTCCAGGGTGGGCGTACTGTTCGACAGCGAAAGCATCAGGCGACCCTCGTGCTCTAGGATCGCGGCGTCGGGATCGTCTGGAACGATGCGGATCACGGCCGTCTGACCGTAGTCGGGCGGAAGCAGGTTGAGATACGTCAGGCCCGATCGGAGCAACGGATCGAAATTCGTGCGGTAGGGGTCGAAGAGGTCGGCAGCTCGCGAAAAAGAAGGGGTCCGGCTCGAACTGGAACGGCCGATGGTGACGACCTGGTTCCCGATGATCACCGTGCCCGAGCCGCCGCTCAGGGTCCCTCGCGCCGAGAGGGTCGGCTCGACGATACCGGGCATGATCGTGCGGCCCGAAGCGTCAATCACCTGAGCATCTTCAGGGATGTCGACCTCGTCCAGCGGCCCAACCTCCTCGATTTTCCCGTCGCGCAGAACGATCACACCTGAATCGATCCGTCCCGCCTCGCCGACCGTCTCAATGGTCGCTCCTTTCAGGGCCAGCGGACGGTCCTGGGCCTGGACTGGCAGGGGAAGAGCGACCAGCACAAGAGCCGCCCCAAAGAGCGGGGCAAGGCGGTTGGATGTCACGACTCGGGGCTCCGAAGGCGAGTGAATCGGGAAGATCGCAATCGTCGAGCGCGATCAATAGCGGCGGCGGTCCTTGGTGATGTCATAGATCACGCGACCCTCGATCATCACCTGGGTCACATAGTTGCGTGGGTCGAGGATTGAGCCGGTGCAGATCACGAGATCGGCATCTTTTCCTGGTTCGATCGAGCCGACACGATCGTCGATCATCAGGGCCTTGGCCGGTTCGATGGTGATCCCCCGAATGGCGTCTTCCTCATTCCAGCCGTAGCGAACGGCCATCGCGGCCTGGTACGCGAGGTCTTCCTGGGGAATCACCGGGGAATCGGTGTTCACACCGAGAAAACGAATACCCCGTTGGCTGTACTCGGCAACAATTCCGTGAATCTGGCCATCGTCGGGATCGAACCGAAACCCACGGGGGCCGGCCATCACGGGAATCTCCCGCTTCTGGATCTCCTCGGAGATCAAGTACCCCTCAAACGTCCCGTGACCGATCACGACCTTCAGCTCCATCGAGTCGTGCAGCATTTCCAGAGTCGCCTGGATTCCTTGATATCCCTGCGTATGAACAAGCACAGGAATCTCGCGACGAAACAGGGGCTTGAAGTTTTCGAGCCGCAAGTCGATCTCCGGGGGTTCCGCGCGCCGGCCGGCGTCATATTCGTCCCAGGCTTGAACGTACTGGCGACCTTCTTCGAGTTGGTCACGGATGATCCAGTTCATGCCCATCCGACCGGAGCCGAGGGTCCCGTCACGCCGTTCGGGATTGCCCCACTGAGCGATCTTCAAGACACCAGGAAATCGCACGAGCACCTCTTCAAGCGATCCGGGACCGGCCTTGAGAATCGCCCCGAACCCTCCCATGTTCGTGCCGCTGCCGGGAATGTAGCAGACGGTGGTCACGCCCCCCGCAATGCCGACTTTCAGGGCCTCGTTGTGGGGAATAACCTGATCGAGCGTGCGGAGGTCGGGATTCGTCTGATACACCATCTCGTTCAGGTCGCCCGAACCGCCGATGTGGCAGTGAACCTCGACCAGACCGGGCATGACGAACTTGTCGCCGCAGTCGATGACCTCGTAGCCCTCGGGCACCTCAATCTCGGACCGAGGCCCAACCGCCTCGATCTTGCCGTCGCGGACCAGAACGGTTCCATCAACAATCGGATCTCCAGCGCAGGTAATGACCTTTCCGGCAAACACCGCCAGGCCGCGCCCTTCGGGTTCCTCGGCAGCAATGGGACTGGCGGCAACGAGCAGGGCGATGACGATCGGGGCAAGTGGCACGAAGGGGATCATCAACGTTCGTCCTCCCGAGAAAAATATACCCATGAGCCGTCGATCATTACGGCAAGTACACGACTGGCGGGAGAGAACGGAGGGCCGCTCCAGACCACCAGGTCAGCATCCCGTCCGGGGGCGATCGTGCCGATGCGATCCTCCAGGCCCAGGAACACCGCTGGCGACGAGGACAGTCCCGAAAGCGCGTCTCCCGTACCCAGGCCCAACCGAACCGCGTAGCGAACGGCTCTCGGCAGGGTTGCTGACCCGCTGCCGGCCTGCGACTGGAAACCGAAGGGAACTCCCCGTGTCGCGAGCACCTGGGCAAGGTTCACCGTCTCGCGATCGACCCGGCGGATCAGGTCCGGACCAATCACGGCCGGCACCTCCGCGTCAGCCAGCACGCCAGGGTCGCGGAAGGCATCGTCAGCCCCGATCAAGACGGTTTTGAGCGAAAATTCCTCATAAAAGAGTTTCAGCGCTTCCCGAATCGTGTCAAGCGGCCCCACCTCAACCAGGGCCGGAATCGATCGGGAAAACAGCGGACGATACGGTTCAAGCGAGGCCACGGTGTTCGGTTTCTTGGGGGCTTTCGGTTCCTCGGGCAGTTCGTCTTCGGCCGTTTCGGCGGCGGTTTTCTCGTCCTTCGACTCTGGTTCGTCGGTTGACTCGGACTTCTCTCGAGATTCGCCCTTCTCCTTGTCCTCGGACTCAGCGTCGTCTTTTGAGTCGGGTGTCTCTTTCGATTCGTCCTTGGATTCGTCGTCGGATTTCTCAGAATCCTTGGATTTTGCGTCCTCCGTTTTCGTTCGAGCCTCCTCCGCCTTCTTTCGCGCTTCCTCAGCTCGTTTCTTGGCGTCGAGTCGAGCTTTGGCCTCCTCATAGTCTTTCTTCTTCGACTCGTATTCGGCAAGGTCTGCGGCGTATTTCTCCCAGGAATCGGCATACGCCTTGGCACGTCGAAGGGTCGATCGCAGGCTCGATGCAGAGGCCGTCGCGTTGCCGGAAAGACGGAAGCGAAGGGCGACGGGGTCTCGAAGCACGGCGGGGGAATCCCCCAGCTTGAACGCGACGACTGGGGCCGGTGAGAGGTCTCGGGGTCCGGTCAGGACCGTGGTGATGCCCCCTCGACGAGCCACCTCGACAGCCGGATCACCCGCGACAAGGCGATCGCCAAGCTTCGTGTCCAGTCCCACACTTGTCCGAGACGGGCCGCCCCCCTGATCGGCGGAGGAGTCGTCTTCGTCTCCACCGCCTCCGACGACCGACGACGACGGCCGAGGCGATTCCGACAACGGGCCTCCCAGGCCCAGATCGGTCGCCAGGTCGATCAGGCCGGGAGTCACCACGGCACTGCCGCCAAAGGTAATCATCTCGGCATCACTCGGAGCGGAAACATCGGGGCCGACCCCTCGGATCGTGCCGTCCTGCACGACGATCGAGGCGTCGGCAAGTTCCGACCCATCGCCTAATTGCACAGACGAGGCTCGAATGACGATCGCTTTCGGCTCAGCATCAACCGACCAGGCGCGACGGCCTGAAACGTAGACCTCGCGGACCTGGGTATGCAGGTCAAACGGGTCGGCCGACAGGACCACGAAATCGGCGTCCTTGCCCGAAGCGAGCGTCCCGATCCGGTCGCCCACGCCGAGCAACTCGGCCGGGGCTGCGGTAATCATCCGTAGGACCTGTTCGTCGCTGAAACCTCCGGCGGCGAACTGCGAGGCGAGAAAGAGCAGTTCGTTCAGATCGTCATCCGTCGATGGCACAACGGCGACCGCAACCCCGGCGTCGACCAACGCGGCGGCATCGTCCCAGGCGTCGCGGGGGGCGGGAGCATCAGGGTCGGGCAGGGGAAGCTCGGCAATCCGGCCGGGACGGGAACGCGGGTCAAGCACGACGGCATCCACGGTCTCGCCCCAGGAGTCGAGGCGATCGAGCCAGGGGCGCAGATCGGTCGGCCCCACGAGCACAAGCTTCAGGTCAAACGTTCCAGCCAGACTGAGCGCCGCTCGAACTTCGGCCGCTCCGGGGGCCGTCACCCGCACGCGAGCCGTGTCGGCCAGGGCTTCGGCCAGCGGATCGAGCAGGGGGTCGGTCCCCGCTTCGGGGCGATCGGCCCGCGCGGCTTCGATCAGCGATCGCAGCCCCGCGACCGCTCCGGCCAGGCTGGAGGCAAGCTGCGGCTGCGTCGGATCAACTGGCCGGTCCCGCGCGACGAGCCGAGGAGGAGGCTCATAAATCCGAGGCGGATTCAAGGCGTCGGGGGCGAGGACGATCCGAAGATCCCCCTCGGCCTCCAACGTCCGTGCCGCGGGGTCAATCCCGGCCAGCTTGACCACGGCCCCTCGACCGGGCATCAATCGATTGCGGCCGGGGCTGAGATGAACGGTCGTCACACCTCCCGAGAGGGGGCCGTTGAAGTCCGCGAACGGGTCGAAGCCGTCAATCGCCCTCACGCCGGGGGTGAGGGCGCGTTCGTCGTCGGCCGAAACCACCCCCAGCCCCGACTCGGCCGCGACGAGCCCCGGAATCACGACCGCCGACGGACCGAGATTCACCCGCCGAGCCGTTTCAGGCACCTCCACGTCGGAGCGAGACCCAACCTCAATGATCCGGCCGTCGGCAACCAAGAGCACCGCGTCGACGATCGGCGGGCCATCTCCGGTCCAGAGCCTCGCCGCTCGGTACGCCACGACCTCGGTGGTCGAGGCCGTGGCCGGCAGCCCGGACAGCAGGAGCATCGGGGCCAGAAGCAGAAGACGTGCGCGCATGGTGCGTTGACTCGGAAGCGATGATGGTTTGTTTTGATTCGAGAACATCAACCAGAATGGATCAAACGCGTCCGGGACCGAGAAGGGCAGGAGAGGCCGTACGTCTGATCGCGGTTCAACCGGCCAGAGTGCGCGTTGAACCGCTCCCTCGACCCGTTTACGGCTTCTCTGATGAATTCTCGTTCGGCTGGAGCAGGGCTCGCATCCGGGAATCATCCTCGCGACGGTAAACGATCTTGCCGTCGATGATCGTGGTCTCAACCCAGGTGCCCAGCTTCAGGGGTTCACCGCTGAAGATCACCAGATCGGCATCCTTGCCCGGTTCGATGGAACCGACGAACGAATCGACACCGATCAGTCGGGCCGGCCGCAGGGTGAGGGCTTCGAGCGCCTCCTCCACAGGCATTCCGTACTTGACCGCCGTGGCCGCCTGGTACCAGAGCAGGCTCGGGCCGAGGGTCGTCGCCGAGGACAACGACGAACCCGACGTCTGAAAGGTGATCGGCACCCCCACCTCGCGGTACAGCCGAGGCAAAATGATCTGCTCATCCTCGTCGGTCCTCGGGTCGGTTTCCCAGAAGACCAATTCCGGGTCGAGGATCACCGGATCGTCTCGTCCGGCAAGCAGGCCGACGGCCTTGTGACAGTCGCGCCCCAGGATGAGGGTGGCGTTCAAGCCGTAGTCGTCGATGAGCTTCAGGGCGTGAGGGACGTCCATTGCCTGCTCACAGTAGAGAAATGCGGGCAACTCCCCTTTAAGCAGGCGGACCATCGCCTCGCGCTGGGCGTCGGGGGCAGTGTCGTCAGAGCTCGATTCGTCGGCCTTCTCCTCATCGGCCTTCTCCTCGTCCTCCTCCTGAGCCGCCTGAGGTTCGTCCTTCTCCTCATCGGCCTTGGCATCATCAGACACTTCGTCATTGGTCTTCCCGGCCTTCTCATCGAGAGAGGCCATGTAGCGCTTCGTCTCATCCAGCTCGCGGCGAAGCCGGGCCAGGTGGCTCATCCGGCTGGTGCTGCCCGAGGGTCGAAGCGAGAGCTTCAAGCCCGCGTCGCGCTTCAAGACCATGTCTTCGGCAAACGTGCCGGAGGTCTTCACCACGGCCGATTTCCCGCCGAACATGGTGCTGTTACCGGGAATCGCGTGGACAGAGGTCACGCCGTTGCGACGGGCTTCCTCAAAGTAGATCGCGTTCGGATCGACCGCGTCGACCACCGTCACAAACGGCACGTTCGGGTTCACCTCATTCGGCTGCACGAGCGGTTCGGGGCTATGCGGCTCAACGAAGCCGGGTAAGATCACCATTCCCGTTGCGTCGATCACCCGAGCTTCGATCGGGATATCCAGATCCGTGCCGATCTGCTGGATCGTGCCGTCCCGGATCAGGATCACGCCGTCGTCGATCGGCTCGCCGACAATCGGCACAATGCGCCCGCCCTTGATCGCCAGTTGCTCCTGGGCCGAGGCTCCCATGACCGGGAGCAAGGCCATCACCAGAGCCAGCGCCAAACCACATCGGACCACTTCGATTCGCTGCATCGTCACCATGATCGGCTCAGTCCTCCTGCGAGGGCTCGGGGCGAGGGAAGTGGACGACGCCGTCGACCATCACCCAGCGCACGGGGGTCGTGAATTCCAAAGGGTCGCCCTCCAGAGCGACAAGATCGGCCGCCTTTCCCACCGCGATCGACCCGAGGCGATCGTCGACGCCGAGCACCTTTGCCGGCTCGATCGTGATCGCCTTCAGGGCCTCGTCCTTCGGCAAGCCGAACCGCGAGGCGAACCGGGCCTGCTCCAGCAGATCGCCCCCGGACAGGGCCACCGCCACTCCGGCATCGTGCAGGACTCCGGCCGTATTCCAGGCCAGCTCGGTCCGCTCGGGGCCATACGCTCCATTGATCCGCAGCGGGCCGAGCACCACCGGCACACCACTCGCCGCCAGTGGCTCGGCCACCTTGTAGGCTTCGTGCCCGCCGAGAATCGTCGGTGCGAAACCAAACTCACCAGCCAGGCGAAGTGCCGTCAAGATGTCATAATCTGTGCGACTGATCGCCAGCACCGGTCGCCGACCGCGGATCACCTCGCGAAGCGGTTCGTATGGGTCGGCCTCAATCGGCAACGTCGTGTCCGGGTCGGGGTCAGCGCCTCGGGAAGCCCGGTTCAGGGCTTCGCGAAGCATGGCGACCACCCCCATCCGGTTCGTCGGCTGACGAACGTAAATCGAGTCGGGCCGGGTCCGCGATCGGTTCCGCGAGGCCGGATCGGAGGCAACCGTCATCACCAGCCCTGCCTCGGCCTCGACGACCCGAGCCGAGCCGGCCGTCTTGATCACCGGAGCCATTCCCGGCACGACGTTCTCGCTCAACGGAATCAAGGCCCCCGCGGTCGTGCCGCCGGCCAGGGCTTCGACGAACGATCGCGACGACCAGTCGATCGCCGGCAGGGGGTTGAATCTCGGCGTAATCTCCCGAGTCACCTCAACCGAAGGCCCGGTCACTCCTCCCGGCAAATCCACATCCACGAAGCCGGGAAGGAGGGTCGTGCCAGCTCCCAGATCGACGACCTCGGCTCCTTCGGGAGCCTCAAGCGACGCCCCGACCGCAGCAATCACCCCGTCCGAGACGAGCACCGCGCCGGGCTCGAAGGTGTCTCCCTCGACGGTCACCACCGTGCCCGCCCGGATAAGAATGGCTCCCTCCGCACCATCCGCAGACGTTGAGAGGACCGGGACGAGTACCAGCATCAGGACCGTGACGACCCGTGTTCGAAGAATACTCTTGCGAGGCGATCGGCTCATGGTGCGGCTCGACTCGGGGTAGGGCAGGCTCTGGCCTGTCGTCCGACGATGCAGGCGTTGGCCTGCCCGAATGTGTTGAAGACGATCAAACATGGTTTTTCTTCATCGTGTCATGGAGCGATCCGCCCATCGACCACAACCATCATTGGACGGCTTGACAGGTCGACCGGCGAGTCATCCCAGATCACGAAATCGGCCGGACTGCCCTCGTCCCAGCACGAACCGGGTTGGTCGAGCGCCGTCGGATCAGTAACCACGAGGGCACGAAGCACAGCGTCTCTCGACAGACCAGCGGCCACGGCCGAGGCGGCCAGCAGGCGAAGCTCCTCCGGACTCTCGGCCGAGAAGGCGAGCCCGGCCCCAGCCTCCACCGCCTTGCGAACGCTCGCCCAACGTCGCAACTGCTCCGGGCCGGGAGGAATCGGCCGCACGATCAGCACCAGACCCGGCCCTTCGCTCGCCAGTCGAGCAATCCGATCGGCCTGATCCTCAAGGGCACCAGGCCCAACCAGGGCCACGCAGCGTCCCAGTTCCTCAGCCAGATCGAGCGCCGAGGCCACCTCTGTCCCCTCGTCTACCTCGATGAACGCACCGCACTGACCATCTCGAAGCATAGCGGCCTGCGCGCGTCTTACGGCATCAAGGCGCTCGATGGCCGGCTCGGTCAGGTAATAATCAAGCGAGCGGCGGACCTCCTGATCGGTCTTCTCCCGAACGCCGAGAAACTGCCGGATGAGCGCGAGCTGACCGGGCAAACTGACCGGGAACCGATCGAGGTTTCTCGACGCCGAGGAGAGCACGAGATTCATCCCGATGACGGGCTCGACGACCGGCTCATCCGCTCCGAGGCGAACCGCCCCCACGGCCCCGCCGATCACATTCGCCGATGCCGGGGCGAAGCCGGCCCGCAACACTCCACCACGCACCATCTCCCGAACGGTCCGGCCGGTCGGATCGAACGCATCGATCGCCCTCAGGAACCCGGCATCGGCCCCGGCCGACTCAGCAACCGCGCGCCCCTGGCCGAGCGTGCTGTGCGCCGTCAGCAAGCCGGGAGAAACAACAGCGTCTCCCACGTCGAAGACCGGAACCCCATCCTCGGCCTCGACCGTCTCGCCACTGGCCTTGATTTGCCCCTCGACGACCAGCAACGCTCCCGGCTTCGTCGATCCGTCGGCACCGAGCAGCCGACGTGATTGCAAGACAAACCGGCTGGGCAGGCGATCGGGCAGGTCGAGATCGACCACCGTGGCCAGGTCATCGTCCCTTGGCGTCACCTGATCATTGCGATACACCACCTCACCCCGGGAAAGGACGAGGGCGACGGCGGTGGAGGGGTCAATTGGATCGCCCGCGAAGGCAACGAGATCCGCGCGTTTCCCCTTGGCGATCGTTCCCAACTCCTCGGTCAGGCCGAGCACCTCGGCCGCTCCGGTAGTCAAGGCCCGCAAGACCTGATCGCGCGGCACCCCTCGGGCAACGGCCGCAGCGGCATGGGCGCGAAGCAAGGCGGAATCGCTCGGCCGATCACTGTAGGTGCCAATCGCCCATCGACTGTCCTCCGCCGGAACCCCGGCCGGCCAGGAACGGTCTCGGCCTCGGCGATAGGTCGGCCGGCTCCCCGATTCGAGGATCGGCCCGAGCACCATCGGCGTACGCTTCTTGACCAACTCGTCTCGGGTCGATTGCGGCTCGCTCAAGCCCTCAACGATCAGCTTCAGCCCGAACGCTTCGGCCAGCGCCAGTGCGTTTTTCAGATCATCTTCGCGGTGAACCTCGATCCGAAGCGGCACGCCCCCCGTGAGCAGGCCAACGAGAAATTCCTTCGTCTCATCGCGTTCTGGCTTCTTGGGGGGGCCTTTGTCCTTGGCTTCAGAGTCGGCATCCTTTGATTCGCCCTCCTCCTTGGCAGGAGGCTTCTCACCTTCGTCCTCGTCTTCGTCCTCGTCCTCCTCACCGTCTTCGGGTCGAGGACGCGAGTCCTCGTCCGAGTCGTCGGACTCATCCTCCTCGGACTCATCGTCGTCCTTCGACTCGTCGCCCTTCGATTCCTTCGTCTCGCCGTCGTTCTTGGCCTGGTCGTTCTCCGCCTTCGCGGCCTTTTCCTTGGCCTCGTTGTACTTGGCAAGGGCCTTCTCGTACGATTCCCACTCCTCTTTGTAACGCTTCACACTGTCGAGAGTTCGCTTGAGCTGCTCGAATTGCTGATAACGGAGCACCGAGTTCCCCGACGCGCTGCTCACCCCGAGCGTCGCCTGCACATAAGCATCGGCCTTGATCGTCAGCTCCTCGACCGTTCCACCAGGGCCGACGCGAAGCACCGCCCCGCGGCCTCCGAGCCGTCCCCCGTTGCTCGGCTGAACGGCCACCGCCGTAACCCCCGATCGGGCCACGTCGAGCCAGTCGTCGGCAAACGGGTCGACACCGTCAAGGATGTTCAGCGCCCCGTCGTTTCCCCCGTCTCGCTGCGTGCTTGACGGCAACCAGAGCACGCTGCGCGCGTCGATAAGTCCCGGCGTGACGGTCAGACCCGACACATCAATCCGCTCGGCCCCCTCGGGAATCTCGACCCCCTCGCCAACGGCCTCGATCCGTCCATCGCGCACGAGGATGGTGCCCTCGATCGCCCCTGACTCGGTCTGGGTCAACAATCGCCCCCCGACCAGGGCCATCACCCCCGATCGGCCGGCGTCGTCGTCTTGATTCGCGCGGGCATCGCGAAACCAGGGAATCGTCAAGGACACGAGAACCAGTGGAAGCGCCCAGCGCAGAATCATCATCGGCATCGTGTGAAACCGGGTCCGCGATGTCGGAAATCAGCGGTGCATTTGGGAAGGAGAGGAGCAACTCGAACGCACCGATCGTGAACATCTCCCCCTAATCATAGCGATCCGGCGAGGCAGGATGGGAGGTTTTTTCTACCCAGTTTCGTCAAAATACCTGATCGGCCAATGAGAATTCCCGTTTCCGATCCTCCGGTTACTGGGGCGATGGGGGGTCTGACACCTTGGATTCCCCATCCTCCCGGTCCGTTCCGGTCGCAATCATGAGCCGATCTCCGTGCCGAACCAGCCGGCCGGATTCAATCAGCGCATCGACGACCAAGGCCACCCGGGCGCGCATCTCGTCGGTGGTCCGAGGGAACCCGAGCAATCGGCAGACGGCGCCGGGAAGGTCGTCGGGAGCCACCCGGATCGCGTCGGCCACCACCTGCTCGGCAGCGGCAGCAACTTCCTCGGGAGCGACCCATTCGAGCCGGCGCGAGGCAGTCGGCAGGGCCGATCGGTCGCGCGGCGTGGGTCGATCGAGCTCGGCGGGCCAAAGGAACGCCCCTCGCCGTCGAATCCCTCCCCCGTCCCGGAACGGTGCCGAGGCGGCCTGTTCGATTGCCTCCTTCGGCTTGCCCGCCAGCCGCTTCAGGCCAATGGCATCCGCCAGACGACGGACCACTTCGGCCTCGTGCACCGGACCCTCGACCCGGACGACCTCCGCTACCCATGCCGCCAGGCGATCGCTCGACAGGGCCATCGGATCCACCGGCTCGGGGCCGAGGTCGAGTGATGCAACCTGATAGGGGGGCATCGCGGGCACGTCCACGCCATCGTCCCCCAGCTCCTCCCGAGTAATCGACGCCGGTCGGGGGCCCGAGGGCCGCTCGACGGGATCGGACGGATCGGCCTCGATCGTCGCGACCAGCCCGGCCAGCGTACCCGACGGGTCGTGCCACCAGTCAGCCGACCAGGCATGCTCCAGTCGCCACCCGAGGCCCCGAAGCACCGCCGGACGAATCCGGTCGCGGTCCCTCGCCGATCGCGGCGCGGCATACGACGGCCCATCGCAGAGAATCCCCAGCCGATAGCGCCCCGGATTATCCCGGTCAACCACCGCCAGATCCACTCGCGATTCGGCCGAGCCGAGCCCCCGAGCCACGGCGTACCCTTCCTCTTCGATGGCCCTGGCAAGCACCTCCTCAAACGTCGATTGCACGTTCGACGAGGCAGGCGTGCCATCCATTCCGTCAAAGCTCCCTCGCTCAGCGAAATGAAGAAACGTCCGGAGCGAGGAAACCCCTCGGGCCGTCGATCGCCCTCGGTCCAGGTCGGTCGCCCGTAAATTGGTGAACACCTCGCAGCGCAAGCGAGCCCTGGTAATGAGCACATTGAGCCGACGCTCCCCCCCCTCGCCATTCAAGGGGCCGAAGTTCATCGACACGCGACCGTCGGCATCGCGGCCGTAACCCACACTAATGAACATGGCATCGCGTTCGTCTCCTTGCACGCTTTCCAGGTTCTTGACGAAGAACGGCTCGAATCCCCCTTCGGCGAAAAACTCCTCGCACGATGGGTCATCACGCCGCAAGCGTTCGAGCCGCCGAGTAATGGCTTCCGCCTGCGCGGCGCTGAACGCGGCAACACCGAGCGTCAGGCGGCGATCGTCCGGCTCCGCCAGTTGGGCCCGGGCGAAGTCCATCACGGCCAGGGCCACGGCCAAGGCTTCCTCCGGATTGGTCCGCGAACCGCCCCGGTCGTAGACAGTCTCGGGCAGGTGCCGCAACACCAGGCCCCGAGCCGATCGATCTCCCTCGGGACCCGGAAAAACGATCAGGCGGCCGTCATAAAACTCCCGGTTCGAGACGGCGATCAACGATTCGTGCCGACTCCGGTAATGCCAGCGAAGCATCCGCCTCGCCGATCCTTGCGCGAGAAACAGGCCCAGCACACTCTCAAGCGCGTCGGAGGCCGACGCCAGCCGCTCCTCGTCCTCGTCAATCCCCTCGTCACCGGCCGTCAATCGGTCGAAGAAGGTCGTGGGAGGCAACTGGCGATCATCCCCCACGACAATCGCTTGCCGACCTCGCAGCAAGGCCCCCATCGCGTCAACCGGCCGCACCTGGCTCGCTTCGTCGAAGACAACCAGGTCGAACCCAAGCTGCCCCGGCTCCAGGTACGCGGCGACCGAGAGCGGGCTCATCAAGAAGACCGGCTTGACCGCCTGCACCGCCCTTCCGGCTTGCGAGAGCAAGACCCGCAAGGGCAGATGCCTCGTTTTCTTCTCCAGTTCTCGTCGCAGGACCGCCAGGTCGCCCGCCAGGGCCTGACGCCTCGGCAACCGCGTCCAGTGCTCGGCCGCCGCCCAGGCTCGGTTGTGACCGAGCACGGCCACATCGACCGCCGCGAACCGCTCCGCAATCGTCTCGTGATCGTCTCCCGAGAACCCGGCCAGCGATGGCCGTTCGCGAGCCGCGCGATCAATCAAGGTCTCGGCCCATCGCACCCGAAACGCCGTTGCCAGCAATCGCGGGGCCTCCGACCAGGACTTCGCCGCCTCGACCACCGCCCCGAGCCCTTCCTCGCGGCACGACGCCGCTCGCTGATTCATCAAGGCCAGGGCATGCAATCGCTCAGCCTGATGACCGGCCAGATCGATCTGATCGCGCACGTCCTGAAACGAATGCTCATCCCAATCGATTCGATTCAGGCCCGCGAAATCGGCCAGCCGATCCAGAGCAAGCCGGTGTTCATCCAGTGCGATCCGAACCCGAGCCGACAGACCCGACGCCCGCCGGACTGCCTCGTCATCCCTCAGCGCGGCGATCGTTCCTTCCGGAAGACGATCCACGCGAACATCCTCCCGCACGCGGCGGGCGAAGCGCGTCACCTCGGCCAATTCCGCGAAGTCCGACGCCTCTCTCCTCCATCGACGACCGAACACATGAGCCGCAAGACACGCGTGTTCCAGGATGGTTTCCCGTGCCCGTTGCGCATCGAGCACGGCATCCACCAACTCCAGCGTCTCCGAATTCGACCGCGGCGGCTCCCCTCGGCAGAGCGTCGCCAGACGGAACCGGGCTCGCCGGAATGCCCCTGAGAACCACCGCCACCAGCGACGGCCGATGGTGTTGAACGTCGCCCGCGTCTCGATGAGGTCACGATCCCACGCCTCGGGCATTACGAGCGCATCGAACCGTTGATGCAAGTCGGCAAGGGTCGATCCGGCATCGAGCAAGGCGTCCAGCTCGGCACGCCGCTCCTCCCAGCTCGGATCATCCAGCGGAAACAACGTTGGATCACATCCGACGGCGGGAGACCTTACGGCCTCGGCCAGGGCCAGGGCCCTGGCACGTGAGGTCGGGACCGCTACGCCCAGCGCCTCGGCCAGGTCCACTGCGGCCGCTTCCAGAGCGTCGGTCGCCTCTCGCCCGGCAACCGCCAGCCGGGCCAGTTCCGACTGGTCAGACGGCGTCCAGAGCGTGCGAGACGACCAGTTCACCGCCTGAATCGCTTCGGAACCACTGACTGCGGCCAGCCTCGCCTGAAGCTGTTCGACGAGCAACTCCTTTGCCTGGAATTCCGGCCCCGACCAGTCAGCCATCCCCGGCACGTCGATCGGCGGCGGCACGGCGTCGCCCAGCACCGCCCGCTCTCGCAGCAAAATGCCCGCCGCATCGTGCGGACTGATCCCGCTGGCTCCGATCGGCCTGTTCACCGCCTCGGCCACGGTGTTCAGCCGGTTGCGAAGATCCGCCAGCACCTTCGCATCGTCCTCGGCCGCCCCCACTTTCGGGCGGCCCAGTTGCAACGTCCTCCGCAAGTCATCGAGCACGTCTCGCTTGCGCGTGCGATTGCTGTGCAGTTCCAGGCAGGCCGCTCCCAGGCCCACCGCATCGAGCCGACGATGCACGACCTCCAGCGCCGCCGCCTTCTCGGCCACAAACAGGACGGTTCGACCCCGACCCACGGCATCAGCAATCACATTCGCAATCGTTTGGCTTTTTCCCGTCCCCGGAGGCCCCTGAATCACCAGGTTCCTCCCCTGGCTCGCATCGACCAGCGCGAGCATCTGCGATCCGTCCGCATCGAGCACCGGACGCACGTCAAGCGGTCCGAGCCGAGCGTCGAGCGGTTCGTCATCGTCAATTGTCGCCTCAGCCGCGACGATCCCCTCTCCGAGCAATCCCGAGACCACCGGATGCCCCGACGGTCCCGAGTCCTCGGGCCATCGGGTCGCGTCCAGATCCCGATACATCAGCAACCGACTGAACGAGAAGAACCCCAGCGCCACTGCGTCCCGATCGACTGTCCAGCCTTTTTCTCGGATCACGGCCGCATCCACCGCGTCGAAATAGGCGATCGGGTCGAGGTCGTCGGCCCCCGGAATCTCAGGGAGTTCGATGCCGAACCCCGCTCGCAAGCGTTCGGCCAACGACAAATTTGTGCCGAAGTCTTCACCCGTGAATCGGACCCGGAACCGGTCCCGAGCATTCGCCCGGCTCAGGGCCACGGGCAAGAGGATCAAAGGCGCTCGCACCTTCCGGCCGTTCTGCTCCTCCGACCAGTTGAGCATCCCGAGCGCGAGGAAGAGTGTATTGACACCCATCTCCTCGACCGACGTTCGCGCTGCCGCGTCGATCGCCAGCAAGCGATCCTGAAGCTGGTCTTCCGGCACATCGGTCTGAAGCGTCAGGTCGGTCGGGTCGATCGGCGGCAACTCCAGCACGCCGTTCCCCTCGACCGGTTCCCCGTCCGCCACCGGCTCCTCCGACCGTTCCAGCGCCGGCTCGAAGGTCATCCGCTTGCCGTCGCGCAGAAGAATCCGCACGATCTCCGCGGGCGATTCCCCGACGATCGTCAAGCCGCGCCGCCTTGTTCGATAATTCAACAGCGGATTGCGCAAGCTCAAATCAAGCAAGGCACGCCGGTCGGTGTCGAGCCGCTCGGCAATCAGGGCAGGGGACACACTCATGCGTCATCTCGGTCGCTTGCAGTCATTCGAGCGTCAATCACGCCGACCAGGGAAGGGGGCCGGATCCGATGCCACGGGCCCGAGGCCCCCTGATTGTAACGACCGCCCGGCCCCTCGTCCGACCCCACGAGCCTCAGAACATGACAGCCGCCTTCTCGTACAGGATCAGGCTCATCAGAGTCCCGACCGTGGCCACGATCATCCCCAGGCCGAACAGGAGCGGCCCGAGCATCTCGCCCTTCACCCCGAGCCACCGCAGGTACGCTTCCACCACCGGGCCGGCACAGAAGCACAGGTTCGCTCCCAGGGCGCCGAAGACCAGCAACTCCCAGAACTCGGCCTCCGTCATCCATTGCCACCTGTCCATCCCGATGACAATCCCCATCACCTCGACCACCAGGACGAGATTGTAGAGCACCCGCCACCGCTCCCAGCGGGCCATGAATGCCAGGTCGGGCTCACTCCCAGGGTCGGGGGAGTCTCTCCTGGCAGGCGTCCCGGGCGCCGCATAAACATTTTCTTTTCCAGAGATGTTCATGAAAGCGTTCGTTTTGGTTCGTCGACAGGGTCGAGTGCCCTCGGCCCGAATGCCACCGGCAAAAGCTCGGCAAGCCTTGCCCGCAATCGATCCGGCCCGTCGCACACGCTGATGATCTCAGCCCCCGGCCCGAATTCATGGATCACCTGCCGACACGCCCCGCAGGGGGCCGTCGGGGTCTCGGTCGGCGTGAACACGACCACCACGCGGATCGTCGTCAATCCCTTCGCCACTGCCGCGAAGATCGCGTTCCGCTCGGCGCAGACCGTCAGGCCATACGACGCATTCTCAACATTGCACCCGCCGACGATCGCCCCGTCTTCCCCCAGCACCGCTGCGCCCACGGGGAACCGGCTGTACGGACAATACGCCGCTTCGCTCGCCCGGCGAGCCGTTTCGATCAAGGTCTGAAGCGTCTCGTCATCGACGGTCATCATGGGGCCTTCCCTCCCGTTCGGCCCCCATCTTATCCTGAGCGATCGTTGGGCGAGAAGATCTCACGCAGAGTCGCGAAGACGCAGTGAGAAAACCGAGCCCTCTTCTCCGCGTCTCTGCGCGAGCTTCTCCGAACTCATTCCGTCTCACGCCTTCGCCGCTTCTTCTTCGGCTGCCAGCGTCTCAACCCCGACCCGATGACAGAAGTCACCGAACGCCTCGCCCGGCTGGCGATCGGCCTTGAAGCGGGAGAAAACAGGAACCAGTTCGTCGACGATCTTCTCCAGTGGCACGTAGTCCTTGAAGACCGAGTTGAGCCGGTCCCCTTGCACTCGACCGCCGAGGAAAATCGTGTACGTCCCCGGTCCGGGAGAGCCGTCGGGGTTCTTTGAGGCCCCGCGACCCACCAGGCCGATGTCGCAGTTATAAGGCCGGGCGCACCCGTTCGGGCAGCCGGTCATGTGGACGGCGTAGCGTTCCCCTTCCAGGCCGAGGCGGGCCATCGCCTCCTCGAACTGGTCCATAACCGACGGCAAGACCCGCTCCGACTCCGTCACCGCCAGGCCGCACGTGGGCAGGGCAGGGCAGGCCATCGACCAGCGGCGCACGGTCGACGTCGTTTCGACCGAGGCGATCCCGTACTCCTGCAGCCAGGCGTTGATCTCGTCCTTGCGTTCGGTGGGGATGTCGATGAGCAGGATCGACTGCAAGCAGGTCAGGCGCGCCGGGGTGCCGTACGTCTCGAAGTAGGCCCGCAGGCCGCTGGCCAGCCGCATGGTCCCCTCGTCCTTGATCCGGCCGTTCTCGACCGGAATCCCGAGGAACCAGCGCCCGTCTCCTTGCTCGTGCCAGCCCATGTGGTCGTCCACCTCGTTCACCGTGATCGGCTTCGGAGGGGTCAGCGGTTCGCCGAGGTACTCCTCGACCTTCGCCTTGAAGGCGTCGATCCCCCAGTCGTAGATGACATACTTCAGGCGGGCCCGCTTGCGGTCGCCCCGGTCGCCGAAGTCGCGCTGAACCTTCACCACGGCCTCGCCGATCCGAAGCACCTCCGACCGAGGGACGTAGCACAAATCCACCGCCACGGCCGGGAATGTCTTCTTCGCGCTCGGCGTTGTGCCCATGCCGCCGCCGACGACGATGTTGTAGCCGATCAGCTCGCCGTTCTCGACCACGGCGATGTAGCCAAGGTCGTTGGCGTACACATCCGTGCAATTATCCTCGGGCAGGGCAAACGCTGTCTTGAACTTCCGGGGCATGTAGAACTTGCCGTAAATCGGCTCGACTGCGTCGTCACCGGGGGTCGGAACAAGCGCCGGCTGGGGCTTCGGGGCGTCGGGGTTCTCGATCTTCTCGCCGTCGAGCCAGATGTCCCAGTAGCTCGTCGCCCGGGGGCTTAGGTGCGCGGCCAGCTCGAGCAGGTCCTCTTGCATCTGGTCGCGAACCGTGCCGTGGAACGGCGCTGGGCAACTCAGGATGTTCCGCTCCACGTCTCCGCAAGCGGCCAGGGTGTCGAGCAGGGTCTCGTTCACCTTGCGGACGGTCGCCTTGAGGTCCTGCTTCAGGATGCCGTGAAGCTGGAACTCCTGCCGGGTCGTGATCCGCAGTGTTTCATTGCCGACCGTGCGCGACAGCTCATCGCAGGCCAGGTACTGCCGGGCATTGATTCGACCCCCGGGAATCCGCACCCGAACCATGAACGAATACGCCGGTTCGTGCCCCTCGCGGCGCAGTTGCACCCGGACGTCGCGGTTATCTTGCTGATACGAGCCGTGAAACTTCAACACCTGCATCGCCGGCTCGCTGATCGAGGTGCCTCCGGCATTCACCTCGTCAATCAGCGGGAGCTTCAGGTACTGGCTCTCCAGCTTCAAGGTCTCCGCCTTGCTCTGCTTCGGTGCGCCGTTGCCGCCGGTACTCACGAGGCCCTCCATCCCGCTTCAGTGCGAACACTCTCCGAGATCGCCGCCTTCGAGCATCGAACGACGCCAATCTTCAGTAGTTTCATGAACAACGTAAACAATGCCCATTCTAGTGCGATCGGTCCGTCGGATCAATCGCACTTGCCCCCCCTCGTGATTTCGCGTCCCGATCCCGATCCGATCCCCTCGATTGCTGGGAACCTCGCGGCCCGGTCGGTACACTGGGCAGGAGATGATGGCGGCGGACCCTCCCCGGCCTCGGGGTCGATTCGGCAAAGGATGATACGATGGGAGCCTACCGGCTCGAAGGCCCCAAGCCTGCCCGGATGTACGAGGTGATCTTGCCGAAGAAACTCGGCTACTTCGGCAAGATCGAGGAAGTGCTCGAAGACCTCTTCAACGAAGACGCGATCCGGTCCGTCCCCTACGTCCGCAGCCTGATCGCCGAGGCCCGCCGGCGCGACCCCGACTTCGACGAGCACCAGTGGATCCGCACCCTCTGCCAGGCCTCTCGCGGCTATTCGATCTACGAGATGGACGGCCGCTTTCTCTCGGCCGACGGCCCGATTGACGAGCGTGTCCTCGTTTTCCGCTTCATCTTCCACAACCCGATCGACACCCTCGACCCCCGCACCGATTTCCTTGCCGCCTCGCTCGAGGTGGTCAACTACCTCGTCGCCCACCGCTTCGCCGAGGAGCTGGGCGTCGAGGAGGAGATCTGGTTCCTCGAATACAACGAGCCCCGCCTTGCCATCTGGCGCAAAGAGATCGCCCCCTAAACCTCGCCCCGTTGCCGACCTGATTTCCCTGGACGGAGCCCGCATCGTGACCCTCAGCAGCCTGATCGACCACTATGAGAAGGGTGGCCCCTTGCTCGCCTACGCCACCTCCAGCCTCGACCGCGAGCAGGAGACCGCCCGGCCCGGCCCCGGGGCCTGGAGCCTCGCCGAGCTGACGATTCACCTGCTCGACAGCGACCTCGTCTCCGCCGACCGCATCAAGCGCGTCATTGCCGAGGACTCGCCAACGCTTTTGGCCTACGACGAAAACGCCTGGTGCGCCCGGCTCGACTACCAGTCCCTCCCCGTCGAGGAAGCCGTCAGCATGTTCGTCGCCAACCGCCGCTGGATCGCCCACATCCTCCGATCGCTCCCCGAATCCGACTTCGCCCGCTCCGGCAACCACACCGAACGCGGCCGCATCACCCTCGCCGACCTCGTCCGCAGCGCCGTCGGCCACCTCGACCACCACCTCGCCTTCCTCTACGCCAAGCGAGGCAACCTCGGCATCTCCATCTACCCGCGCTATCGCATGGTTCCCGAGTGATCTCCACACACTCTCCCCCGTGGCGATCCAGCCCCAGATCTCCAGAGATCAAAGACGGAGAGCAGAAGAGAACCTTGAGCCACGGATGAAACACGGAAGAAACACGGATCAATTGAAGAAATCCATTCGTTCATCAAATTGGCTGACCCTCTCCGGCGCTCGCTGCTCTCTTCTCACTCGTGATCTGTCTTTCCATCCGTGTTTCATCCGTGGCTTATTTCTCCCCTCGTTCCCTCCTCCTCCGGGAGCCTCCCTCATGGGCCGCCTCTTCGCCGGAACGCAATGGGACCGTCCCCCGCGCTGCGACCGCTGCGGGGCTTTGGAATCGGAATGCACCTGCCCTCCCGCTGAGCCCCCCGCCCCGGATCGCATCGACCCGAGTCGCCAGACCGCCCGCATTCGGGTCGAGAAGCGACCGAAGGGGAAATCCGTCACCACCGTTCGCGGCCTTGATCCGCTTGGCAACGACCTGCCCGCCCTGGCCGCCCAGCTCAAGACCGCAATCGGCGGCGGCGGCACGGTCAAGGACGACGGCTCGATCGAGATCCAGGGGAGCCACCCCGACCGTGTCGAGTCCCTCCTCGCCTCGATCGGTTACAAGACCAAACGCGGCTGAATCCTCCCCATGCCCAAGCCCCTCACGCTCGCCCGACTCACCGCCGCCGTCCTTGCCCTCGTCGTCCTCGCCTGGCAGGCCGGCAACGCCGCGGCCGGCCGCTTCGTCCACCCGTTCCTGATCGCCGACCTGATCCTCTCCGCCTGGCTCCTGCTCGGCGCGTTCTGGCCAAACGATCGCCCCGCTTCCCTCGCGCTCCTTTCCGGCTTCGGCGCGATGCTCGGCGTCTTCCTCTCCGCCGTCACCGCCCGCATGCTCGCCGGCCACCTCGATCCCGGCACCATCGCCGCGGGCCTCGGCATCCTTCCCTGCCTGGCGGGCATCATCCTGACCGGCCGATCCCTCTCCACGACGACGCCGTCGCCTTGACACCTCATGGAATCCCGAGTGCTTGCACTTTCCATTCCTCACGTGCACAATCAATCGCTTGAGTTCCTCCTCTTGAGCCGACAGTCTGAATGGTGGCTCCGGCTCTGGAACACGTTCATTGTGTAGAGGTGTCAATGAGTCAGCGAATTCGAATACGACCCTTTGTGATCTCTCTAATCGTTGGCCTCTTCCTGGTATTCACCGTGAAGGTCGTGATCTATCCAGATCCATACCTCTCCTCGGCACGGGCCATCCTTTCCTCCTTCAACAGTCCAGCCCCCCCTACTGCGGTCCTTCTCTACACAGAAAAAAGTGATCCGTTCGAGGAATCTCCCCCCGACTGGGAATCGACCCAACGCAATTTCCAGAACACGGTCCAGCTCATCACCAGTGCACGAACGGTGTCACAAGTCCTTCTCTCTAGCGAAATCGTGTCCATCACACGCATCAGAAACGCCAAGAATCCCGAGCAGTTGCTCCGCAATCATATCGAAGTTCGCCGACCCAACGAGAATGCCTTGCTCATCGAAATTTCCGCCCCCGGATTCCCACGGGCCGAGAGCGTGGCCATCGTTAACAAACTCGCCGAGGCATTTATCGAGCTGCAGGATGAGCTTGCAAACGCCAGAACGACAAGCACGATCAACGAACTCGAAAGAAGCAATGCAAACCTGGAATCACAGCTTCAGGAACACCTCGAGCGTCTCGCCGAACTGGATCAGATCCCCCTCGAACCGGACGGCCCCACCTTGAGCAGGCCCGAGATTGAGGCGGAGTTCCGCACCTGTCTCGAACACTTGCGACGCGTCCAGCTCGATCGGGCCGCGCTCCCGCCCAATGCCGAGGAAGACGCCCTGGCACCGCTCGACCGTCAAATGGCCAAGCTCCTCGCCGAGCGTGACCGCCTGGCTGCCGCGATCGCCCGTGCCAAAGCCTCCGAACCCGAACGTCTGCTGCAACAACACTCCATCGACAACCTGCTCGAATTTCGAACTCAGATCCAGAAATCGTTGATGCGAGCAAATTTCCTTTCGAATTCATCCGGTTCTCGATGGATTGTCGTCTCGAAAGCTCAATAAGCCCAACTTGCCAAACACCGCCCCTTACTGCCCCGGAGCCAGCATCCAGGGGCCTGCGCACAATCAATGGGTTCGCCACCGTCGCTCTGACGCCACGCGGCCGACCGAGATGCTTGGATTTCCACCTCGCCATGATCACACTTGAACACCCGACTGTTCTCGTGTCGACGGTCCACGGAGGCTCACTCAGGTCTGATGAAGCCGCCCCCTCTCTCGGCTTCGTTGAGCGCAGAAAGATTGCTTTGTCTGTGCGTGTTGATGCTCGATAACGGAGGTGATTGATGAGGCCGAACGCTCAACTCTCGAAGTTCCTGGTGTCTCGAGCGTCGATAATTTCCTTGATGCTCGCTGCTGTGATGGTCCTGAACCTTGGGGCGGCGTTCGCCGCTCCGAACGGAGGTTCCGGGCAGGACGATCGGCCTACGGCTGCGATCCAGATGCCGAAACCCGGCCCGATTGTCATCAGAGACGGGGAAGATCGTAAGGCGACCGCCCAGTTGGAGCTGACCAACCTCGTAGCCCGATTGCAGGGTCGGGTAGCTCTCCTCGAGATCGCCAAGGACCCCGAGGTTACCATGCTCCCCTTCGTCGAGGAATCGGAGGACGTGGTCTCAACCCTGGCCGAAGACCTCAACTTTCAGATCGACCGGGATGCCTCGATCATCACGATTTCCTCACGCGGTCTCCCACCATCACAGGGTGCGATCGTCGTCAATACCGTGGTCCGTTACGCTTGCCAGACACTCCCTGAACAACAGCGCAAAGAACGAGAAAAGCGTCTCCAGTCACTCCAGCGCATCCTCGCCGAGTACAACACACGATTTGATAGGAAGAATCAATCGATCGCACAGCTGCCTCGCCTCGTCCTCGCACCCGGCGGGCACGAGGTCGACCGGCTCGTCCTCGAGGCGGAACTCCTCGACTGTCTCCGACGGCTTCGTCAGGTCCGACTTGACCGCATCGCCATCGAGACCCGCCTGGAGGATGCGGAACAGTCAGACCCGGCACGCTCCAGCCTGGAAACCGAGGCGAAGCTCCACGATCGCCAGGAGGCCATGCTTGCTTTGGAGCGGGATCACCTGGTCGACCAACTCACCAAGTCCAAAACCGCCGAAGCACTCGAAGGCGAGCGTCAGAAGATAATGGAAGCCAGGGATAAGGTCGGTACCGAAATCGAAAGTCTTCGGATCGAACAGTCGGCGAGAGGTCCCGTCCCTACTGTGATCTACACAGCCCAACCCTAAACTCGCCCGTCAACCACCCCTCACGGCCCCGGAGCCAGCATCCAGGGGCCGGTGGGAGGTAAGAGATACTGGCCGAGGAATCGGTAGGCGTCTTCCTGGTTCTCGCGAAAGTATTGAATGTTGTGCGCCGCCAGGGGGTCGGTCACCAGCTCGACATGCACGCCTTGCGAGGCCGCCAGCCAGGCGAACGACATGGCGTGAGCGTCGAAGTTCCAGTTGTCCCGGCCGCCGAAGTGGCAGAAGATCGCCAACTTGCCCGGCTGAAGGCCGCTCGTGAACAGGAGATCAGCCGGATTCAACGCGCGGAGGTAATCATTCACCTCCGGGCCGTCGCCGAACAGCGGCCCGATATACTTCGACGCTCGCGTGCGCCGCAACCCGAACGAGAAGACGCCGTAGACCTCATCCGGGTCGTAAGATTCCTTCCAGCGGTACGTCTCGGGGTTGAAGTTCGAGCGCGGTCCGCTTGGCCGGATGTCGTCGTACCGCACATTGATCGGCGAGGCCAGCGTGGCCACCGCGCCGAACAGGTCGCGGCGTCGAATCGCAATGCTCATCCCGCCGAACCCACCGCCTGAGAGGCCAAGAATCCCGTGCGCTTCCCGTTCCGGTCGGATCGAATAGTGCGCCATCACAAACGGGAGGACCTCGTGGACCAGGTGGTCCTCGAAGCGTCCCACGCGGCTGTTCACGAACAATGAGTGAACCGCCGTGGTCCGGTTCTCACCGTCGGCCGTGGCGTCGGGGGCGGCAATCACCACCGGCGGCATCTCCCCGCGCTGAATCATCCGGTCAAGCCGCCGCAGGGCCGGGGTGCCGACGAACACGTGTTCATCCACATACCCCATGTGCAGCCAGAGGATCACCGGATACTGCCGCCTCGGGTCGTAACCAGGAGGCGTGTAGACGTACAGGTCGCGCGACCGGCCGAGAATCGGAGAAAAAATGCGCCGGTCTTCGCCGTGGTTCTGGGTGTAATCGTCGACGTGGCCGGCAAGCCGGTGGTTGAGCCACTTGAGGTTCGTGAGGTTGAAATACTGTCCCTCAGCCGGTGCCGAGCCCATCAGCAACAGCAGGAGTGCCGCAATCGGGCCTCGCCAGCCTCGCATGGTGAACCTCGCCCTTCCCTTCAAGGAGCCGTCCGTGCTCGCCGTTCGATGGGGTTCGATCCGATCCTCGAATCTCCCGGCCCATCGCACCCCCGACAGAGGGGCTTGATCGACGAATCGGCGGGCAGCCTTCACTCAATCGGGCAAAGGCACCCCAGGATCGGCAGCACGTTCGTTACGAACCAGCGCCATCCGAACCGCGGCGACGACCTCAGACACCTCGGCCATGCCGCCGCGTCCCTGGTCGCCACAGGCCAGGCGTTTGACGATCGGCCCGACGAGCCGGAGCCCCGGCGCGTGCTCCTCGAAAATCGCCTGAGCCTCGTCGAGCGTCCAGGCCCGATCGGGGCCGCCGTCCCCCCAGTCTTCCAGCAAGAGCCGCAGATGACGGCGGGTGACGGGGCTTTCCCACATCAAGGTATTCATCGCTGGGGCGAGCACCACCGGGCGGGCAAAATCCCAGGCCCGGAACAGGCAACTCAGGCACGAATCGCTCAATCCCAGAGCAAACTTGCCCAGCGTATTGGCATCCAGCGGCGCCACCACCAGCAATTCGGCCCAGCGCCGCAACTCGATGTGCAGCACCGGATCGTCTCGCCTCCAGCGATCGAAGGCCCACTCATCCGCATCGCGATAGAGCGGGCCGCCCATCCTCAAGGCGTCATCCGGGTCGGGTGGACCCAGCTCGGCCGGGTCGAAAAACTTCAAGGCCGGTTCCGTGGCAACCACCCGGACCGCATGACCCTCGGCCCTCAGGGCGGCCCGGAGCATCGGCGATCGAATCGCCGCGACCGAGCCGGTCACGCCAAGGATGATCCGCGCCATTGGGGTTTACCCTCCCTGTCCGAACACCCCAAAGCCACCCATTCGGCGCGATCATCCTGATCCGCACTGACGACCCAGGTGCTCAGCGGCACTCGGCGGTCAGCGGGGCCATCGTCTCGTTGACAGCTTCGGAGAGGCGGCTGAGCAGTTCGCGGTGCAGGTCGCGATACTCGCGGCGGGTCAGCAAGAGACGCTCGTGGGCGCGTCGGGTGAGCATGGTGGCGACCGCCTTGAGATCGGCCTCGATCAGGCCGCTCAGGTCCTCGAACTCCGCAGGCAGGTTCAACTCGGTCGCAGGGGCGGACGTTTGGCTCGGGCAGGACATCAAAAACCCTCCTTGGCTGGGACCTTCGCGGTGGCACAGACTCCCTGTGCCCAGACGTTTCCTCTGACACGAATAGCCGCGAGGCAGTCACCAGTCAAGACTCTTGAGAACCGTTCGATTCGGTCGTGTGCGAGATGCCGAACGGTGCAATGCATGTGCCGACCGTCAATGCGACCGGCAAAATAAACTCAGATGAACATCCAACGCTTCAGGCCGTCACAGTTCTGTTCGCGATCGATCGGGCCATTGCTTGGGTTTCGGTTCGACCCGGTCGTGCCTGCGGCGGGTGCCTCAAGGCGGCCGACCAGGGGGGAGAACACGAACTCGGCTCGCGAGTCCGTACAGGCGACATTGTATGCTACGTCGTCAAGACCGCCACGGGACACTCAACCAGAAAATTTTTCGAGACCCTCCCGATCGACGATCGTGCCTCAGAACCAGACCGGCTCGGGCTCCTTGACGGCTCCCGGACCCATCGCCTCGCGCACCAGCTCAACGAGCCTCGGCCCGTCCACCAGTTCAATCGGATGGTCGCCGGCAAACCGTTCCGCGGCGAGCGAGAACGTCCTCGTGGTCACGAAAAACCCTTTATGACTGGACGTGTGGTGGATCGTCCCCAGAAACTTCTGAAGCTCAGGAGAGCCGACCACACCTTTTTTATGATATTTGCACTGTACGACACCACGAAGCCCTTTGCGCTCGACTCGCAAATCGACCCCTTCGTCTCCCGTGCCTCCCACGCGATCGACCGTGTAGCCGATCGCCTCGAACAGCTCGGCCACGAACTCCTCGAACCCTTCGGGCGAAAGATTCGCCAGTTGAGCCAGCTTCAGGTCGGCCCGACGCGCCTGCAACCGCAACCGCTCGGCCTTCTCCCGAGCCTCGACCACCATCTCCTCGATCACCCGGCGGCGACGCTCCACCACCGAGCCCACCTCGCCCGACAGTCGAGCCGCATACCGCTCAATCTTGAACAGGACATTGCGGATCGTGTTGTCCAGCCGTGCTCGTTCGGCCCGCGTCAGTTGATTCTCGAAGCGGCGGAAGACGGCGTACTCCAGGTGCTCGAACGCCCCTTCCAGCTCCGCCTCCGAGCGGATCGCAGGCGCGTCGTCATCGTACGGCAAACTCGACCACAGCACGCCTTGCACCGGCTTCGACGCACCTCCGGCCGACGCATTCTCCGACGACGAACCGCCTTCCTCCGACGTCGCTTCGGCTCGTGCGCGGAGCCACTCCAGTAACATGCTTGCGCACTGTGGTCCCAGACACTCCATCGATCGATCCGACTCCTCGTGCCCGCACGGTTCCGGTCGACGCTCGAAGGAAACGTCTCCCACGCCTCGCCGGAGCCCACTCCCTCAGCCCCGGTCGAGCCCCATCATAATCGAACCCAATGCCCGGTCCACTGCCTACCGCTCGATTCCTGAAAACACTTCCACCAAGCACCTCGCGCACTCGCGTAACGATTTCAGCAATTGCATTGCGTCATCATCGAAACAACCCCGTGCTCACGGCTGCTCGTCCGTCCGATCCCCCGATCGAGGCACCGGCAGATCGAACGGCTCGGCCTTGATCAGGAACACCGCGCCGGGGCCTTCAGCCTTCATCGCCGCGAATCGGAGCCCGTTGACCACCGATCCGAGCCGAACCGTGGCCACCCCTTCCGGCTCCTTCAGCCGCACCTCGATCATCAACTCTGGATCGGTCAGGCCGCGCCCTTCGGGCATCGACCCGTCATCCTGCACGATCTGATCGGCCGTCAGCTCCGCCAGGCTCGCGGCAAGAGCCGCCACGCGATCGGCGTCGTATCCCTCCGGCCAGGCGTCCGCTCCCGCCTCAGGTTCCCATGTCCCCGAGTTTCCCCGGACGAAGACCACCTCCGCGTCCGAGCCCTGCACCGCAATTCGAATCGCCTGCTCAACCGGAAACGCCAGTAAGCGCCGATCGCGGAATTCAGCCGTCAAGACCGCCAGCAGTTTCGGGCCGATTGTGAAGACACCCGACTCGCGGTCGAGCCTCGCGAAGGCTTCCTCGGGGCGATCCGGCACCACGGCCCCCACCTCCAGGGTCCGTGTCATCGGCTCGCCCGACTCCCCTTCCCACGTGACCCGAAGGTTTGGTTCCTCAAGCCCGAAGCTCGCCAACGGCTCGTCCGAATCCTCAACCCACCGTTCGGCCCGAAGCCGCGAAAGCCCCTCGATCAGCATCATCGTCGCCAGGCGATCCGCCGGCGCGAGCGTCGGCTCAATCACCTCCCAGGTCCCCTGCGCCCCTCCGACGCCGGAGCTTGCCGACCGCTCCAGGGTCAGCGACCGCTCCCCTCGGGTCAGCTCGATCCGCCGGACCGTCCTCGGGTCCTGTCGCACCAGGGTTCGATCGCGTAACGCGAGCCGACCATCGGGAACAATCGTAAGCACCGTTCCCGGCAGGGCGAGCACGGTCTCCTCATCCCGTTCCAACTGCCCGTACACCAGCTTGCGACCAGCGTCGAATCGACCGATTTTCAACGACGCATTGGCCGATCGCTCGAACAGCGGGCCGTCGTCGTCTCCCGGCTCAGGCCGATCGAGCCAGACCGACACCGTCGCCGCCGGCGCATCTAGTCCTGACCGCTCGGCCCCCACCTCGTCCGCTCGGAAGAACTCAGCCGATTCCAAAGCGACGAGCGTTTCCAGCAAGGTCGCCACATCGAGCGCATCGGCCAACCCTTCGCTCGGCGATTGCACTCGCCAGCCGTCCGACCCCTTGGCAAGTTGATAGGTCTGGCCTCTGGCTTCAATCTGAATGCCCTGCACCTCGCTCGGTCGGAAATCGACGACCTTCCGGCTTCGCACCGCTTGCGGGTCCAGGCCGAGTTCGGCCACCTTGCGAGGCCGGACCACCAGCACATCATCCTGCCCCGCTCGCCTGGCAAAGCGCAGGTCGTCCTGGCCTTCCGGGGCGCTTCCCAGGTACGCCATCTGCGGCTCGGGGGAGCCGGTCAGCCCCGCCGGCAGAAGGGTGATGATGGTGGCGTTCTCCGGGTCGAGGCCAAAGGGGGCCAGATCCTCCACATCCTCGGCCGCGAACCCCTCAGCCCCGGCAATCGCCTCCAGTTCAGCCAGATCGGCGAGCAACCCGTTGATCGCTTCCGCATTGGCCGGCGCTCGGAACGGATGGACAATCCGCCACCGACCCCCATCGAAGACTACGTTGAGCCGCCTTCCGGGGCCAACCACGTTGATCGCCTTCACATCATACGTGTAAATCTCGAACAGCCCCCGCTCGCGCCAGCTCTGGGGGTCCACCGCGTTCGGCTCGACCCGAAGGGAATCGGTCAGGGTGATCGGCCCCCCCTCGGCCCTCACGTAGCGCAGGCGTTCCAGCTCGTCTCCCAGGGCGAGCGTGGCGATCGGTTCTTGATCCCCCGATCGAAACACCCGAATCACCCGATCCGCCGGCTCCAGCCCGAACCGCGCCGGGTCGCCTGCCAGGGTGCCCGCCTCAGGAGACGCCTGAAGCGACTTCAGGTTGTTCAGCAACCCCTCTGCCTGTCGGCGATCGGCGAGGGCGTTGATCGGCGAAACGATCTGCCAGGCATCGTCCCGTCGTTCCAGGGCGATCTGATCGCCCGTGCTCGGATCGTCAATTTCGATCCGGGTAATCTGCTCCGTCTCCACCTTGAGCAACTGCGGCAGGACCCGGCCTTGCATCGCCCTGCGTTCGTCGGCCGTCGGCACGCCTGCCGTCCTCGCCCACCAGAGCGCACCCAGGCCTCCGAAAAAAAGGACGAGGAGAACCACCGTTGCTCGCTTGCCCATCATCCCGCCACCTCGGCACCTGACGATTTTCGCCGGCAGTTTCCCATCCGACGCGGATTGGCCCGCCTCCCGATCAATCCGATCCGATCCTCACTCCCTTCGTGCCAGGTACGTGGCCATCCCCAGGCCCACCAGTACCGAAACGGCCAGCAAGGTCGGCAGCAAGACCAGCTTCGCCCTCAGGTTCGGCCCGGCCTTCAACACGCGGGCCACGTAGGTTCGAGGCGCGAGCCCGACCAGATCGGGTCGATCTTGCAACCCGCTGATCGCGTTGACGATCAGATCAAGATTCGCCACACCCACGGCCGCGACCGTCTGGTTGTCGGCTGCCGTTGGGCTGGAGATCAAGACAAGCCTCAACGTCAGTTCCGGCGAGCGCTCGGTCGGGCTCGGCCGATCAGTCACGGACGCCGCCACCACCACCGGCCCCGGTCGGTCCTCGTCCGCATCGCGCTGCGGGGGACCGGCCTCAGGCGTTGATTCGACGAACGACGTCCGCCCCGTCCGCAAGAGCGGCGTCACCAGAAACGCGGACACCGCGTCGGCTCCGGCCTTCACCTCGATCGGCGCCGCCTGAGGCATCAGAATCATCCGCCCCTCAATCGGCGCGACGATCGGCGGATTCTGCGCTCCCGGCTCGATCGGCACCAGGGGTAAATCCGCCCGCCCTCGGAAGGCCAAACCCGGATCAACCACCCGTCCCGGCCCGATCCCAACCCCCCACTCGTCCAGCCACGGTTCCAGACCACTGGGCGTCGCGTTGCCGACCATCACCAGAACGCGCCCGCCGGTGTCGGCAAATCCCCTCAACCGGGCGACCACGTCCGGCCCGATCGTCTCCTCGGGAGCGGCCACGACCACCACCGTCGCCCCTTCCGGCACCTGTCCGGCCGGGTTGAACGACACCGCCTTCATGCCGATGGATTCGAGCCTTGCCCGCAACTGCCCCAGCCCCGGGCGCCTCGGGTCCATCGCGTCGATCGACGGCTCACCGTGGCCGGTCGTGAAGGCAACGATCGGCTGTTCCCCCTGTTTCAAGCGGATCAGGGCCGTCGTCAGGGCCGCCTCTCCCAGAAACGAGGTCTCGGCCACGACGCTCGACCCCGGATCGTTCGGCACCTCGGCCGCGAACATGTCCGAATTGCGAACGATGATCCGTCTCGCCTCGTCCCCTTCGCCGTAGGTGACGAGCACGCCGCCCCCTTCGGTCAGGGCCAGGCCCGGGACCTGCTCGGCCAGCTCTCGGGCTCGCTCGGGGTCATCAAACGGGTTGAGCGTGTCGACCGTGATGCGGTCGGGCGCCTCGTTCTGATAAAGCCGCAAGAGCTGCCGGATGCGATCCACCTGCCCGAACACCCGCTCGCCCGACCCGAAAAAGAGGGTGAACGTCACCGGCTCGTCCAGGTCCTGGAGCTGGTTGATCGTCAACGATTCGAGCGAGTACGACCGATCAAGCGACAGGTCGATCGGCCTGCCGCCGTACGTGAACGCCAGCACGTTGCCCACGATCAGCACCCCGGCCAGCAACGCCCCGGTCATGCTCGCGTCGGTCACGCGGGCCATCCGCCGCAGGCTCGGGCTGGCGTGCCGATACTTCCGGTTCGACCACAAGGTCAGGAGCAACACGCCGAAGGCCATCGCAAACACCGCGATCGACTGCGGCACGCCGAAGCGCACCGCCACATACGCCCCCAGCAGAATCCCGAGCAGGCCGAACGTCGTGGCCGCGGCGATCAGGTCCCTGTAACGCGGCGGCGGCGCCTCGCCGGCACGTTCCGCCTCGGCCGCCTGGCCCAGCGGGGCCCCTCGCAGGAACCAGTAAAGCGCCATCGCCCCGACGACCACCAGGGCCACCACCACCGCCACTTCCCGCCCGAGCAGGTCGAAAACCCGATCACCCATGCCCATGTTCATCGCCTTCTGTTAGCTCTCCCTGCGGGCTTCAAGCACCTTCACCGCCAGGAACAACGCGAAGACGGTCACCGACAGGTGCAGCGCCACCACGCGCAGGTCGAGCCGCCCTGCGGCGAACTCCGAGAGCTGCACGTACACCGACAGGAACGACACCGCCTCGGCCCACTCCGGGACCACCTGATTGAGCACCGTGATCAACAGCATCGCCAGGAGGACCACGAACGTCCCAACCGCCGCTTCCACCTGGTTCCGCGTCGCGGCGCTGAAGGCCACGCCAATGCTCATGAACATCATCCCCATCGTCGTCAGTCCGACCGCCAGCGAGATCAACGGCTCCGGGTCCAGCTCATAGCCGCCCACTTGCTTGAGAAAGGGCAGGTAAATCGCAAACGGCACGAGCAAGGCCAGGTACATCACCACCCCGGCGATCCACTTGCCCAGCACCACCTCGGTTTCCGTCACCGGCACGGTCATCAGGCCCTCGATCGTGCCCGTCCGGCGTTCCTCGGCGATCAATCGCATCGTCAGGGCCGGCACCGCGATCAGGAGCGCCACCCAGAACATCCACGACCCCGCCACATAATAATTCATCGGGTTCAACTGCCCCGAGAACGACAGCACCGCCCTTGGCTCGCTCAAGAGCTCGACGAGCTGGAAGTAATCCAGCATCGCGATCACCTGAAACCCAAGTAACACAAAGTACGCCATCGGCCTCAGGAAATAGCTCGACAGCTCGCGTTTCACCAGTGCCGGGACGTGTCGCATAAGCCTTTTCAGCCGCCTTCAGGTTCGTTCGATCGTTCTGCGTTCTGGTGCTCGATTGGTCATCGAGCTCGCAACCAGGAGCTGGTTCCGTTGCGTTGCCTCCCTCTCCCCACGGGTGGGGAGAGGGCCGGGGTGAGGGGTCTTTGCCTCGCAGTCCGGGCTTCTCGATCCGACCGCAGCCCCTTACGCGGCCTGCGGCCACCCGCTCCCCCGCGAGCGGGGGCGAGGGTTGACGTCTACCCCCCGCTCCCCGCGTGCGGGGAGCGGGGTCCGTGTCCAGAACGCTGCCCGATCGCTCACGCCGCCTCCCCCTCATGATCGACGACCACCGCATCCCGGACCGCCCTCACGAACCGTTCTTCGAGCGTCGACCGCGACAGGTCCAACCGCCGCACCGCCCAACCGTTTTGGACGATCCGCCGGGCGATCAGTTCCCGGAGTTCCTCGATCCCCCCGTCATGCTTCGGCCGGATCTCAAAGGCACAAACCCCCGCATCCCCCTTGACCGCCTCCTCGACCGCGATCGGCCTCACCCCGGCAGCGCCCGGAGCCGTTTCCAATGCCCCTCGCACCGAATCCTTCGGCCCCCGCACTTCCACCTCGACCGACCGGCCCGACCGCAACCGCTCCAGCGGCTCATCCAGCGCAATCCGGCCCGAGGCAATAATAATGACCCGCCCGCAGACCATCTCCACCTCAGGCAAGATGTGCGTGCTCAACAAGATCGTGTGCCGTTTGCCCAGCTCCCGGATCAAGTCCCGAACTTCGCCAATCTGGATCGGGTCAAGCCCCGCTGTCGGCTCGTCGAGGATCAGGATGTCCGGGTCGCTCAGCAGGGCATCGGCCAATCCCACCCGCTGGCGATACCCCTTCGACAGGTTCCCGACCACCCGATGCGACACCGTACTCAGGCCGGTCATCTCAATCGCGTCGTCGATCGCCCCTCGACGCTTCGACCGCGGCACATCTTTGATTGAAGCCCGAAATCGGAGGAACTCCCGGACCCTCATCTCCGGGTACAACGGGACACTCTCCGGCAAGTACCCGATCTTCCGACGCACCTGAAGCGGCTCATCGAGCACGTCGTGACCGGCCAGCCGCGCCCGGCCGCTCGTGGGCATCAAGAACGTCGTCAACATCCTCATCGTTGTCGACTTCCCCGCCCCGTTCGGGCCAAGTAAGCCGACAATCTCCCCCCGGCCGATCGAGAAGCTCAGACCCTCGACCGCCCGCACCGAGCCGTACCGCTTCGACAGTTGCTCGACTTCGATCATGCGCCCGTTCGACTTCCGTCGCTCCCATCCCTGCCGCGCTTGCCGCTGATCCCCATTATTCCCCCTCCCTCGGCCCCCCTCAAGCACCCTCGCCCCGCGTTCCCGCTCAATCGCACTCACACCTTGCCAAACCTTTCTCGATCCCAAGTGACTACAACTGCCAATTTTCCCGATCATATCGTCGTCTGATCGTCACGCATTCCCATCCTCTTTCCCGCAAAGACAACCACCCATACAGTCAAGCTCCTGCCCGAGTCTCACCCTCCCGATTCCCCGCTCATGTGCCAAACGAACCCAAATTCTCGGCACCAATACACACCCAATACCTCGAACCCAACACCACCCATCGCTCGTACGAAACAAAGCCAAATTCCCCGCGCCAAACCAACCCAATCGGCTGCTTCGAAAAACGGAGCGAACCCATTTCTTGACGCAACCCCTTTACTCCCAACACCATCAAGAACTGGCAATCAGCGCACCGATCCCGAATTCAGGCCGAACCTCCCCTCGTTGAGACGCCGTGGCCACCGTACCGGTCTGGTGCGTATAATCGATCGATTCCTCCAGCCGTGCTCTGACCGCTGCCCACCTCGCCACGCCAAGCTCGGGAGTCCCGTCGTGCTTCGGATCGTGACCTTCCCCCATCCGGCCCTCCGCTACAAGAGTCAGCCGCTGCGCCGGATCGACGATGAATTCCGGGCCACCGTGCGCCGCATGTTCGACTTGATGTACGAGGCCAAGGGGATCGGACTGGCCGCCAATCAGGTCGCCTTGCCCCTGCGGTTCTTCATCCTCAACCTGACCGCCGACCCCGAGCAACCCGAGCAGGAACAGGTCTTCATCAACCCCGAGATCCTCAAGCGCGAGTCGGTTGTTGAGGAAGAAGAAGGCTGCCTCAGCCTCCCCACCCTTTACGGTAAGGTCCGTCGCTCAAAGAAGATCCGCGTTCGGGCCTTCGATCTGCACGGCCGTCAGATCGAGGCCGATGTCGACGGCTTGCTCTCTCGGGCCATCCAGCACGAGAACGACCACCTCGACGGCACCCTCATCACCGACCGCTTCGATGCCCCCGTCCGCGCTGCCACCGCAGCCAAACTCCGCGAGATCGAGGTCGCGTTCCGCAAGTCCCAGACGGACGGGGTCTTTGACGACGACACGGCGATCCAGGGCCGCCTCGCCGCGCTCGCCCAGCACGGCGGCATCCTGCCCGATGTCCTCTCCGACGCCGATCGCCAGCCCACCACCCCGACCCCCCAGAACGCCTGATCCATACCAAAGTCAAGTGACGTAACTTCTTCCTCAAAAGCGTGTTGCACCCTATTGGATTGCCCCTCATGCCCGCCCCCGCTGTCCGGATCGTGATGCTCGGCACGAAGGATTTCGCCCTGCCGACCTTTCAGGCCCTGCTCAAGACCGGGCACGAGGTCGTCGCCCTCATCACGCAGCCCGACCGCCCCCAGGGTCGCAAGCAGGAGTTGATCCCAAGCCGGATCAAGGAGGAGGCGATCCGCCAGGGCATCCGGGTCGAACAGCCGGAAGACGTCAACGCCGCCGAAGGGGTCGAGCTGGTCCGGTCGATGCGGCCCGACCTGCTCGTCACGGCCGCTTACGGGCAGATCCTCTCAGCCGAACTGCTCGGCGTGCCGCCGATGGGAGGGATCAACCTCCACGGCTCAATCCTCCCGAAGTACCGCGGCGCCGCCCCCGTCGCCCGAGCCATCCAGCACGGCGAAACGGAAACCGGCGTGACCGTCATCCGAATGTCTCCCCGCGTCGACGCCGGCGGCATGATCGCCGTCGCCCGCACCCCGATCGCCCGCGACGAAACCGCCGGAGAGCTGGAGGATCGACTCGCCCGCCTCGGCGCTCCCTTGATCGTCGAGGCAATCGACGCCCTCGCCGCCGGCACTGCCAAGGTCATTCCCCAGGAGAACACCCAGGCCACGAAGGCCCCGAAGCTGCGCAAGGAGGACGGGATCATCGACTGGTCCCGCCCCGCGCAGGAGATCCACAACCTCGTCCGGGCCATGCAACCCTGGCCGACCGCCTCGACCTTCTGGCACCCGTCCGATCCCGACAAGACGCCCGTCCGCCTGATCGTCCACCGCTCCAGCGTCGTCGAAGGGCTGGGGGAGCCCGGCCGGGCGATCGCGGCCGACGCCTCGGCATCGGGTCCGGGATTGGTGGTCGCCGCCGGCGAGGGGGCCGTCCGGCTCTGGTTCGTCCAGGTCCCGGGGAAGAAGCCCATGCCGGTCGATGCGTTTCTCCGAGGCCACTCGGTCCGCCCCGGCGACCACTTCGGACCGGAATCCTCGGAAGAACCGGTTGTCAGGAATCCAGGCATCTCGTAAAGTAATCTACCTACCTGTAAGGCCGATGAATGGCCTCACCCTTCAGGATGATCCCGCCTCAAGACGCGTTTCCCGCCCCTTTATTCCGGCCCGGACGGCTTCGAGGACCGCGGACCCACGTTTTCAAACCTCGTCACTCTTCGTTAGAATGGGAAAACTGCCGACGTTGATGACGATCGGTAGCCCTTTGGCCCTTCGCAACGCCGCCGGGTGGTCGTGCCCGTCGGACCGGAGCCTGACAATGTCGGACCCGGCGACTCCTCGGAAATCGCTCTATATCGAGACCGTTGGCTGCCAGATGAATGTGCTGGACAGCGAACTGATCGTTGCCCAGCTCCGCCGCGACGGCTACGAGCTGACCGACGACCTGCGCCAGGCCGATACGATCCTCTACAACACCTGCTCCGTCCGCCAGCACGCCGAGGACAAGGTCTATAGCGCCCTGGGCCGGATCAAGCACCTCAAGAACGCTCGGCCCGACCTCCAGATCGGCGTCATCGGCTGCATGGCCCAGAAGGACCAGAAGCAGATCCTCCAGCGCGCCCCTCACGTCGACCTTGTTGTCGGCCCCGGTCAGATCGGCCGCGTCTCCGAGTTGCTCCAGACGGCCCAGAACGAGCAGAAACCCCAGATGGCCATCAGCCTGGCCCGCAACGCCGGCAAGACGCTCGAAGTCCTCGACACCTTCCCCACCTACGACCCCGACCGCGCTCCCGAACCCACCCCCCAGGGAGCCACCCCGCATCAGGCCTTTGTCCGCATCCAGATGGGGTGCGACAAGTTCTGCACCTACTGCATCGTTCCCTCCGTCCGAGGCCCCGAACAGGGCCGACCGCCCGAGTTGATCGTCGAGGAAGCCCGACGCCTCGTCGATCAGGGGGTCAAGGAGATCACCCTGCTCGGCCAAACGGTCAACAGCTATAAATTCCGCCACGGCGACGGCCGGACCACCCGCCTGTCCGACCTGCTCGTCGCCCTCCACGACCTCGACGGCCTGCTCCGCCTGAAGTTCGTCACCAACTTCCCGCTCGACATGACCGACGACCTGCTTCAGGCGGTCCGGGATTTGCCGAGAGCCAGCCGCTACCTTCACGTCCCGGCTCAGAGTGGTTGCGACGAGGTCCTCAAGCGCATGAAGCGGCTTTACACCGTGGCCCAGTATGACGAGATGATGGCCCGTATCCGGGAAACGATCCCCGATTGCGCCGTCTCCAGCGACTTCATCGTCGGCTTCTGCGGCGAGACCGAGGAAAGTTTCCAGAAGACCGTCGCGCTGGTCGAACGCTCCCGGTTCAAGAACAGCTTCATCTTCAAGTACAGCCCTCGGGCCGGTACCAAGGCCGACGATCGCTTTGCCGACGACGTGCCCGAAGCGATCAAGAAGCGCCGGAACAACGAACTGCTCGCCATTCAGAACGCCATCAGTCTGGAAGACAATCGCCCCCTGATCGGCCAGACCGTCGAGGTCCTGGTCGAAGGCCCCAGCAGGGCCGCGAGCAAGCAGGGTGAACGTGATTCCAACAGCAGCGGCGTCACCCAGATGACCGGTCGGACCTCCTGCGACCGCATCGTCGTCTTCACCGGCAATCGTCGGCAGGCAGGTCATCTGCTGCCGGTGGTGGTCGAGAACGTCAGTGCGGTCACGCTCCTGGGTCGGGTCGTTACTTCGGAACGGCAATCGGTTCCGGTCACGGAGGCCGCCCTGTCATGAGCCCCATCACGGCAACACAAGACCGGTTGGAGGAGGCGGTCGGCACCTGGGCCCAGGCCTCGGGAGTGCCGTCCTCCTGGCTGCCGACTTCAAAAGCCCTGGCCGCGATCGGCGGCGGAGCCTCCGCCCTGCGTCCCCCCGTGCCCGAGGCCACGCTCAACGACTGGGAATACCGCCACGGCTTCGCCTTGCCTCGGGCGCTGCGTGCCTGGCTGCGGCTCTCCGACGGCTTCTATCCCGAGTCCGGTCCGGCGATTCACCCCATCGCCGCCATCGGCCCGATGGTCCCGTTCGCCCGAGTGCCTGGCCTGATCGTCCAGCCCGAGAGCTGGTTCGAACTGGGCAACCCGAACGAGGCCGAAACCATTTGCATGGACCTGGCCTATCGCTGGCTCCCCTGCGGCGATGCCCCCATCTTCGCCTCCGGAGACGACCTGACCGGCCTCCCACCCCGGATCATCGCCCCGAGCTTCGAGGCCTGGTTCGCCCGATTGCTCCGCGAAGGGGGCCGCGCGTACTGGCTCGACCCGGGCTTCGTCGGCCTCGGCGACCCCTGGGCCGAGCATCGCCGCCGCTCCCCCGCGCCTCCGCTGCCCGATCGGCTCCGTCGCCTCTTGCCCCGCGTGAACCTGCCCGTCGATTCCGGACTCGACGACTTCGCCCTCGCCAACACCCTCGGCATCTCCCGCTTCGACGCCGAAGCGTTGCTGCGCCACCTTCAGCACGATCTACTGGACGACCCCTCACACTGAGCAAACCATCGGCCGGTTCGCTAGGGCACGGTCCGCCCCGAGATCAGAACGCCGACCGGCTTCCCGAATCCGTCCGAACCCGCCGGTAGAGTTCCGCGTAATGGCCGAATGGATCAGACGGATCGCCGTAAGTCTCGACCAGTTCCAGCCCCTCAATTTCCGGCCGAATCTGCTCCAGTCCAACCGGTCCGAAGACCGCATACTCGAACGGCTCCAGCCGTACATTGAAGTAGAACGGATCGACGATCGCCTCGACCACGGGACGATCTCGCAGGAAGAACTCCAGCACATACGACCCGTCGGCGGCCACGAGGGCCCCGGGAGGCAGGTCGGCAACGATCCGGTCCACAAAGGGACCGACCCGGTAGTTGGGGTCGGTCCAGTGCTGGAGATGAGCCCCCAGCACCCGCAGCCCTGACCCTGGAACCATCGCCAGCACCAGCATTGCCGCCACGATCGCCTTCGCCCATCCTGTGCCAACCAAGGCCCCGAGCCTCGACGCCGCCCGGTCGAGCAACAAGCCGACCGGCACACTGAGCAGGGCGGCCGGATACCCGTAGTAATTTCGGATATGGTGACTCCCCATGAGCAGGACGAGCAACACCACCGCCGCCACCACATGAAACAGCACCCGTCGCGATTGCCCTTGATCTGCCTTCCGGGTCACCTCGGCCATCAGCCACAGCGTGCCGAGGCCGTACAGCCCCGCCTGAATGGGGCCGACGTGGTCGAAGGCATTCCAGGCCTGAAATGCCAGCACACCTGGCAATCCCACAATCGTCTCTCCCAGGCCCGGACCCGCGCGATCGAGCACATTCCCGCCGAACTGGATCCGGAACAGCTCCGGGTGCATCGCGATCATCGGCAGCCAGAGCCCGAAGACCGCCAGGGCCACGGCCGAGTAAACCGACGCCTCGCCGATCCTCCGTCGCCAGGGCCGACCGCCGACAAGCAAGGCCAGCCCGACCTGCGCCGTCGGCACCAGGCCGAGCGGGTGGCAGAGCATGCTCAGGCCCGCCATGACTCCGCCGAGTGCCACGTCTCGCCAGCGTCGGTCGTCTCGGGAAACCCACCAGACGGCCCCCAGCCCGAAGGCGATCGCCGCCATGTCGGGTCGGGCGGTCGTGGCGGGAAAGAGGAAGGCCCGCGAGAACAGGAAACTCGCCGCCGCCAGCAAGGCCGCTCGGCTCGACCCCGAGCAGCGCCGGGTCAGGTCGCAGACGATCGCGACCGCCACCAGGCCGGCGATCATCGACGCCAATCGGGCCGGGGCAAGGCCGTCTCCCAGAACCAGGTGAACGGCCGCCTCCAGGTAGAAGCCGAGCGGCGGCAGGGTGTAGAGAATCTCGTCGGCATGGTAGTAGATCGTCTCCGGGTCCCGAGACGGAATGTAAGGGATCTGGGGCAGGCCGCTCCGCAAGATCATCATGCCCGGAACGCCGTAGAAGCTCTCGTCCTGGCCGGCTCGGGTGCGGCCGAACAACGGAATCTGCCAGACCAGAACGACGGCCATCATCAGAACCAGAGAACGTCGATCGGACCAGGTCATGAACGATGTTCCTCGGGGGTCTTCGTCGGGGCCGCCTTGCCGTCAGAATTGCGGCAACGGCCCAAACGGCCGCGTCACCGATGCGACCATCCAGGTCCTTGGCCAGCATCAGACGTCGGCCGACCTGTCCAGGTCTGGTTGACACACTTGCCAGGCTTCACTACGTTTGCTCAAGCGTCGTTCGACGCCCGGTCGTCCCTTTCTTGCCGCCGACGAGAAGCCGTATGACGCCTCCCAAGCGCACCGTCCGTCTGATCATCGGCTACCTGGTCCGCCTCGCGGTCGGGTTGGGACTGCTCGGCCTGGCCATCTGGACCAATCGTGATCAGATCGCCGAAGTCCTGGATCAAAAGATCAACTACGGGCTGTTTGCCATCGGCTTCGTGCTCTATTTTAGCGGGGCCGTGCTGGCATTCCTGCGCTGGTATGTCCTTGTTCGTGCCCTCGGCTTGCCGTTCCGGGTACGCGACGCGTTGCGGCTGGGATTCATCGGGCTTCTGTTCAACATGGTCATTCCGGGAGCCGTTGGCGGAGACTTCGTCAAGGCGGCCTACCTGATGCGCGAGCAGTCGCGCAAGACGCAAGCGGCGGCCTCGGTGGCGATCGACCGCATGATTGGCCTGCTCGGGATGTTCCTGCTGGCGATGATCGTCGGGGCCTTCGCCTGGAACGGGGTCGAGGCCCCCGTGCGTCGTCTAATCGGGGCTGCGGTGTTCATGTCGGCCGCGGTCATCGGCGTGATGGCGGTGGCCTTTGCCCCCCCCTTGTATCGCCCCCTGGCCGAGCGCTTTGCCCACCGCCGGAAATTTGCGGCCGCGCTGCACGAACTGGCCGTCATGGGCTCATCCTACCGACGCCGGATGGACGTGGTGGTCGGAACGGTAGTGATGTCCTCTTTAACCCATGTTTTGAACATTTTTGCATTCATTTTCATCGGCCGGGCCCTCTTCCCCGAGGTGCCGGGGCTGGCGCAGCACTTCCTGATTGTTCCCCTGGTTTTGTTCAGCACGGCCATTCCGTTGCCGTTCGGCGCGCTGGGCGTCTCGGAACAGATCAGCGGAGTCTTGTTCAAGCTGGCCAACTACGACGGTGGTGCGGTCACGATGATGGCCTTCCGCGTCGCCCAGTTCCTTGGAGCCCTCATCGCTCTGTTTGTTTACCTGGCCAACGCGGGTCAAGTTCGGGAGCTGACCCAGTCTCAGAGGAGCGACGAGAACGAACCGGCGACGGCCGGCGAACCAGCCGCCGCGATCCCTCCCGGCTCGGGGCCCGTCACGAGGGCTCCGCAGGCAACCCCGGCGGATCACTGACCTTGGCTTCCTGAAGCACCTCGCCCAGCAGATACGTCGGCTTGCCCTGCGATTCGTAATAGGTCCGCATCACCATCTCGGCCACGACCCCTGTCACAATCAACTGGACCCCGGCCAGAAAGAAGGTGATCGCCACCTGGGGCAGGGGAGTCTCGACAAAGTCCTTCTTCGGAAAACCCATTGCCGGATAGCCATACTTGTAGAACAGCATGAACCCGAACGCCGCGACGCTTAGGGCCAACGCATACAGCCCGACCCGGCCGAAGAAGTGGATCGGCCGCTGGGCATAACTCTGATAGAACCGAATCAAGATCAGATCAAGCACGACGTTGAACGTCCGACCCAGTCCGTACTTGGTCCGACCGGCCTGCCGAGGCCGATGGTTGACGACCAGCTCAGCCACCTTCGCCCCTTGCCACGAGGCGAAGACAGGGATGAACCGGTGCATCTCGCCATAGAGCCGGACCCCCCGCAGGACCCTCCGGCGATAGGCCTTGAGCGTGCAGCCGAAGTCGTGCAAGGGGACCCGCGAGAGCCGCGCGACCAGGCGGTTGGCGATCTGAGACGGCACCCTTCGAGTCAGCCACTTGTCCTTGCGGTCGCGACGCCAGCCGGAGACGACGTCGAACCCCTCGTCCAGCTTCTCCAGGAGTCTCGGGATGTCGTTCGGGTCGTTCTGGCCGTCGCCGTCCATCGGCACGAGGACCTCGCCCCGGGCCAGGTCCATCGCGGCCGAGAGCGCGGCGGTTTGCCCGCAGTTGGTCCGCAGGAAGGCGATCCGGACGTGATCCGGGTCCGTTTCCTGGATCTCCCGAAGCTGGGACGCGGTGCCGTCGGTCGAGCCGTCATCGACGAAGATGACCTCGAAGCGCAAGGGAAGCTGCCCGAGCGCTCCGGTAATCTCCGCGTGGAGCGGCCGAACGTTCTCGACTTCGTCCTTCACGGGAATCAGGATCGACAGGTCGATCGGAGGGCCGTTCGGCTCAGCCCCCGAGGTACTGGATGAGGTGGCGGCGGGCAATGATCAACGACTCCTTACGCTTTTCGAGCGAGCCTTCGAAGGCGCGGTCCTCAATCTCGATGGCGACCGGACCTGTGTAGCCGACGTCGGAGAGGGCACCGAAGTATCGGCCCCAGTTCACGTCTCCCAGGCCGGGGATCTTGGGCGTATGCCAGAGGTTCGGATAGCCCATGATCCCGTGCTCATCGAGCTTCTCGCGGTCGATCCGAGCGTCCTTGGCGTGGACGTGGTGCAGTCGGTCCTTGAACTCATAGATCGGGGCGATGTAGTCGACCATCTGCCAGATGAAGTGCGACGGGTCGTAATTCAGGCCGAAGTTCGGGCTGGGAATGTCCTCGAACATCCGTCGCCAGATGCTCGGGGTGGTGGCCAGGTTCTTGCCCCCCGGCCACTCGTCTCGGGTGAAGATCATCGGGCAGTTCTCGATGCCGACCTTCACCCCGTTCTCCTCGGCCAGGGCGATCAAGGGCCGCCAGACGTCGAGGAACCGGGGCCAGTTCTCATCGACCGACAATCCGGGATCGCGGCCCACGAAGGTTGTGACCACGTTGACCCCGAGGGCGGCTGACGCCTCGATCACCCGTCTCAGGTGGGCGATCTCTCGCTCGGCCTGCTCGCGGTCGGGTTGCAGGACGTTCGGATAATATCCGAGCGACGAGAGCGAAACCCCCTTCGAGGAACAGAGGACGTGGATGCGCTGGATGTCGTCGGCATCGAGGCTTTCCACGTCAATGTGCGTGACCCCCGCATAGCGGCGCTCGGCCTTGCCGGGAGGCCAGCAGCAAGCTTCGATGCACGAGAACCCCTGTTCGTGGGCGAGGTCGAGCACCTGTTCGAGCGACAGGTCGGGCACGATGGCCGTATTGAAGCCAAGCTTCATCGCAAAAGGCTCCGGGGGATCGACGGCAAGGCCCTGGCATCCTGCCGTCCTGAAGATGCGGGAATCGAATGAAGGATGCTCGTCATCCTATGGACAGTCTCTGCCGGTGGCCATACCGTAGCGTCGAGGATCGAGATGAGGAAGCGATTCGGAGTACATCGGGGATGATTCACGTCAAGGACCTTCGGGTCGATTACGACACGGTCTGTGCGGTGCACGACCTGTCCTTGGAAGTCGGACCGGGAGAGGTCTGCGGCCTGATCGGCCCCAACGGCGCGGGCAAGACCACGACCATGCGGGCGATCCTCGGCCTGATCGAGCCGACCTACGGCGAGATCAACCTGGCCGGGGTCGACATGCGCGAGCGACCGCGAGACGCATGCCGCGTGGTCGCCTTCATGCCCGACTTTCCCCCCATGTACGACGACCTGAAGGTCTGGGAATTCCTCGACCTGTTCGCCTCCAGCTATGGCATTCCCCGGCACGACCGGAACGCGATGATCGACCGGTCGCTCGATCTGGTCAGCCTGCCCGAAAAGAAGAACGAGATGGTCGCGACCCTCTCCCGAGGCATGCGGCAGCGGGTGATGCTGGCGAAGACCTTGATCTCCGACCCGAAGGTCTTGCTGCTCGACGAGCCGGCCAGCGGGGTCGACCCTCGCGGGCGGATCGATCTCAAGAATGTGTTGAAGCGCCTGTCGAGCGAGGGGAAGACGGTCCTGATCTCCTCGCACATTCTGGCCGAGATGACCGAGTTCTGCACGTCGGTCGCCATCATGGAACGCGGCCGGATGGTCGTGAGCGGCACGGTCGACGAGGTGCGCAACCGGGTCATGGGCGGCGGCATGCTGGTGATTGAGGTGATCGGAGGCCATGCCGACGACCTCCGCCGGATTGCAGATGCTGACCCGGCCGCCTCGGGGGTCGAGCAGACTGGGGCGAACGTTTTTGAGGTACCGTACCAGGGAGACGCCGAGCAGGCGGCCGGATTGCTGGCCGCCCTGGTCGGGGGAGGGGTGCGGGTCGCGTCGTTCAGCCGTCGCAAGGAAGGGCTGGAAGAACTGTTCCTGAAGGTCGGCGCCAAGGAGCTTTCGTAATGGCCAGCCGGTTCGACATCATCTTCGACAACCCGATCCTGACGAAGCACGCCCGATCTCGATTGCGCCGAAACCGGGTGATCCCCTGGTCGATCGTGGTGGTGACGCTTTGTGCAATCGTCTGCTGGTCATACTATCAAATCAACCAACTCAGCGGAACGACACCGCTGACCCTGGTGATCATGCTCCAGGTGGTGACGCTCGTGTTCGCCGGGGCGGGAGAGATTGGCAGTTCGGTCGGGGGGGCGAGGGAAAGCGGGATTCTCGACTTCCACCGGGTCTCGCCAGTTCCTCCGCACTGGCTGGCGGTCGGGTTCGTGCTGGGTGCCCCCCTGCTGCAGTACTGGCTAACGTTGCTGACCTTGCCCTTTGCCATCTTCCTGGCGGTCGTCGGGCCGGCGGGTTGGCAGGGGTTGCTCGCGTTCGAGTTCCCGTTGCTGCTCGCGGCAGGACTTGTGCATACCTTGACCTTGCTAGGAGCGATGATCAGCAAGAAGCCGAAGGCCGGGAGCCGAGGCTTGATCGGCCTGGTTGTGCTCGGTCTGTTTCTGGGCCAGGGGCTGTTCTTCGGCGTTCAATATATGCTGTTCGACCTCTCAGGCCGAATGGCCCGGATTGACTTCTTCGGTCAGTCGGTGCCCTGGATGCTGTTGGTGGTGGCGTACGAGGCGATCCTGATCGGCTTTCTGTTTGTGCCTTCGGTGCGTCGGATGCGGTCGGACCGGGCTCACCTTTACACCAAGCGGCAAGCCGTGGCGTTTCTGAGCACCCTGATGGTGCTGGTGCTCGGTGTGACCTGGAACCTGAGGGGCGTGGACGGTGTCGTTCTGGTGATGCTTTATGTGATGATCTTCATCGCCATGCTGCTGGCGGCGACCCTGACTCCGGATCGGAGCGAGTACATCAAGGGCGTGCGGCGTGCCTTGCGGATGGGACGGCGAAGGCCGAACCCGTGGTCCGACTCGGGAGTCAACCGCCTGGCGCTGGCGGTGCTCTGCGGCATCGTCCTGATCGGGACGACGATCGCCTGGGAGGTGATCGAGGGGCGGGAAGTCAACGGGGCGGCGGCCTACTCGCAGACGATCGCGATTGGAGTGCTGACTGTTGCCTATGTGGGGCTGGGGCTTCAGGCCGCGCAGCTGTTCATGCGCAAGCATGGACAAACGCTGTTCGTTCTGTTCCTGTTCTTCGCGTGGCTCGTCCCGCTGGTGGTTGGGGCGGGGCTGGGAGGGGCGGGATATCAGAACGCTGCAATGACCACGATGGCGTTCAGTCCGCTTGCCGGAATCCTGCTCTCGACGGGAATCATTGAGGACGCCATGTTCGGTGTTTCGGTTCAAACGGTTCGGATTGCGGCCTTGATGCCGGCGGTTGGCTTCACCTTTCTGTTCCAGTTTCTGCTGGAAATGATTCAGCGGCGTCTCGACCTGGCGGTCCAAGGCACCTCGGCCCGCCGATCACCCGATCCGTTCGACGACATCTTCGGCGTTCCCGACAAGGATCATGACCCCGAGCTGGCCGACCCGATCGACGGCGCCATCGCTTCAGCGTCGAAGCGGAACGCATGATTGGCTTCGGCGTTCCGGGGCAGGGGATCAGCGGGGTGGGTCATCCGGCCTGGGATCGGGTGCCCCACGCTCGATCCAGGCGCGGAAGTCGTCGAGCACCGCGTCGGGCAATCGGCGGTCGGGGGGCATCATGGCGATTTCGCTCGTATGTTCAAGCACCCGGATGAGGAGGCTGTCGTCCGGTCGTCCCGGCTCGATGGCCGAGCCGGAGTTTCCCCCTCGGCGAAGGCCCGATCGGGTATCGACGCGGAAGCCGGCCTTTGGCGGATTCGCCTGTGAGGAGTGGCAGGCATAACAGTGCTCGATGAGTACGGGCCGAATCTTGGCCTGGAAAAACGCGTTCCCCTCGGGATCGTCAGCAGCAAGGCCCGGAGCGGCGAGCGCAGCGACGAGGGGCAAGACGAGGTTGCAGGTCAACGAGTTGTGGTATCGCATCATCTGCGTTCCTGAGTCCAGGGAGGAGGACTATCCTGTGATTGCCTTGCCACCATCTCGCCTTCGTCGCCCTGGTCTGCCATGCTACGAGGATGATCAGGCCGGAACAACCGGCCGACTCGTTTTGAAACCACGGAGCCTGTTCTCGTGAGTGCCTCGAACGCTGATTCGATTGCCCTGGCCGATCGCCTGGCAGCCCTGTATACGCCTGTGGTCGCTGATGTCCTCGACCGGCTCAATTTCCGCAACCAGTGCCCGAGGGCTGATATTCGCCCCCTGGCCCCCGCCTTCCGCTGCGCCGGGGTAGTCCGGCCGGTGAAGACGATCATCGCCCCGACCCTCGACCCGGCCGAACCGTACAAGGGGGAAATGGCCGCCGTCGATGCGTTGACGAACGGCGATGTGATGGTCGTCTCCTCCTGCGAGTGGAGCTTCTGGGGAGAACTCCTCTCGACTGCCGCCCGGTACCGAGGCTGCCGCGGTGTTCTCATCGACGGATTCACGCGCGACACGCAGGCGATTATCGAAATGGGATTCCCCGTCTTCTGCCGGGGCATCCATCCGGCCGACAGCCTGGGCCGGATTGATGTTGAGGCTCACGACGTGCCGATCGACTTCGGCGGTGTGGCTGTTGCTCCCGGCGACCTCGTCCTTGCCGACCACGACGGCATCGTCTTTGTTCCCTCCGCCGCCGCCGAGGAGGCCATCGCGAAGGCCGAGGAGAAGGTCCGCGGCGAGAACCTCGTCCGCGACAAGCTGGCCGAGGGGATGACCGTCACCGAGGCCTTCCGGCGCTACGGGGTCCTCTGATCGGAGCCCTTTCCCATCCCGCCCGCCGAAATCACGAAGTTGGTCGTACCGCGTTCACCCTCAACTGAGGCGATGCTTCGTTTTCTGGGTGGCCCGGTTACTCGCCAATCGGGGTTGCGGAGCGACGAGCGGTTTCGGTGCGGCCTCCCGGGGCCTCTTGCGGCGGGCCGCCTCGGTTGCTCGCCAACCGAGGCCACCCAGGACGCATCCATTGGGGGTGGAAGCGGTACGTCCAGTCACCGGAGGCAAGCCGCGTCGACGGGTGACGCCATGGCGGGGTAGCATGGACCACACACGAGATGTTGCGGGTTCTGTTCCAGAGAGTCCCGATCATGGGAGCCTCCGCATGAGCGTCGCATCCAGCAGCCCGCCGGCCGGGGCCAGGGGAGGCCGACCGTACCTCATCACGGCCGAGGACTACGCCCGGATGATCGAATGCGGGGCAATCCCTGAGGGGCGTCGGGTGGAACTCTGGGAGGGGCAGCTCGTCGAGAAGATGACCAAGAAGCCGCCGCACGTCATCGCACAGGGGAAACTTGCCGACGCCCTGTTTCGAATCGTGCCCGAGGGTTGGCACGTCCAGGTCGAGTGCCCGCTCGGCCTGGGGCCGCTCCACGTCCCGGAGCCGGACCTCATGATCGTCCGGGGCGCCCGGGACGATTACGCGTCCGGGCACCCGACGCCCGCCGACGTCTCCCTGGTGGTCGAGGTGGCCGATACGAGCGTGGCGAAGGACCTCGGCCGGATGCAATCGGCCTATGCCGCCGGCGGCGTCGTGGCCTACTGGGTGGTGAACCTCCGGACGCGCACCATCGAGGCCCACGCCGACCCGATCGGCGGTGAGACGCCGGAATACCGCTCGATCCGCTCCTTCGGCGAGGGAGAGTCCATCCCCCTGACCCTCGACGGTCGATTCATCGCCGAGCTGCCCGTGGCCTCGCTGCTGCCGGCCGTGGCGGGTTGATCACGTCCCGTCGCGTCGTCAGGCCGGCGGCTCCTCGCGCGTGGCGATTGCCTTCAAGATGGCTTGACTCCCCTTCTCGGAGGCTTTGGCGAGGGGAGGAGGGAGAGGGTTGTCGCTGAGATCCAGTTCCTTCAGTGTGGTGAATGTCGAGAAATAAGCCGGGACGTCGGTCAACTGATTGCGTCGCAGGTCGAGCGATCGGAGCCGGACGAGCTTCGAGAACGAATCCGGCAGGGTGGTGAGGCGATTGCCCCGGAGGTCGAGGTCCTTCAGGTTGGCCAGGTCTCCGAAGTCCGCCGGCAACGCGGTCAGCCGCGATCCCGTCGAGAGGGAGAGCGATTCGAGCTTCGCCAGGCGGCAAATCGAGTCGGGCAGCTCGGTCAACTGGTTCATGTCCAGGTCGAGTTCTTCGAGCTCCGTCAGCTCGCCGATCCAGTCCGGAAGCGTCGTGAGGTCACACCCGGAGAGGCCCAGGATGCGGAGCCGGCGCAGGTTGTGGATTGATTCTGGCACCCGACAGAAGGGGTTGTTCGTGAGAACCAGGCAGGTCAGGGACGTGAGCTTGCCGATCGCGTCGGGCAAGCGTTCCAATTGACAGGTGAACAACGATAAATCTTCGAGACTCGTCAGCTCGCCGATCCAGTCCGGCAGTTCCTTCAACGGGTTGATCCCCAGCATCAGGCAGCGCAACCAGTGACAGCCCCGGATCTCTTCTGGGAGGGTCGTCACGACGTTGAATGCGTCGAGGTTGAGGGTGTCGCCTCCCGCCTGGACGGCGGCGATTTGCTCGGCGATCTGAACGGCCTTCGACTTCCTCGGCATGCTCGCCCCACCGGTTCGTCCTTGAAATCCTACGAGTGGCCGATCCACCTCAGAGGCCCGTGCAAGACTCAGCGGCGACGTGGCCGATGACCCGTCCGTCCGGGTCGATCATGAAGTAGATCGCCATGTCGCATTCCATGAGGAAACCACGCCCGGTCCCCTTGATCCAGGCGAAGTAATACCTGCGCAATCGCTCCGTATCCCAGCCGCGTTGTTTGAGCCTCGAATCGGGACCCGCGTTCTCGTCGTAATGCCAATCGAGGCCCTGGTCGTTCAGCCAGGCCTCGCAATCCTCCCGGGTCGAGCCGACCGGGACCGCTTCGCGAATCAGCCGGAGGGCCTGCTCCTCGGTCATCGAATCCACGAAAGAGAAGCATCCACGAAGGCCGAGCGCCAAGGCGATCATTCCGGTGAGACGATACCATGTTTTGATCGGGAATCGGTTCATGCCGCCTCTCTCGCTGAAGCCAGGGATGACCGAGTCGCGAAGCGAAAGGAGTCTCGTCGTTGAGGAAGTCCGCGCAGCGGACTCTCCCAGGCTATGGCCTGGGATACGAGTCCAGCAACGGAAGTTCATGCCAGTAGCACCAGGACACACGCGGCGATGGTTCTCGATGTGAGAGAAACCAGGAGACAACCTCGACCGTTTGATCGGCGTCGATCAGGCAAGCTCTCGGGATCCAGAACGGATCTCCTCCTCGCTCGTCCTCGACCAGTGACGCGCACGATCCGCCGTCATAGGGCACCAGCCAGTCGGCCGGGGGCTTCGAGTAGGTCACGAAGAAACGATCCGGTTCGGGCTGCTTGATCCAGAGGGATGCCTCGCGGGAATCGTCGTCGAGAATCGCCTCCCCGTTCCCGCCCTGCTGCCAGTAACCATGAGGGCTTGTGCGAATCAGCCGCTCCAGTTGCTCAGGCGTCGGGTTCGTGAGGACAACTCGGTCATCGGGAGCGCAGAACCGCATCGCAGTCTCTCCACCGATTGAAGACCAAGACGAGCCGATTGTACGACGCTAGAGCCCAATGTGGTGCTCATCAACCCAGCGGCCCAGCAGGCGGCTCTCGGCGTCGAAGAACAGGTAGGCCATGACTTCCGTGTTGCTGACGATGGAGCGGTTCGCGTCGTAGTACCAGAGGCGGATGATGGAATGGACCTCCTGCGGGTCGAGGCCGGCCAGGTCGGCCACCGTCTGGTCACCTTGCCCGTCCATCCACTCGCCATCAGCGCCCTCCGCGTCCCACTCGTCGCGGAGCAGGATGTCGCACAGCGGGCGGCCCGGCCGATGCTCGGGGGTGATGTCCCGGCCTGCCAGCCGAGCCTGGACGTCCTCCCAGGTCTCTCCAAGAGAGGCCACCTGGCCGATGAGATGCTCCGCATCGGCGACGTTCATCGGTGTCTTTGGTCGGCCGACGACGAGATAAGTGATCGGCGGGAAGTGCAGGGCGACGCATCCACACAAAACAAGGGCCGTCACCCAGAGCCCAGGCCGATGTCGCCATCGAGTCGCCATGAACCACACTCCCCCGGCCGGGCCTCACGACAGGCACTCTAGTGGAATCGTAGCAGCGTGACCGGTGAGGCTCAACACGACGACAGAAGGCTCTCCGACGGCCCTGACGTGAGGCGTATCCCCACGTGACAGTCCGGCACGAGAGAACGCCCATCATCCCATCGGAGATCAGGGAGCCTGAGAAAGAATGATCGACCACCGTTCACGGATCGATCGGGAACAACGGCCTTCGAATGTTCCGATACGCAAATCGCCCCGGGTCGATGGCGGTGAGGCCGGGGGTATCGACCTCGATGATGCGGCCGGCGATGGGGGCGTAGGCGGCCTTGTAGGCGACGGCGGCCTTGGCGACGAGGAGGGAGGAGGAGGAGGGGTCGAGGCCGAGGCTGGTGAGCTGGCCGAGGCTGAAGGGGGGGGTGCGGAGGGTGTTGAGGACGAGGGTGATGGGGCCGGGGAGGTCGATGACGGCGGTGGGCCCCTGGTCGTTGTGGCGGCGGCCGCCGTGGCGGGGGGCGTCCTCGATCCAGGTGCCGTCGTGCAGCGATCGGACGACGCCGCGAACCGGGACGGGGCCGCCGTAATCGGGGTGGCTCCGGCCGCCGACGGGGCACTCGAAGGTCGCGCCGGGGCCGAGTCGGGCGGCCTCGGCGACGGCGTCGGGGTCGTGGATCACGACGACGGCGCCGCGGGCCTGCTGGCGAATCAGTTCGGAGAGGATCACGGTGCCGTCGCCGGGGGTGCCGCCGCCGATGTTGTCGCCGAGGTCGACGAGGACGACGGGGGAGCGGTCGGAGGCGATCGCCTGGCGGACGGCCTCGGCGGCGTCGGGGCGGCGGGCGTCGAGGTCGTGGCGGATCGACCAGAGGCGAGCGGCCAGGTCATCGGCGGCGGCTTGCGCAAGCGATCGGTCGCCGTCGGCCACGGCGATGACCGAGGAACCCATCTCGGGCACGTCGGCGTAGGGGAAGCCACCCATTAGGCTGATCGAGAGGAGGCCGGGGCGTTGTTCGAGGGATCGGGCCTCGTTCATCAGAGAGCGCATCGGCTCGGCGCTGGTGTCCTGGCCGAGCAGGTTGACGATCATCGGCGGCTGGGCGAGGGCGGTGACGGGCCGGATTTCGCCGCGAACGGTTCGGGCGATGAGGTCGGCGGCGAGGAGTCCGCGCTCGCGCTGATCGACGTGGGGATAGGTCTGATAACCGACCAGAGCATCGGCGTGTTCCGCCATGAGCGGGGAGACGTTGGCGTGGAAGTCGAGCGAGCAGACGAGGGGGCGGTCGGGGCCGAGGGCGGCGCGGAGGCGGCGGAGGACCTCGCCGTCGGCGTCGAGGTGGTGGGGCGTGACCATCGCGCCGTGGAGCGCCACCAGCAGCCCATCGACGGGGAGGCGGGCGAGGGCGTCGGCGATCCGGGAGGTCACCTCGTCGAGCACCGCGTCATCGACCGGTCCGCCGGGGGTGGCCCAGGCCATCGTGGTGGGCACGGCCTCGAACCCGAAGCGCTCGGCCCCTTCGAGGAAGCCGCCGACCTCGTGGTGGGCCTCTCGCCAGACGGGGATCAGGGCGGGGCCGTCGGCGAGGCTCCCCTCGCGGAACTGATCGAGGCCGGTCCGGTCGGGGCTGAAGGTGTTCGACTCGTGCATCAGGCCGGCGATGGCGATGCGCATGGGGGGAGGCTCCGAGGCTGGATGGAGGGGGGGAATTCCGGTATGATCGAGCGCGGTTCTTGCGTGCTTGCAAAGGCCCCCTCACCCCGGCCCTCTCCCCCGAAACAGGGAGAGGGAGACAGATAGAAGCCGTGAAGGAGTAGCATCATGTCCATCAACTACGATCCCGACGGCGTGCCGGACGTGTCAAGTGAGGTTTGGGATCAGGCGGATCGGATGGGCTTAAAGCCCATTCACGTGATCTGCGACGAACCCGGTGCCAGGGTGGGAGACCCGGAAGGCGTCTCCTTCATTGCCTTCGGGGAACACCTCCCCCGAACCGGGGAGCGGATCATCCTGGAGGACGGATCGAGGCTGGAGGTGAGGGGGGTCATCCACAAAGCCACTATGGGCGAGAATGGGATGATTTCAATGGTAGCGAACGTGGTCGCCTACCGGATTTCTCCCCAGGCATGAGCGGTGAGTGGCGACCGGCGGAGTCTGGGGTGAGAGAAGGTGGCCGGGAGCCTGCTCCCGGCCACCGTGGAACCGCTCAACTTCTGTGGTCGATCGAACGATCTATAGGGTGACCGGTGCAAGCGGGACACGCCGCCTTGTGATCTTCCCGATGCATCTCCTCCTCGATCGAACGCTGGTGCCCACCCGGCACTTTGACGCTCAACTCGAAGCCCTGGTTATTCAGCACGCAAGACGCTGAAACGACCAAGAGGCAGAAGAATCTCCAGCGACCGATCCGGTCCAGCAAGCCCGGATTGATTCCGTTTTTGGCGTGATCCGTGACCTGGTTGCCTGCGTCGGGCGGGTCGAGTTTGCCGGTCGCACGGGTCCGGCTGGCCTTTGCGCCAGACGGAGACTTGCTAACATTTGCCAAGATTCGTCTCTCCCGAAGGGGGATCGGATCAGGCGAAAGAGATCGGGGGAGGCGTGTCGTTAGCTACTTCCGCCTCCCCCGACTCCTTTGCCTAATTTGTCATTGCAAGTGGACGGACAATATCATCGTCGGCCGCCGCTCGGATCTTTAGGGGCGGATCGAGACTGAAAGTCTTGTCGCCCAAGGATTAACTTCTGGGAACTGCCGTTTCCACCGGGAATCGGGGTTCCCATGACCTCGATCTCGTCGTTGCCGATCGCCTGTCCACCCCCCTCTATCGGGCCACGTTCACGCCGGACCTTTAACTATTTCCCGCACCCGCAACCGGATTTCTTCGGGATCAGGCCGAGCTTCTGCGCCTCCAACCTGGACATGGTGACCCGCTTCGACTTCTTCGGCTCGGGCTTCCCGGTCGTCAACCCGATCAGGTAATCGGACCAGTTGCGGGCAAATTGATCAACCCACGCCCCCTTTGGGGGAGAGGGTGGCCGAGGGCCGGGTGAGGGGGTCGATCCGCAACGGCGACTCGAAACGCGTACGCAAAGAACGGCGCTCGTCGGTTCGACGGACGATCGCCCGAGTTTTCCCCGTTCGCCCGATCCCCGTCGAGGGGGAGCCGCCGACGATGCCCCGCATGGTGCTCAACGAGACGAAACTGCATTACGAGGACGAAGGGGGGGGAGCGCCCGTGCTGTTCGTCCCCGGCCTGGGGGGGACGCACCGGATGTTCGATCCGCAGGCGGAGGCGTTTCGAAGGACGCACCGGGTGATCCGGCCCGACCTGCGCGGCAATGGCGGGTCGGGGAGGCTCGACGGGCCGATCGGGACGGTGATCGACCGCCAGTGCGACGACCTGGCGGCGTTGATGGATACGATCGGCGAGCAAGCGGTGGTGATGGTCGGCGTCTCGTACGGCGGCGCTGTCGCCTTGCAGTTCGCCCAGAGGCACCCGGAGCGGCTCGCGGGCCTGGTCGTAGTCGATGCGTTCGGCGAGTTGCGGGCGAGTCGCCCGATGGAGGGGCTGCTCTTGCTCGGCTCGTACCTGACGCTGGGGATGTATTATCTGCCCCGGCCGGTGTTGAAGGGGATGGCCGGGCTGTTCTTCCGGCGCTGGCCGACGGCGCACGCGGCGATCCCCGACCTGGTCGATGGCTTCCGGCCGACCGAGGCGGTCTTGCAGAGCATCGCCATGTGTCGAATCGACGCGGTTCGCCGGGCCGATCGAATCGCCTGCCCGACGCTCGGGATCGTCGGCGGGTGGAGCAAGACGGCCATCACGCTCATGGAACGAGCGATCAGACCGATTCCCGGGGCACGGCTCGAAGTCATTCCTGATGCGATCGACCCGAGCAACCTCTGTCAGCCGGAAGCGTTCAACCGTTTGCTCGGCGCATTCCTGGCGGAGTTGAGGATGCCGGGGACCAGGGGATGACCTGTCCCCGGCATCTTCGGCCGATCAGGCGAGGATCGGGGCAATCGGCGATCCGTAAGACACAGGGATCGGCCGATTGAGCTGGTCGCGCAGCTCAGTCGAGGGGTCAATGCCGAGGCAGTGGAACATGGTGGCGGAGATGTCGTCGGGCGTGCAGGGGTCGGACTTGGGATAGGCCCCCGAGGCATCCGACGCGCCGTGGACATAGCCGCGCTTCAGCCCGCCGCCGGCCATGAGGATCGTGTAGCACTGCGGCCAGTGGTCGCGGCCGGCGTCCTTGTTGATGCGGGGGGTCCGGCCGAACTCGCCGGTCCAGACGACCATCGTGTCATCGAGTAGGCCACGCTCGTCGAGGTCTTCGAGCAGGGTGGGCAGGGTCTGATCGGTGATCGGCAGGCGCGAATTGCGGAGCGTGTTGAAGTTGTCCTTGTGCGTGTCCCAACCGCCGATGTTGGGGGAGTAGTAGACAGTGACGAATCGCACGCCGGCCTCGACCAGGCGGCGGGCCATCAACACGCTCTGGCCGTAGGTGGTGCGGCCGTAGCGTTCCCGGACAGAATCCGGCTCGGAGTGAATATCGAACGCCCGCTGGGTTTCGGGAGAGGTGAGCAGGTCGAAGGCACGCTGCTGGTAGGCGTTCATCCCCTTCACGGCGGCGAGCTGGTCGCCGAGCCGGGCGAACTGGGTCAGCTCCGAGAGCATCGCCCGACGGTCGCCGGCGCGGTCGGTGGGGACTTCGAGCGGCAGGCTCAGTTCCTCGACCGAGAACTCCGGCTTGTTCGGATCTTTCAGAATGAACAGCGGGTCGTGCTGCTTGCCAAGAAAGCCGGCGAACTCGCCCGGGGTGCGGAAGGGGCCGTCGGCGATCATTGTGGGAAGGGAGACGGCGGTGGGGATTGTCGGCGGGCTGGGAGCGAGCTTATCGACGATCGACCCGTAGGCAGGGAAGTCGGTCGCGGTGGCGTTGGCCGTCACAATATCAATGAGCGGCTTGTGGCCGGTCAAGGAATAGTAGGTGGCCGAATTGTGCGCCCCGGTCCGGTGATTGACGGATCGGACGAGGCAGACCTTGTCCATCACGGTCGCCATCTTCGGGAGCAATTCGCACACCTGAACGCCGGGGAGGTTCGAGGCGATCGGGTTGAACTCGCCTCGGATCTCGGCCGGGGCGTCGGGCTTCATATCGAAGGTGTCGTGATGGCTCGCGCCGCCGAACTGGTGCAGGAAGATGACCGACTTCGCCTTCACCGGCAAAGCGAGGCCCGAACCCTCGGCCCTGAGCACGTCGGAGAGGCCCAAACCAAGCCATCCCAGAGCCCCAATCTGAAGGATCTGGCGGCGCGACGTGCGTGTTTCGAAGAACTCCCGGCATCCCATCGGCTCGTGGCGCATTGCCTTGCTCCTCCCTCTATTGGGGAATCGGCCTCGCGTTTCGGGCCCTCTCGCGTTTAATATCTTATAAACAGTCAAGGCTCGGGAAACCACCCCGATCTGATCTGACCCGCCCGACCGACCGATCGTGAGGAGGTCATCATGACCGACCGGCCGATCCCGCCCACTCATCAATGGCTGCAGGTTGCGCTCGCCATTCTGCTGCTGATGCTCGCCTCATCTTCCGTCATCGCCGATGAGCAAGAAGCACCGCTTCGCCTGTCGATCGAGCCAGCCTCCCTCCACCTGGACGGAGCCCGGAGCGAGGCGCAACTGATTGTCAGTGGGCACTTTGCCGATGGCTCGGTGCGCGACCTGACCGCCAAGGCCGCGCTCGAACCGACCGAGCGCTCGGTGGTGGGGGTTGATCGAGCGGGACTGCTGCGACCCCGGAGCGATGGCCGGTCGGAGATCATTGCTCGGGTGGGAGGGGTGGAAGCCTCGGCGGTTGTGACGGTCGATCGGGCGGAGGTGGCCGACCCTCGACGGTTCGAGCATGAGGTCTTGCCCGCTCTGACAAAGGCCGGCTGCAACGCAGGGGCCTGCCACGGTACCCCGACCGGCAAGGACGGCTTTCGCCTCAGCCTTCGGGGGTACGATCCGGTGCTCGATTACACGACCCTGGCCCGAGAGGTCGGCAACCGGCGGGTCAACCCGTTCGACCCGGAGCAGAGCCTGGTGCTCTTGAAGGGTTCGGGAGCCGTCCCGCATGAAGGGGGTGTCCGATTCACACCGGATGACCCGACCTACCAGATCGTCCGCGACTGGATCGCCGAGGGGCTTGATCCCGAACCGGAGGGCTTGCCCGAGCCGATCCGCCTGGAGGTCTCGCCCGGTGATCGGGTGCTCGACCTGCCAAGCACGTCGCAACAGCTGTCGGCCCGATTGATCTACGATGACGGATCGATCCGCGATGTCACGCGGTTGGCGCGGTACGAGTCGTCGGACGAGACCATCGCCACGATTGAGCCGAGGGGCCTGGTCCGCAAGGTCGGGACCGGAGAGACGACCATCCTGGTCAATTTCGAGACCCTTGTTACCACCGTTCGCCTGATCTTCCGAGAGCCGGTGGACGGGCTTGCCTGGTCTGATCCCCCCGCGAACAACTTCATTGATGAGCACCTGGCCGCGAAGTGGGAGCTGCTCAGGCTGCCCCCTTCGGAACTCTGCGACGACATGACGTTTTTGAGGCGCGTGTCGATCGGGGTGATCGGCCTGCCGCCGACACCGGAGGAAATCCGGGCCTTCGTGAACGACCCATCGCCCAACAAGCGGGAGCGGGTGGTTGACGACCTGTTGAACCGCACCGAATATGTCGACTTCTGGACGATGAAGTGGGCCGACCGTCTCGGGTGCAATCAGCGTTACACGGGGCACAAAGGGGCGTTCAGCTATTACCGCTGGATTCGGGATCAGGTCGCCGAGAACACCCCGTTTGATGAGTTCGTCCGCGCCATTGTGACCGCAAAGGGGCCGAACTACTCGAACCCGCCCGCCAGCTTCTACCGGCGGATCCGGAACCCGGAAGAGCGGGTCGAGACGGTCAGCCAGCTCTTCCTCGGCCTCCGGCTCCAGTGCGCCAAGTGCCACAACCACGTGGCCGACCGCTGGACCCAGGACGACTACTACGGCATGGCCGCCTTCTTCAGCGAGGTGAACTACAAGAACGGCCCGCAGTTCTTCGCCCAGTATAACAAGGAAGAAACCGTCTACCTTCGCCCCGGCCGCGAGGTCCGCCAGCCCCGCACCGGGCAGGTGATGGCCCCGAAGCCGCTGGGGGCCGAGCCTCCCGAGATCCCCGAGGGTGCCGACCGCCGCGAGGCGCTGGCCGACTGGATCACCTCGCCCGACAACCCGTTCTTTGCCAAGGCGGCGGTCAACCGCATCTGGCATCACCTGATGGGCAAGGGGATTGTTGATCCGGTCGATGACCTTCGCGCCTCGAACCCGCCGATCTCCGAGGACCTGCTCGATGCCCTGGCCGACGATTTCGTCGCCCACGGCTTCGACGTGAAGCGGACCATCCGCCTCATCTGCACCAGCCGGGCCTATCAACTCTCGGCTGAGCCGAACGCCTTCAACGCTGGGGACGACCGCTACTTCTCCCGGTCGCTCGTGGAACTGCTCCCGGCCGAGGTCCTGCTCGACGCCATCTCCCAGGCCACCGGGGTCGAGGAAAAACTGTTCCATCTCCCTTCCGGGACGCGAGCGGTCGAGGTGCCCGACGGCGAGTTCAACCACCCGTTCCTGCGGACCTTCGGCCAGCCCTTGCGGTCGGAAGCGTGCGAATGTGAACGCGAGGAAGATTCGACGCTTGAACAGGCATTACAACTCGTCGGCGGTCGTACGGTCCACCGCAAGGTCAGCGCCGAGGAGAACCGGATCGGCCGCCTGATGGCCTCGGGGGCTGACGATGCAAGCGTGATCGAGGAACTCTTCCTCGCCACCCTCTGCCGCTTCCCAACCGAGAGCGAGACGGCCTTCGCGCTCGACCGGCTCGACGCCGCCACCGACGACGCCGACCGCCGCCGGGTGGCCGAGGACCTGCTCTGGTCGTTGCTCAACCACCCGGAATTTTTGTTCCGGCATTGATCAATCAATCCGGCGCATTCGGTTCCAGGACCGGATCGCCCGGTTTCGCGGGGCGTGGTTGATCATCGGGCAGGGGGTAGATGATGTCTCCCTGCCCGATTTGATTGCGCGGCAGGACGAAGGCCCCGCGCTGATCCACCGCATCGGGCCCGACGCTGTAGAGCACGATGACCGGCATCCCGCTCGGCGAGGGTCCGCGCGGGGCCCCCAGCAACCAGTTCAGCGAGCCGATGACGTGCAACGCATCGGTCGATGACCCGACGTACCCGAACGGCTGGCCGGGCTTGTACGGGTCGTCGGGCAGGCGGTCGAGTTCCGACGGCACGAGGTCCTGGAGCCGGTCGGGCCACTGGCCGTCGTGTTCAAGCTGCCAGGCCCGCAGGGCGAGGATCTGGACCAGGGCGCGACGATCGACCTCGTTCTGGTCATTCGTCCGCATCATCGGGGCAAGCATTGGGGGGACGAGTTCCTCGACCAGGGGAGACGAGTTCAGCAGTTGCGCCTCGCGTTGCACGCGGTACGGCTCGTAAATCACCGATCGGAACGGCCCCCGGTCCAACCCGAAGCGCCAGTCGGCAAACACCGTCCGGAGCACCCGCCGCGCCCGCTCGATCTCCCAGGGGGTGCTGATGGCCGCCGTCCAGGCGGCGAGCCCGGGGGAGACGCTCCCCTGAGACCGTGAGGGCGAGTTGCTCCGTGCCAGCCCATCCTGCAAGGTCTCACGCGGAAGATCGAGGGTTTGCTCGGCGATCACCTGCTCGGTCGCGATCACGAGCAGCGGATCAGGCGGGGGATCGAGCTGTTGAAAGGATTCGAGCGCGTTGCGAAGCAACTCGGGGGTCTGTTGCTCATCCATCGCCCAGTTCATCGCCCGGCGCAGGGCCTGTTCCTCGATGCCCAGGATTAACATCGCATTCCGCGCCGTTGCGGGTTCGAACGTTTGGCGAGCGATGCGAAACTGGGCAAGCAAGTCTTCCCAGGCCCCGTCGAGATCGCCCAGCTTCTGACGGCGATCGAACGCCGACTCGAGTAGACTTGCCACCGGCATCATCGGCACGTCTTCCGATGCCCCCCAATCGAACACCGTACGCCCTTCAAGGGAACCGAGCCGCACATCGGGGAGGATGCTGGCGCGGCGGGCGATATCGATGGCCCCGGCATGGGCGTCGAGCCAGACCCGGGGGTCATCGAGTGGGCGAGTCTCCTGGTCCTCGACCAACGCAGGGCCGCCCATCGAGGCGCCCATTCCCCCGAATTTCAAGCGTTCCTCCCTCATTGAGGCGAGGGCTTTCCGGTAGAGCGGGCGGGCGTCATTTCCCTCGTCTGCCCGGGGAACGGTGAGCTGGGAACGGAGTTCGGCAGGCAGGGGGCCGGGGTCGGGGATCGACCAGGCGCGGAGGCCGACGTACAGCGGGAACAACGTCCCCACGAACAGGAGCACCAGCCCCCCCAGGCGGACCCACCGCGACGACCCAGGGCGGTCGATCATCCAGGGGACCATCCAGCCCCAGGACACCGCGAGCAAGGCGAGCGGCAACACGAACGTCCACCAGAACCCCACCAGTCGGATCGCGACCAGTACGCCAACGGGCACGCTCAACGCAACCAGCAGCACCACGCCGATCAGGGCCGCCGTGATCCCCCGGCGAATCGCCATGCCGCAGAGCAGGCCCACCGCGAAGCACCCCAGGGTCAGGCCCAGGTATGCCACCGTCGCATCGACGATGGCGAGCGTCGGCCTCGGTCCAACAGCCAGGAGAAACAAACCCAGGGGGCCCCAGATCAGCATGAGTCCCACCCCCCAGGCCGCCACCTTGATCGGCCAGACGATGGCCGGGCGCAACCCGTGATGCGTCAGGAGCCGGTACGACCGGCCGCGCTGCTCGGTATGAAACACCCCCACGCCCGCCAGCAACGCCACGACCGGGCAGAGGAAAATCGCCAGGCCATACGGCTCCGGGCCATAGAACATATCGGCCGTGAGCCACCCCACCACCGGGACTCCCAGGCCCAGCAGCGCCAGGTACTGCCAGGCCGATCGCGCCTCACGCGACGCCTGCCAGGCAAGGCTGGCCAGGGTCCGGGTCCAGGACGAACCGGAGGGGGCGGGGAGGGACATGTGATTGCTCGGCGAGGCGGCAGGATGTCCCGTGCCCGGTGTTTCCGTAAGAACACCACTCCGGGAGCGATGAGGTGGCCCGGAGGCGAGGAAGATCACCCGGGAAAGCCCCGCTGTGGCAATCGCGATGCAGAGTCGGATCGACACCTCTTCTGGCATCAAAATCGTCGGTGTTGATTCACCGATGATCGGCGCGAGCGCGGGCAAGAGCAGGAGCAAGCAGCACGCCGCCAGCGCCGCCGCCGCCAGCACGTTCGGCAAGAGGGCCGACCAGAACAATCCCCAGCCGATCGCCTCCAGCATCAGGACGAGCACAAGACCCACGGCACCTAGCGTCGCTCCCGTCCCTCCGAGTCGATCGAACGCCCCGGCACTGACCTGCATGGCCGCGATTGCCAGCAAGAGGAGTGTCAACGCCAGCGACGAGACGACCGCGAACGACGCCTTGCCGTCCCAGAGCCGAGCCCTCGGGACGGGCAGGGTGTCGAGCAATCGCAGGGTGCCGTTGTCGCGTTCGCCGGCAATCGCCGCCGTCGCGATCGCCAGGGCATAAAGGCCGGAGAAGAGGATCGCGAAGCCCCAGATGCTCGTGTCGATCCCGTCCTCGTTCGGCAAATACCGACCGGCCAGCAGGAAGCCGACCAGCGCCATCACCGCGATCGCCACCCAGGCCGGTCCGAACTGCCGGGCGTCCTTCCACCAGAGCCGAGCAATCATGAGCGTGCCTCCCTTTCTGAAATCAAGGATTGAACGCACAGGAACCCGATCACGCCACGGAAACTTCGGACGGGGGGCCGGAAGGGGCCGGCCGACGCGAGCGCATGTAACCGAGATAGATGTCTTCGAGCGTGGGGACTTCGATCTCGACCGCCTCGATGCCCGGCAGGGCTCGAATCGCCTCGCACGCGGCCCGGTCGCGGGCCCGGACGAGCCAGTGGGCCTGTCGAGGGGCATCGGTGGCGTCGATCAATTCCATGGGCAGGTGACCGGGAGGCGCGGTCGGATGGTCGCGGTCGGAAAAGGTGAGCGCAAGTAAAAACGTCCGCGACCGGAGGAGATCAAGCGGCTCGGCAAGGAGCAGCTTCCCGCCGTGGATCAGGGCGATGTGACTCGCCACGCGCTCGACCTCCGCAAGCTGATGGCTTGAGAGCAACACCGTGCGGCCCGAGCCGGCCAGGTCCACCATCTGCTCCAGAAACTCGCGCCGGACCATCACATCAAGGCCCGAGGTTGGTTCATCAAGGATCAACAACCCCGGATCGCCCGCCAGGGCGAGCGAGAGGCTGACCTTGGCCCGCATTCCCTTGGACAAGGTCTTGATTTTGCGAGTTGGGGGCAGGGCGAATCCCCGGATCAGGTCGTTGAACCGCGACTCATACCCGACCGATCCGCCGGGGCCTTCGGTGTGGAACCCGGCAGCGAACCAGCCGATCTCGGCGGGCGTCATCCAGTCGTAAAGGGCCGGGACCTCGGGCACATAGCCGACGCGGCGACGGACGGTCAGCCCGTCCCGGCTCGGGTCGAGGCCCAGCACGCGGGTCTGGCCGTCGTCAGGGGCGAGCAGGCCGAGCAGGACCTGAATCGTCGTGGTCTTGCCCGCGCCGTTCTCGCCGAGCAGGCCGAACACGGAGCCTTCGGGCACGTCGAGCGAGAGGCCATCGACCGCCGTCACCCCTCGGAATCGCTTGACTAACTGGTCGATTCGAATGGCCGCATCGTGTTGAGTCATGATTCTGCCCCTTCGTGATTGTCCGCGACACCGGACGCCTGCCACTGCTCCCGCAAGATGACTTCAATTTCCGATGGGTCGAGCCCGCTGCGTCTCGCCTCGTCAATCGCCGCGCGGAGGCGATCGCGAACGTAGGCTCGGCGGGCCGCCTGGCAACGTTCGGGAGCCTCGGCGGTCACGCTCAGCCCGGTCCCTCGAACCGCATCGAGCAGACCCTCAGCCTGAAGATCCCGATAAGCACGCGCGACCGTGTTCGGATTGACTAAAAGCTGCTTCGCCAGCTCGCGCACCGAAGGGACCAGGTCCCCCGGTCGCAAGGCCCCCGACGCCACTGCAAACCGCACTCGATCGGCAATCTGGGCGTAGATCGCCCGCTCATCTCCCGGTATCAGGCCGAGTAAGAGCATCGCTCGGGCCCTCCGTTCTGGTGTGCTATTGAACTCATACACTGTGACGCCCTGAAGGTCGCTGATCAAGAGGAATTTCTCATTTCTTGGTAACGAGCGATCTGTTGCTGGGTGGATTGGGGGGCTTTGCCCGTGCGGGACCACTTTCGTTGAGAACCAACAACACCGATCACCAGTCGACTGACCCAGGAGAACGTCACGCATCGGGCGCAACGATCAGAACGATTCTGGCGGAATCGGGCCGGGCGTTCTTGTAGAATCAACCACAAGAACCGCGATCAGGACCGGCACAAAGGTTTGGAGAGATTCCTCGCATGTTTCGATCCAGAAGTTATCTGTTCGTCTCCATCGTGCTCGTTCTCGGCACGGGCACCGCCTCAGCGGAATCGCCTTCATCTTCTCCCGAAGCAAGTCGGATCATCGCCCTCGGTGACTCCATCACGAAGGGTGTTCGAGCGGGGGTCTCGGCAGACGAAGCCTTCATCGCACAGATCGAGAAAGAACTAAATGATGCTGGGTTTTCGGTCGATGGAATTAACCTCGGCATCGGTGGTGAACGCACGGATCAGGCCCTTGCTCGGCTCGACGAGTTGATTGACTTGCGCCCTCGGGTCGTGACCGTGATGTATGGGACGAACGACAGCTACGTCGACGAAGGGGCGACGGTGAGTCGCCTTTCGCTTGAAGAGTTCACCGACAATCTGCGAACGATCGTCACACGACTCTTGCTGCACGGGATCGAGCCAGTCCTGATGACGGAACCTCGATGGGCGGACGACGCCTCACCGGACGGCCTTGGTCGAAACCCGAACCTGCAACTGGAACCGTATATCAGAGCATGTCGACAGGTTGCTTCCGAGACCGGCATTCCCCTTGTCGATCACTTCGCCCACTGGACCGAGGCTCGAGCCAACGGTCAGAACCTTCGTGACTGGACGACCGATGGTCTTCACCCCAACCCTCGCGGTCATCAAGAGCTTGCAAAACTCATGATCCCTGTGTTGGAACGGTTGCTTGAGCCTCCCCCAATCATTCCCTTCGAAACCGAACTTCAAACCGTTTTGGAGCACGACGACGGCCAGTTCCTCTGGTACCACCCAAGGGCGACCCCGTTGCCCACGTCAGATGATCCAAACCAACCGAACGTCCTCATAACCTTACAACAGCACCTTCACACTTCAGACCATTACTCCGGCCTCAGCATGCTTACTCGCACTGACCAAGGCCGGGACTGGACCGGCCCCATTTCTGTCAAGGAACTTGACTGGGTCCGCGAGCCGGAAGGGGTTGATGTGGCCGTCGCCGATGTGACACCCATGCTTCATCCGCCTTCGGGCAAGGTGATCGCCGTTGGTGCCCAGGTCCGCTACAGCGCCGCAGGCCAACAGCTTGAAGACCGCCCCCGAGCCCACCAAACCGCCTTTGCTGTCTTCGATCCCAAATCTCGCAAGTGGACCCGGTGGCAACGCCTGGAGATGCCCGCCGACCCCCTGTTCAACTTTGCCCGCAGCGCCTGTGCGCAGTTCGTGATCGAGGAGAATGGGTCGGTTCTCCTGCCGTTTTACATTGGCAGATCCGCGAGCGAGCCCTTCGGAGTCACCGTCGCCCGATGCTCGTTTGACGGAGAGACGCTCACCTACGAGGAACACGGCAACATCCTCGCACTTGATGTCGCTCGAGGACTCTACGAACCTTCCTTGATCCGCTGCGACGATCGCTACTACCTCACCCTGCGTAACGACCTAAAGGGTTATGTCAGCGTTAGTCCCGACGGCCTGAACTTCCGACCCGCCAAGGCCTGGACCTTTGACGACGGCACCGACCTCGGCAGCTACAACACGCAACAGCACTGGCTCTCGCACCAGGACGGCCTGTTCCTCGTATATACGCGTCGCGGGGCGAACAACGACCACATCATGCGACACCGCGCTCCACTGTTTCTTGCTCAGGTTGATCCGGATCTGCTCCAGGTCATTCGAAGCACGGAGCGCGTGATCATTCCCGAACGGGGTGGTGAACTCGGAAATTTTGGAGCGTCGACGATCAATGATCACGAGTCCTGGGTCACGGTCTCCGAAGGCGTCTGGAACGAGGACGCTCGACGTCGAGGGGCCACCGGAGCCCTATTCATTGGCAGAGTCCTCTGGGGTAATCCGCCCTCCGATTCAGGCTCACCATAATCCACTCTGGGCTGCGGTTTCTGCAGAAGAAACCACAGCCTGCCCGCTGTCGGCGAGCGTCCTCCTGTGACAGAACGTCCTCAAGCTCAGTTACGCACCTGACGAACAAGCCGATCCACGGTTGCCGCGATGCGATCCTCGATATCGCCTGCCCAGCGGAACGCAGGACGCCCGTACTCATAAAGATACGATCCGCCCTCATAGCCGCCTTCTTCCCAGACACGTCGCGACGGGATATAAGCGATCATGTCATCAACGTACCCACAAACCCAAGTGTTTGAGCCATACTCCCGCTTGAACCGAAGGGCATAATCGACCACCGTTTCCGCCCCCATTCCAATCATCAGCGTATCCTGACCAATCCGCCAGGCATGCACCGGGTAAGGATACGACGGTTCAAACGATTCCCCCGCTTCAAGTTTGGCAAGCAACCGCGCCGCCCAGCGAGCAAGGATCGCATTCGAATCGTTCAATCGCGCGCTCAATTGATCTTGGGTCACGACCTCCAGATAGGGCAGATCGACCATCTCAAAGGCCGTGCGAAGTATCGGAGCAATGGGAGTCATCGGTTGCTGAAGAGCCTTCTCTACTGCCCTGGCAAGTTCCTTGCCGTAGCGTTCGCACAGCTCGACCGATCGACGGGGCAGGGGGTTCTGATCCCCCCCGCACGTATTGACGAACATTGCAGTGGTTCCCGGAGATAATCGTTCCAGCTCAAGCTGAGCGAAACCGGGATAATCGCCGCACCAGGTTGTGAAGCTCAAGGTTGTCGGATGACAGGCGTAGCCGAACAGGATGGCGGCCCGAGATCCATCGGGTCGATCGACGGTCAACACGGGTACCGAATGATCAACCGGTCCGGCCAGAGGTTCTCCCCGAGCCATGAGTGAGGGGACCTCCGCTTCCACGTTGTTTCGTCGGTTCACTGCGAAGGTTGCTGAGCTTTCTCCTGTGCTCAACACTGCCGGGCCAAGTGATTGGATTGACTCATCCACAAGTTTGACAATCGTTTCAACCATTTTCTCCGTGTATTGGTTAACCAGCGCAACCTGTTCCTCCTCAACCGGATAGTAATCCACCAGATCCTCTCCCAGTCGAGGACCACAATGGTTATGCGAAAACGTGAGCATGACCTGCTCCCGATCAAGACCGAATTGTTCCTTTAGGCGATCGAACACTCGGTCGCTCATCCCTTTCGGTATCCCTTGAAAGTCAGAGGTGATGAGCACGGCTTGATTTCCGTCGGCATCCTCCAGGCAGACCGCCTTGGCCCACAACTCATGCAGTTTCCCGTCGGGAACTCGCTTGCTGCCGTAACCGGCAAGCCAGACGTCCTCCTCTGGCGTGATCACTATCCGAGCAACTCCGGCTTTCCAGAAGTTGGGGGGGCCTTCCGAATCATTGGCTGACGACTGTTGGCCCAGGATTGCGATCATCAAGTAGCACAGACCCCAACGCCACCCTGATCCCAGCGTTACGCTCATTCCGTTACGAACACCAGCGAGATGCATCATCACAAAACTCCAAGGCTGGTTAATCCATTGTTGAAGAACCGAAGCTCCCTTACCATAGCGGCATGCCGACCGGTTCACCAGCATGCACCGCGAGTGGCAGCGCGGTAGACGATCGTGGGCCGATTGGCCCAGGATCGCTCGTCTCAGAACTTTCACACGCACTCTCGTGCAAGGTTTTCGACATGATTCGCTTCGTTTGCTCGATTGGGCTGACCCTCTGTTTGCTTTCGGCGACCAGCAAGACACAGGCCGACGATGAGCCAAACGCTGTTGATCCTGTCTTTAAGGCAGGGTTCGCCGTACGAGACATCACTCCTGAGATCGGGATGGAAGCACCCGGAGGCTATGGGAAATCTTATCACCGATCGCTTCACGATCCTTGTAAGGTCCGCGCGGCGGTCTTTGACGATGGGCAGTCTCGCGTGGCGATCGTGGGCGTCGATGCGCTGGGGATCCGTCGAGAGACGGTGCAGAAAGTTCGGCAGGCAGTCGAGGAGCGAACCGGGATTCCTGGAGAGTCGATCCTCATTGGTGCCTCTCATTCACATTCGTCCGGTCCAATCGTCTGGATCATGCCTGATGAATATGACCATGCTCCACCAAACGTACAGGAGCTTGCTTATGAACACTCCACCTGTGTCAATCCTGTATATCTTGAAGAAACCGAACAGGCGCTGATCGACGCAATTTGCGAGGCAAACGACCAACGGATTGGGGCGAAGGGAGGGGTCGGCTCGGGGATCGAGGATCAGGTTGCCTATAACAGACGCTTCGTGATGAATGATGGGCGTACCGTGACTCATCCGGGTCTGGGGAATCCCGACATCGTTGAACCCGCCGGCCCTGTCGATCCAGAGGTCGGCGTGGTGGGAGCCTGGGATGCCGAGAACCCCGACCGATTACTCGGCTGCATCGTCAACTTCGCGTGCCACGCCACAACCAGTCCGGGAGGTATTTCAGCAAACTACATTTACTATCTTGAAAAGGTGATTCAGGGTTATTATGGGAAGGATGCCGTAGTCGTGTTCCTGGCAGGGGCTTCGGCCGATATTACCCAGGTGAATAACCAAAGTCCTTATGTGTATCCGAGCGGCCAGCGCTGGGCACAACAGGTCGGTGGTCGCGTTGGGGCCGAGGCGGTCAAGGTGTTGTTGAGTATGGAGCCGGGTACGCTGGTTCCGGTCGAAGCAAGCCTGAAGGTCTGGAACATTGATCGACGCGCACCTTCTGCTGATCGCGTCCGAGAAAGCCTCGACATCCTCGCCCGCGAGCGCTCGGAGGTCGATCCGACGGAGTGGACCTTTGCCAAGGAGACCGTCATGCTCGATGCTTTACTTCAAGCCGAGCCGACCGCCGAGGTTGAGGTGCAAGCCGTGCAGGTTGGTCCAGCCGTCTTCGTCACAACCCCGGCCGAGTATTTCTGTCAGCTTGGCCTGGACATCAAGGCGGCGAGCGCCTTTCCATTTACGTTTCCCGTTTCGCTGGCCAATGGTTGCGTCGGCTATGTTCCCGATGAAGCCGCCTTCGGCCCGAACGGCGGCGGGTACGAAACGCGATTGACCAGCTACAGTAACCTCGAAATCACGGCGGGAACTCAGATGCGCGATGCCGGTCTCGCCTTGATCCAACAACACACCCCAGGCATTACCCCGGAGCCCCCTCGGCGTCCGCCGTTCACGGGGAAACCCTGGTCGTACGGCAACAACCGTCCTCAGCGCGATTGACAATGCAGTCGCAAGAGAGCGTCGAGAGTCCCCGGGCGTCTTGCCTCACAATCGAGTCGCCCTCTTGTCTCCCAGTATTGGGGCCTTTGCACATCGTTTCACGGCATTCAGGTCAGGGGGGGCCAAAGGCCGGGTGCGGGTTCCAACGCAAGGTCGAACCACAATCGACCTATGCCCCGGCGCAATCGAATGGGCTGAATGAAGTATCAGCATTTACTGTTCGTTCCACGGCCGGCCTTGAGGTGGGGGTGGGGGCTCTTGCCATCGCCAGGTCGGCTGGTAACTTACGTCCAGGTACGGAGTGGCAATTTGCTCACCCCCCTTGGTCAACGACAAGAGCAGGGCGTCGAGTGTTCCACTGGTCAACAGGGTCCGCTCGACGGGCCACGAGGGCTTTCCGGTGAGCATCATGGCCTCGATGCCGTTGAGCAAGAGTGTGAAATGTGCGGCCGGCCGCGCCTCCTGGGTCCAAAAGAGCGTCGATTCGATCGTTTGATCTTTCTCGTACCGCCAGGCGGCGGTCCAGTTGGCCACCGCGCCGTTGAGCTCGAAGACGAAGACACGTAAGCCGTCTTCGTATTGCACGATCATTAACTTCGGGTCGCGCACTGCCTCTCGGGAAATCGTCGTTCCGTCCTGGTAGGCTGGGACCCGTCGCAAGGCTGCCTCGAACAGCTCGCGATCGCACTTCCCCTCATCCAGGGCCTGCCAGACCGCCTCCCCGCGGAGACACTGCACCGTTCGAACGCCTGTCTCACCCCCCGCACGCTGCTCGGCTAGCGATTGCACCGCCTCCAGCGCATGAAATCCATAGGCATCGGTCGAACCATAGGTGAAGGCCACAATTTCTGTAATCTTCGCCCCTCGATCCACATCGGCCGGAGGATGTCGCCAGGTTCCCGGAACCGACGAACCAGCCATCAGCGGAATCTTCAACTCACGGGCTGTTTCATAAATGAATGAGGCATCCTCCCAGTTGTCCGACAGGTGCTTGTCGATAAAGACCGGCACCACCCGACCGCTTTTGCGGAAGACCTCCAGCGTCTCGTTCCAGAAACGACGCTTGGGATACTGGTGATTCCCCGTCTCAGAGAAGGGATAGTCCCCATGCTCGGCGATGAGTAGGACACCATCGACCGCAAGGTTCTCCGTTTCCAACGTCAACGCTTCTTCAATCGTCAGAGCAATCGGAAATCGATGTGACGCCGCGAGCAACCGGCTGATGTCGTTCGCCGGCCGCTGATCGGTGTAAAGCGAGGCCAGTGTCAAGGGTGAATCCTTGCCCGTACCATCGAGCATGTCCGTCAACAGCAATCGACTTACGATCACATCGGCATGAGAATTGTGCCGATACTCGGTTACAACCGCCGCCACCCGGTGTTCACTCGGCTCCTGCGCCGATGCCGGCGCACTCTCACCCATGATCAACCCAAGCCACACAACCATCGCGAGAAACCCGACGCAAGCCCGATCTACGTTGAGTGTCATGACAGTTCGATGCTCCCGAGAAAACCATTTAGGACGACGAATGTCGATCATTCGCTCTGCCTCTTCGCGTCCTCGTCGGACACTCCCAAGCGGAGCACATCTGTCGCCGCTCCGCCTCGATCACCAATCAGTACTCGATAAATCATCTCTTCAATGCGATCGCCCCTTGACTTCTCCAACAGGCGGCTAACGCTAATTCATCTCAATCAGGCACCTCACCTGATCAAGAGATCGTCGATTACCGAACCTTTGCTCAGATCTCCAAGAGAAGGGGCATACGATTCCGCCCAGACTTCGGTTTCAGAAGCGAGGTCCCCGTTTATAATTCGCATCGATAAATTGTTTTTTTTGTGAACGTTTATGCAAGTATGGCGTCGATCGGGGATCCATGATCGATCTCCAACCGCTTGCGTCCGGGCAGCTCCAGTTTCCTAGAGTCGAGGCCCAGTTGTTTGAGGATGGTGGCGTGAATGTCGGTGACGTAGTGGCGGTCTTCGACGGCGTGGAAGCCAATCTCGTCGGTGGCGCCGTGTACGATACCCCCCTTGATGCCGCCACCGGCCATCCAGACACTGAAGCCGAAGATGTGGTGGTCGCGGCCGTCGGACCCCTGGGAGCCGGGTGTGCGGCCGAACTCGGTGGCGAACACGACCAGGGTTTCATCGAGAAGCCCGCGCCGGCTCAGGTCTTCGATCAGGCCGCCGATTGGGCGATCGACCGCCAGAGCGTTCTGCTCGTGGTTCGCCCGAAGGCCCCCGTGGGCGTCCCAGCGTCCAGCCCCTCCAGCCCCGTGCTGGACCTGGATGAACCGGACCCCGCGCTCAACCAGCCGACGGGCCGCCAGCATCTGCATGCCGAAGTCGCGGCAGTGCGGCAGGTCGAGCCCATAAAGGGCCTTTGTTTCGTCCGACTCCTGCGAGAAGTCGACCGCCTCGGGCACCGACTGCTGCATTCGGAAGGCCAGCTCGTACGAAGCCACCCGAGCGGCGATGGCTGCATCGTAAGGCGATTCCGACATCCGCTCCGCATGAAGCTGATTGAGCAAGTCAATGCCGACTAATCGGGCCGGGTCTGAGATTGGGCGTTGCGGTCGGCCGAAATCGAGCGGGTTGTCCGGGTCGACCCGCAAGGGGACGGCGTCGTGAGCCGGTCCGAGGTAGTGTCCATCCTTCAGGTTCCAGTATTCACGATTGCCGATGGAAATGTACTGCGGCAAGTTGTCGTTGAGCGAACCCAGCCCGTAGTGGACCCAGGCCCCAAGATTCGGGAAGTCGCCGTCGTTCATGTGCCGGCCCGAGTGGAATTGCGTCTGGGCGCCGTGGTTGCTGTCGGTCGTCCACATGGATCGGATGATGGCGAGCCGATCCACGTGCCGGGCGATGTGAGGGAACCAGTTACTGATCTCGATCCCACTCTCGCCGTGTTTGCGAAAGCCGATCTGAAGGGGGTAAAGCGTGTTTCTCTGGTTCCCGTTCCCGTCGGGCACGACCAGGCGTTCGAGGGCCAGTTTCTCCGGGTCCTGCGCATCGGCGAACGGCGTCTCGGCAATCGTCTTGCCGCCGTAGCGGGTCAGCATCGGCTTCGGATCGAAGCTCTCCATGTGACTGACTCCGCCGTTCATGAACAGCCAGATCACGCTCCTGGCCTTCGGCGGGAAGTGCGGTTTCCCATCAGGAGGTGCCCAAGCACCATCGCGAGCCACACCGTCGCGGTGCAACATGGCTCCGACCGCAAGCGAGGCGAAGCCTGAGAGGAATGTCCTCCGCGACGGCACCGAGAGCCCCGAAGCCGCGAGCCGTCCTGAGCGCTGAGGCAAGTGAATCATCTCTCAGTATCCCAATGGCGGTTCGGCCGCCGAAGGCGTTCAGCGAAGGGTCACGAAGTCATTATGATTTAGGAGCACCCAGATCAACTGATCACGTGCAAACGCACCAGAGTTTTGTTGATTTGATTCCTCGGAGAGGTTCTTCCATTCGTCGATCGCTCGCAGACTCGCGGCAGCTTCGGCAGGGCTCGGCTCGCTTCCCAGGACCATCATGAAAGCCAGGCGGAGGAATGCCCCGTCCTCGTCGGCCTGGTGTCCCTTCACGGTGATGGCCTCGATGATCCGAGCGCTGATCAGGGGAGACGCATCCAGAACCAGGCGACTGTTGCTGAGTGCAAGAGCCTGCTGCGGGACGATGCTTTGTTGCCTCCGGTAGCATTCCTTGACGAGCGCCTCATCGAACATGGTCAAGAACAGATTCCGCTCGTTGTTCGAGTGGACAAAGTAGAGGCTGCGGCGGCTCGACTCGTCCTGATCGGCCCTCGGAACCGGGGTGCCTCCGAGGCTTGGATCGAGCGTGCCTGCCAGGCTCAGGACCGTATCACGGACCACCTGAGACTCGATCCGGATCGGGGTCCGACGCCAGAGGAATCGGTTGTCGGGGTCAATCGCAAGGTTCTCCTCCGCATCAGTCATCGAAGACGAACGCCGGTAGGCCGCTGACTGTACAATCAACCGATGAAGATGCTTGAGACTCCAATCATGGTCAATCAACTCAGCGGCCAGCCAGTCGAGCAGATCCGGATGGGTCGGCGGCTGGCCGTTGCGACCGAAGTCGAAGACGGTCGGCACAAGCGGCGTGCCGAAGTGCCGGGTCCAGACATGGTTGACGGCCACCCGAGCCGTCAAGGGATTGCGAGGGTCGGTGATCCAATCCCCCAGGGCCTTGCGACGGCCGGTACTCTGGGGCGGGAAGGCAATGGTTGGATCGTCCTGGCCCGAGTTCAGGAACCGCGTGGGGGTCCAGCGTGCCCCGATCAACGGGGTGAACTGGTCGCCCGGTTCCTCGGTTGCCTTGATGGCCTCGTCGAGGGCCGCGCGGGCCGTCTCCACCGCCTTGCCGGCGGCGTCTCGATCGGTCTCGGCGGCGCGAGCCAGGCGCAGCTCGGCCTCGGCCAGAGCGAGCCGGGCCTGAGCGGCCTTCGCCTCGCGTTCGGCCCGAGCGGCCTCGCGAGCTGAGGCGAGGGCCTGCTCGGCCAGGGCGGCAGCCTCGTCCCCCTCGGCTTCGGCCCGATTGTCCCGTTCCCAGGACACCTGCAAGGCCCCGATCCGCAGCTCGACGCTCCGCAACTCGGCCTCGGCCGCATCCCGATTTCGTTCGGCCAGGAGGAGGGCAAGGCGAGCCTCCTCAGAAGCCGAGTCGGGGGTCGAGGGATCGCCAGGGGAGGCTTCGGCCGCCCCCGAGTCGTCCTGGCGCGAGGCGTCGAACGAGGCCCGAGCGGTCGCTAGGCGGTCCTCGGCGGTCTTCAGGGTTTCAAGGGCAGCGAGGCGGTAGGCCTCGGCCACCCAGGGTCGGCGCTCCGGCTGCCAGGCCTCGACCGGCAGATCCACGGGCTCGATCTCCAAGGGCTTGAACCGCAAGACCTCGGGCAGGTTCGGGGAGAGGGGGGTGGAGGTGTCGGGGTTGCTCTCCTCGCCCCGGATGAACCGATAGGTGGGTGCCTCCAGGAGCCCATCGAAGGCACGCGGAATGCCGTCGTGGGCAAGGTCTGCCTCGCCCGGCAGGACATCGAGCCGCACGTGATACGGTTCGAAGAAGGCCCGCAAGCGGTAATAGTCGGCCTGCGAGATGGGGTCGTACTTGTGGTCGTGGCACTTGGCACAGTTCGTGGTCAGGCCAAGGAAGGCTTTCGACACATGCTCAACCGTCTCATCCATCCACTGATGCCGATTGAACAGGAAGTAGTTGCGTGCGAGGAAGCCCGAGGCCCGCAGGCGGTCGAGGTCGTTCGGGTACAGCTCGTCGGCGGCGAGCATCGACCGGACCATCTCGTCGTACGGCAGGTCGGCGTTGAGGGACTCGACGATCCAGTCGCGCCAGTGCCAGATGTGCGGCTGGCTGTTGCGCAACTGCTCGCCCAGCCCCCACCAATCACTGTATCGCCAGATGTCCATCCAGTGCCGCGCCCAGCGCTCGCCGTGGCGAGGGTCGTTGAGCAGGCGATCGACGGTGCGATCGTACCACTCGGGCGAGGGGTCGCTCTGTGCTTCGGTGATTTCCTCCAGGGTCGGCGGCAGGCCGATCAGGTCGATCGAGAGGCGACGGAGCAGGAGCAGACGGTCGGCCTCTCCCTGGGGAACCAGTCCAAGGTCATCGTGCTTCCAGGCGATGAACGCATCAATCGGGTTGGTCGCCCCTTCGACCTCGGGGACGGGAGGTCGAACGATCGCCTGGAAGGCCCAGTGCTCGGCGGGGTCGCGCTCGGGGGCTTCGTCCGGAGGGGCAGGGGCCCCGGCGAGAATCCAGTCGCGGAGCAAGCTCACCTGCTCGTCGGTGAACAGCTCCCCCTCGTGTTCGGGAGGCATGCGGTCGAAGGGGTCGTCGGTCGAGACTCGGGCCAGCAGCTCGCTCTCGTCGGCGCTGCCCGAAACGACCACGGGGCCGGCGTCGCCACCCTGGACCATCAAATCGACCGTGTCGAGCCGCAACCCGGCTTCTTGCTTCAGGGCGCCGTGGCAGGAGTAGCAACGCTCCCGGAGCAAGGGCTTGATCCGGGTCAGGTAGACGTCGTCTGCCCGAGCCGAGGGCCCCCCATCGATGGCCCCGCAAATCATCAAGACAAGGAAAGTGGAACTGCTGATACGAATCATCCGAATACTCATCAGCTCATTGCCTTTGGCTCGCTGACACCGCACTCCCAACGGGCCGGGGATGACGACGCAAGGGCATCTCCGGCCAAGAGAGATCCAGCCCGCATCTCAAAGGTTCGCCAGGCGTTCGTCGGCGTCGCCGAAGGAGTCAAGCTCGACGCCCAAGCGGTCCATGATGCCGAGGTAGAGGGAGCAGAGGCGGCGGTCGTCGTCGGATCGGTCGGAGTAGTCGAGCACGCGGCCGGTCTGAAGGGTGCCGCCGAGGCCACCGGCGAGGACGACCGGCACCTTGCGGGCGTCGTGCTGGGTGCCCGACCAGAGGCTGTTGATGAACAGGAGGCAGGAGTGGTCGAGCACGGTCCCTTCGCCTTCGGGCATGGCGTCGAGCCGCGAAGCGAGGTAGGCAAGCTGGCTGACGTAGAACTGCGTGACCCGCCCGTAAGCTTCGGAGGTATCGTCGTGCGAGGCCCCGTGGTGGGCGGCGCTGACGTCGAGGAACGGATAAAAGAGGCCCGAGATGTCTCGACAAAGCAGAAGCGAGGCAATCCGGGTCTTGTCGGTCTGGAAGCCGAGGGCGATGAGGTCGCACATCAGGCGCATGTGCTCGCGGATGTCCTCGGGCAGACCGTTATCGGGCCGGGGCATGGCGAGCGTGGGGCGGTCGCCGCCCTGGGCACGTTCGTCGGCGGCGAGCTTCGAGGCACGCATGGCGGCGGCCCGCTGCTCGACGTCGCGGACGCTGGTGAGATACTCGTCGAGCTTTGCGCGGTCGGCCACGCTGACGCGGCGGCTCAAGGTGGCGGCTTCCTCGCGGACGCGGTCGAGGATGCTTCGGTTGCGGAGGCTGCCGCGGTTGTCGAACAGGCTGTCGAAGGCGAGGGAGGGGTAGACCTCCATCGGGACCGGAGAGGTCGCACTCTGCCAGGAGATGTGCGAGCTGTAGGCCATCGAGAAGTTCGTCTCGTGGTAGCCGGTGATCGGCTGCTCGCAGCCCAGGACGATGCTCGGCTGGATCGTGTCCTCGCCCAGGTGGCGGGCAAGCATCTGATCGACACTGATGCCCCCCTTCAGTTCGGCCCCGCGCTGGAGGGCGGCGCCGGAGAGGATGTTGCCGGTCTGGCCGGGATGGATGCCGACGCCGAGGGCATGCTGATTAAAGAGACCGTTGATGACGTTAATCTTGGATTTCACGTCCGAGAGCGGTTCGAGCGACGGCCCCAGCTCGATCTCGGAGCCGGACTGCTTCGCCCACCACTGATCGGGGTTCACGCCGCAACCCATGAACATGGCGGCGAACCGCTTTGGGCTGGGCGCGATCTCGCCGGAGGCGGCGGCCCCCCAGGCGGGGATCGATTCGAGCCAGGGGAGGGCCATTGTCACGCCGGCCCCCCGGAGGAACATGCGCCGGGAGGTCGAGAGGCGATCGCCTGGATTCGAGTCGGCCGCCGGGTTCGAAGGTCGCTTCATCGGCTTCACTCCGCGAGATCGCGCTCGACGCGCGTGTTCCGGAACTGGGGGCTGAGAACGATGGCCTCGACCAGGGCGCTGAACCGCCCGCCTTCGGCCGAGAGACGGGCCTGCATGTTTTGAATCGTGGCGTCGTCGGAGGGGATCAAGGTTCGGCCGAGGGCGTAGGCGAGCAGCTTTCGGCAGAGGTTCTCGACGAACTCGTCCCGGCGTGCCTGTTCGAGGTAGGCCCGCAACCCTTCGACCCCGGTTCCCTGGCCGCCGCGTGGGAATTCGGCCTCGGTTTCGACAGGTCGGCCGCCGAGATCAACCGTCCGAAGTTCACCGACCGGCCCGAAGCCTTCGAAGGCGACACCGATGCCGTCGAAGCGGTCGTGGCAGACGGCACAGGCCGGGTCGGCCCGATGGCGGGCGAGGGCCTCGCGGAGGGTCAAGGCACCGAGATCGGCCTCGTCGTCGGGCAGGTCGGGCACGTCGGGGGGAGGGGGGGGAATGTGCTCGCCGAGCAGGCGGCGGACGACCCAGTATCCGCGTTTGACGGGACTGGTCCGAAGGCCGGGGGAGTTCTGGGTGAGGAAGACGGCCATCGGCAAGAGTCCGCCGCGACCGAAGGGGGTGGCGTCGGCGATCTCGACCCAGGTGTCGGGGCCGCCCTCGGGCTCGGGGATGCCGTAGTGGCGGGCGAGGGGGGGGTTGACGAACGTTCGGGTGCCGGCGAGCAGCTCGTCGACCGGGCGGTCGTGCTGGACGAGGTCGAGGAACAGGCGGATCGGCTCCTCGAACATCGCCCGCCGCAGCTCGTCGTCGAAGGCCGGGAAGCGGGAGCGATCGACGCTGTTGTGCGCCTCGAAGCGGCGGAAGTCGAGCCAGTTGCCGGCGAATTCGGTTGCCAGGCCGCGGACGCGAGGATCGCGGAGCATCCGGCGGGCCTGAGCGGCAAGGACGTCGGGGTCCTGCAACGCTCCCGAATCGGCCAGGCTCATGAGTTCGTCGTCGGGCATGCTCGCCCAGAGGAAATAGCTGAGGCGGCTGGCAAGGTCGTTCGGGGAGAGGGGCTGGATGCCCGAGCCTTCCTCAAGCGGCAGGTCCACGCGGTAGAGGACGTGGGGAGACATGAGAATGCTGACCACCGTGTCGCGGACGGCGTCTTCATGGTCCAGACCGTCCTCGTCGCGGAGGCCTTGGTAGAAGGCGGCCACCCCGTCGCGTTCGGCGGTCGAGAGGCGGCGGCGGTAGGCGCGTTCGGCGAAGTCGGCGAGGGCGGCGACATGGTGCGGTTCGGCCTCGGCGCGGACGTGTTCGACGTGGCGGATCTGCTCGGCGATGATGGCGAACTGGTCTTCGATGGCCTGGATCGCCTGGTCGCCGGCACCGATGCGCCGGGCCTTGGCGAGGTAGACCTCGGCCAGACGGGTCATCTTGGCCTCGGAGGCAGCGTCGCGGTCCTCGGCGCGGACGAAGTCGAAGTCGGGGTCGCCGCGCATGAAGCCGGTCTCGGCCCGCTCGTACCAGAGATAGCTGGAGAACTGCCGCATGGGCAGATCGCTGATGAGGTTGAACTCGGTCCAGAGGCGGTCGAGTTCCTGCCGTTGCGCGTCGTCAAGGACCAGGTCGTACAGGGGTTGGTCGTCGCGGAAATAGCCGGTCATGCTGTGGAAGCCGGCCGAGAGGAGGCGCCCGGTGTTGTTCTTATCCTGATCGGGATCGAGGTAGACCCTGGCCCGCTCGGTGACGACGAAGGCATCGGGGAAGGCCCGGCAGAACGGGTCGAAGGTGGCCTCGAAGCGGGCGAGGGCGTCGGGGTCGGCCGGAACGGCGAGGGCCTGGGCGGCGGGGCTGTCAGGATCGAGACCCGCCAGGTTCAACTCGGACGCGCCGCCAGCGTAGCGCATCCGGTTGGCGCCCATTTGCCGGTTCTTCCAGAGGACAAAGGGCTGGGTGCCGTTGCTGATGCCCCGGGCGGTCAGGTTCTCGACCTCCGGTGTCAGTTGTCGGCGGAGATCAACCACGACATCCCGAAGCCGCTCGCAGGCCGGGCGAGCCACCGATTCCGGGTCGGCTCCCTCGGGCGGGGGAAGTTCATTCCAGAGGCCTTGGAGTGCGACGATGGGGCCGAACTTGGCTTCGGATGGGTCGTTGAGCAGGTTCCAGACCGTTTCGAGGTAGCGGGGACTGACGCCCCGATCGGCCGCGATCTCCAAGAGTGAGGCGTCCGCTCGGTCGAGGGCCTCGCGGTGGCGGTAGTGCCAGGCGGCGAGGAAGACCTCGGCCAGATCGACGTCGTGACGGGCGTAGAAGTCGATGATGCGGTTGACGGAGTACTTGTCGCGGTCGGTATCGGCAATGACCGGGTGGGGGGCGAAAGCGAGTCCGTCTGGAGTGAGAACGAGGTGATCGGCCACCTCTCGGGCAGCGTCGAGGTACTTCTTCACCAGGGCGGGGGACATCATGAGCGATTCGGCCGAGTTGTCGAACCCGGCCTCGTTGGCCGGATCGACGGGGAAAGCGCGGGTTGGCCGAAGATCGACACCGGTCAGATCGCGGATCGTGTGGTCGTACTCGGCGTTACTGAGGCGTCGGGCGGGGACGGGGCCGGGGTCTCCCGCGTTGCGCTCGGCTTCGAGGCGGCGCAAGTCGTCGATCCAGGCAACGACCCGATGCCGATCGGTTGTGGTCGGGTGAGCCTCGGCCCGAGGCGGGGGCATGGCCTCGGCTTCAAGCTGTTCGAGGACGATTTCCCAGAGGGCCAGGTCTTCGAGCACGGAGGCGGCCGAGTCGTAACCACTCAGGTCGAGGCCTGCCTTGGGGGCATCGGCGCCGTGGCATCCCAGGCAGTAGGATTCCAAAAACGGCCGGACCTCCTCGGCGAAGCGGCCCTCGACCGTGATCGCCGGCCCCTCGTCGAGAGACTCCTGCGGGGTTAGGGACAGCAGGGGGCTGATGCCCGCGATGATCAGCAGGATCGTCCGAAACACGCGATGCCCCTCCGCTTCCCTCGTCCCGACGCACAATATTCAACAAAGGATAACACTAGCCGGTCGAGCCGGATGGGGCAATCGCTTTGGGTGGTCGGTCTCCGGAGGCGACGGGTAAGCGGGTGCGGCGAACGGCGGATGAACGATCGGGCCTGGCCGTGCTCATGACATGCGCCAGGCGAGTTCACGAAGTTCCTCGGCGGCCCGCTGCATGCCAAGTGTCTCGCAGATCACCGCGAGATTCTCAGCGGCCTGGGGACGTTCGGGGACCGTCTCTCCTGCCTGGGGGAGCAGGAGGTTGAAGGCGAGGAGAAATTCGGAGTAGGCGTCGCGGAGGTCAGAGCGGGCCTGCTGGATCGTTCGGTTCCGAGCGAGGTGTTCCTCCGCCTCGTCGTGTCGGCCGAGGCGATTCAGGAGTTGACCGAGGCGGTAGTGGCCCGAGGCACCGTTCGGGTCGATTCGGATCGCCTCGGCGTAGGAGTCGGCAGCCTGGGAAAGGTCCCCCTCCCGTTCAAGGACCGAACCGCGGTGGAGCCAGATTCTCACGTCGTCCTCAACCTCAGCGGGGATGCGGGCGATGGTCTTGCGGAGGCTCTCCTCGTCTCCTCGTTCAGCGAGGATTTCGAGCAGAGTTCCCCAGACCCTCGGCTCGTTCGGTCGTTGTTCCAGAGTAGTCTGGAGATGCCGATCGGCCTCGGCCGGGCGACCGAGCGTCTCCAGGGCGCGGGCCAGGCCGAGCCGGGCGTTCCAGTCGTCGGGAGCGGCGTCGACGTATCGGGCAAGTGTTTTGGCGACGTCCGTAGGATTGATCCGTTCGAGTTCAAGGCGGATCCGCATGCTCAGAAGGGTCGGGCGGTCCACCCAATCGGCGAGCTCGTATTCGTCCCAAATGAAGGCCTCGGCCTCGACCTGGCGACCTTCAAGGATGTAGAGCTTGATCAACTCAAGGCCGGCGTCGCTGTGCAGTTCGGGAGGGGTGGGGTGGAGGGGGTCGTCCTGGACACAGGCCAACCAGGCTGCCTCGGCGAGGTCGGCCCGATCGGCCTGGAGGGCGGCCTGGCCCTCCCGATAGAGCGCTTCGGGCTTGTTCGGGTCCCAGGGCGGCACCCGGCCGAGTTCGGTCACGCAACCGAGCAGGTCGCCGCGGGCCGCCTTGACCCGGGCGAGCATGATCCGGGCCTCGGCGTCGTAGGGCGATCGGGCAAGGTGGGTTTGAAGCAGATCGCCGGCCTCGTCGAAGCGTTCCCGTTGCACCGCTTGCCGGATCTCGTCCATTCGGAAGGGACGGTCGCGCCAGAACCACCAGGCGTTCAGGACGATCAGGACCAGCACGAGCGGCCAGAAGCCCAGGCGGAGTGTTCTGCCAACACGGCGCCACGGGCCGAGACGGTTGGCAGTGGTCTTCGGTTCCGGATCGATCCGAGGGGGACTTTGGGCCATGAGGTTGAGCATCCCTGAGATGCCTTCAATCGGGGAGAGTCGCCACGCCAGGAGAGGTGAGTGGTGGTCGGGTCAGGAGTCGGCATCGCCCAGGGTGTCGAATCGGTCGAGGGCGTCGCGAGCCTCGGCGTCGTTGGGGACGGTCTTCAGCACAAGTTGATACCAGGCAAGGGCTTCCTCCCGACGCCCCATCCTCGCTCTCAGGTCGGCGAAGCGTCGGTAGAGGTCTGGATCGGGGCGGCTCCCCAGGTCGTCTCGGGGGGAAACCTCCAGGTAGAGCGATCGGAGCTGGTCCTCGGCCTCACCGGCCGACTCGACAAACGCGGCCAAGGCCTCGGCCTCGGCCGGCTGACCGGCGAGTCGGAGGACTTGCTGAAGCCGGTAGGAGACTTCCCGGTCGCCGGGGAAGATGTCTAATGCTCGCCGGTACGCCTCGACCGCAGTCGCCCAATCCCCCTGGTCCTGAGCCACCTGCCCCCAATAACGGGCGACGCTCGGGTCGTCCCGATCCGCTTCGGGCAACCGATCGAGGGCCTCGGCCAGCTCGTCGGTCAGTCCGGCCCTGGCGAGCCCTTCGAGCAAGCCCGACCGGGTCGACAGGTCGTCCGGGTTCGCCTCGGCGATGCGTCGGAGATGACTCAACCCCTCGTCGATGCGGCCCTCGGAGATCAAGGCCAGGCCAAGCGCGGCGGCCGAGCGCCGGTCCATGGGATTCTCACGGACGATGGGCTCGAAGATCGCGAGAATCGAACCTGGCGCCGGCGGCTCCACATCCCACCGAGCGAGTTCGACCAGATAATTGACCCGATCGTCGGGGTCGGGCTCGATCGGGTGCAGGCGAAGCGCCAGCTGTCGGGCGTCGTCTTGCCGCCCCTGGATGTAATAGATCGACAGCAGGTGCCAGCCGACCTCAGCCACCTGCGGGTCGACCTCCAACGCCTGCAGCCAGGCCGCTTCCGCCTCGTCGAGCCGCTGGAGCTGCGCCAGGGCTTCCCCCTCGACCAATAGAACCTCGGCCCTTGTGGCCGGCTCGACGTCCTCAATTCCCCCGATCGCGTCGAGGGCCTCCTGGGGTCTCGGGTCTTCTCCGTGAAGCAGGCTCCGGGCGAGAAGCAGCCGGGCGATCGGGTCTTGAGGGCGGGACTGGAGGTAGCCTCGGAGTTTCGCCTCGGCCTCCTTCAGCCGACCGGCCTCGTAGGAGACAATGGCCGGGGCCAGGTCGGGGGCCGATCGCGTCATCGCCCAGATGCTGGCGATCGCCCCGCCGATTGTCACCAGCCAGGCGGCCCCGAGCAGAAGCTTTGTGACAACGGGCCTCATGGGGTCGGCTCCGGGTCCTCGGCCGGGGCATCGTCCGGTTGGCCCTCGACGATCCGGTGAAAACGCCCGGCCTCCAGCGTCTCCAGGACCGTCTCGCCGCCGCCAGGCCATCGAACGACAACGCGGTCAACCTGCTCGGCATCACCGATTCCGGCAAGGATTCGGTGGTCGTTTGAGGAGAGGTAGCTACCCCCGCCTTTGACCTGGCGGTGCAGGACACGATCCCCCAGGTGAATTGCTGCCGCCGCTCCAATCGCGGATCGGTTCGAGGTCGAGCCGATGAGTTCCAGACCAATCCAGTTCCCCCGAACTGATTCGTTGATCAGAATGGCCGGTCCCCGGTTCATGAGATTGACGACGACATCGAGATCGCCGTCGTTATCGAGGTCGCCGAAGGCGGCTCCCCGGCCAACGTGGGGCTCGGCGAAGTAGGGGCCGGGGTCGCCCACCTGTCGGTATTTCGCGTTCCCTTGATTGCGCCAGACCTTCGTCGGCTGGGCGTGTGGCTCGTTGCGGCCGAGCTGCGCGAGGTTATTGTCCACATGCCCGCTGAGGACGAACATGTCGGGCTCGCCGTCGTTGTCGAAGTCCGCCAGGGCGCAGGCCCAGCTCACTTCGGGGAGGCTGTCGGCGTAGATGCCCGCCGCGGCGCTTGAATCCTGAAAATGGGTGCCGGAGAAGTTCCGGTAGAGCGTGTTGTGCTCCCCCCGGAAGTTGGTGACGAACAGTTCGGGCAGCCCATCGCCGTCGAGATCTTCGGCATCGACGCCCATGCCGGCCTGGTTCACCCCTGAGCCGGATCGGGCGGCGCCGGAGTCTTCTCCGACGTCGTCGAACGTCCCGTCTCCCCGATTGAGGAACAGGAAGTTGGGACTGAGATCGTTGGCGACGTACAGGTCGGTCAGGGTGTCGCCGTTCAGATCGGCGGAGACCACGCCGAGGCCCCGGCCGTCTGTCCGGAGGATGCCGGCCGACTCGGTCACGTCTTCGAACGTGCCGTCACCCCGGTTGCGGAGCAGGAAGTCCCGATCGGTGACGATCGTCAAGGGAGAGCAATAGGTGCGTACCCCTTTGGCCCGGTCACCACAGAAGGTCTCGGCGTCTTGATCGGTCCAGCGGCCATAGCGGGTTACGTAGAGATCAAGGTGGCCGTCGTTGTCGAAGTCGAGCGGGGCGGCGCCTGAATGCCAACCATCGAGGTTAGCACCAGAGCCATCACTGGCGTTGCGGAAGGTGCCATCGCCGTTGTTCAGGTAAAGGACGTTCGGCCCGAGGTTCGCGAGGTAGAGGTCGGGGGTGCCGTCACCGTCGAAGTCGCCGGACACGACGCCGTGGCAGAACCCCCGGAAGGCGACGCCCGCCGCGTCCGAGGCGTCCTCAAACCGTCCATCGCCGAGGTTCCGATAGAGCCGGTTCCCCATCGCATTGGAGGGGGAGTCGAGCGGTAACTCACGGGTCGAGGCGAAGTAGAGGTCGAGAAGACCGTCGCCATCGAAGTCGAGCATGGCCACGCCGCTGCCGTTGGCGGTAGGGAAGTACTTCTTTTCGTCGTCGCCACTGGTGTGGACGAAGTCGATGCCGGATGACTCTGAGGCATCGCGGAACCAGATCGTCCTGGGCTCCGGGCGGGATTGCGACGTTGGTTCCGGTCGTGCTGCCGGGGTCGGCTCGGCCGGCAATCGGCCGCGGTCGGCGGTCGCCGCGGAGACGAGCGACTCCGGAGCCGGCTCACCGCTGCAACCGGTCAGGCTCGCGGCAAGGGCCGCCGAGATCAAGGTAGCGAGGCCGGTGAGCCGGACGGCGATCGCTCGCTCAGTGCTCATGAATCGCTCACTGCTCATGGTCCCGATCGGGCATCATCCCCATCGTTGTTTTGGGCGGCGCATCGTTGCGGAGGCGATCGGCTTGTTCCTGATAACGATCGGCCTCGGTGTCGAGGCCCAGGCGGCGAGAGGCCAGGGCGAGGTTATAGAAGGGCTCATAAGACGAAGGGATCAACTCGGCCGCCCGCTCCAAGGGGGGGATCGCCCCGCTCGGATCCCCCTGTTCGAGCGCAAGCTGCCCCAGTTTCAACCAGGCGATCGAGGCCCGAGGATCGACCCGGGCTGCCCGGGTCCAGGCGTCCCGAGCCGCGTCGAGGAGCCCTTGTTGATGATAGGCGTCGCCGAGCATGGTGAGAAGGTCTGCATCCTCGCCATCGGCCAGGGCTCGGCCAATCGTCTCGACCGCACGCTCAGCCCGGCCCAGCTTCAGCAGGGCGGCCGAGAGGTACGACCAGTAAAGCTTGGCAGGCAGGGGAACCTGCTCGAGCCCCGGGTCCTCTGCGAAGGCCCGGTCGAAGGCGTCGACGGCCTGCTCGTAATCGGGGTCGGGCATCAGGTGCAGGCAGGTCCCGGCCAGCGAGAGGCCGATGACGGTTCCTTCGGGAATCTGCTCCAACCGCCGGGCCACCTCAAGGGCGTCCTGATAGCGGATTTGTGAAATGTAGATGCCCCCCAATCGACGCAACGCGAGCACGTCGTCGGGCCGGCGATTGAGAATGTCAAGGTACGCCTCGATGGCCTGCTCGCGCTGGTTGGCCCGGGTCAGGCCAAAGGCTCGGACGTGCAAGTCGTCCAGGTCGAGCTGACTCGCCCGTTGGTAGTACGGCTCGGCCAGTGCAGCGAAATCGAGGCGGCTCAGGCCCCGCGCGGCAATCAACGAGGCTTCTTGGCTCCAGGGAATTTCTTCCAGGTGGTCCCATGCCCGGCGCACTGCCTCGACATCATTCCCCCGACCCTCGGCCTGTCTCGCCTCTCGGAGTGCGACCCGGTTGGAGGCATGCCAGAACGTTCCAGCCGCCAGAGCGAGGAGGAGCACGATGCGAAGAATCGGGGAGATGACACTCATGTGTGCGATCGCTCGATGCTCCAATCCAAGACCACGGGCCCGCGTATCCATGCAGAGTGAGGCCGACAGCAGGCATTGTATGGTCAACACAGGGATGGTCTGGTCCGTTTCGGTCCAGACCATCCCTGCGATCATCGGCGAACGATCACCACTGATCGGCGCTGACAACCTCGCCACCGTCAGGAGTGGCGACCGAGTACCAGGTGAAGGGGTTGATGGTGTCCTTGACGAACCGGACCGAGCCGTCCGCCAGGCCGACGTTCACGCCCCCCGGGTGCCGGGAACTAGCCCCGATCATCGTGTCCATGGCGCGACGGTCAACACCGCCGCCGAAGTTGCACGCCCGGCGATTCGGGGTGTTGATGTGGCTGTAGACGGTCGAGCCGGCGTGGCCGAGGACCCACCACTCGCCCTTCCAGGACCAGTTTCGCTGAGTACCCACGGTCTGGCACGCCTGAGAGTGGGCCAGGTAGGCTGCCAGCGGGCCGTCGGACTGGGCCACGCTGAGGAAATCCTGCTGGCCGAAGCCGGCCGGCGAGCGGAAGACCATGCCCAGGTCGGCCGGAGAGCCGTTCGGGTCGCGGCCGGTCCCCTTGACCCACTCGCTGAAGACAACGGTGTTGGAGGTGCCGTCGACGTACGTGGACGGGTCGACGACCTCAATGATGTTGGCATCCCAGTTGTTCGCCGCCACGTAGTGCGGGCCGTTCGGATTCCAGCCCGTATAACGGCGATTCATGCCCATGTTGGCCGCATAGTTGGTCGCGGCAATCCGGTTGCCGAGATATGTGCCCGTGACGCCCGGGTTGCCGTCGGACGGGCAGAGGAAGGAATTGATCGTGGTCGTGATGACCGTTTGATGAGGCAGGACATACATGTCGTTGTCCGAGCCCTGGAGCGGACCCCAGCGCACGCCGAGATCCCAGTTGATGGCATTGAAGGCCGCCTGCTGTTCCAGGAACGGCAACAGGCGGCAGTGGATTGACTGATTCTGCCACTGGCAGTTGGTCCGAGCCGCAACCGCAGCGTTGCAGTCGCCCTGGCGAATCTGGTCGACCTGAACAGGGGGATAAGCCCCGTTCGAGCTTTGGTAATTGGCGTAGGCCAGGGAGATCTGTTTGAGATTATTGGTGCATTGTGCCCGGCGGGCCGCCTCTCGGGCTGACTGAACCGCAGGCAGAAGCAAGGCGATGAGCACGCCGATAATCGCGATCACGACGAGTAATTCGATCAGCGTGAAGCCGCGTCGCATATTCCTCATTACGGTAGACCCTCGAATCGAATCAATGAAAATGGTGCCGATGACGTGAACTTGGATTACGAACGGAAGAGACATGATGCTCTCGTTCGAGGCTGGCCACGACGGACAGCCCCCGCGGTTTCTCCGCGGTTTCGGGAATCGGCTGGCAGACGATTCCCCGATCAAGGATTGTTCTCGGGCGGGCGGGTCCGAGATGAGAAGGCCATCCTCCTGAATCCCGAAGGACCGAACTTTATCCAACACCAATCACAACACGTTGCAAATTGGCCCGGTGTAAGGTTCGATGAACGAGCCGAAGCAAAGAGGAGTCATCGAGCGTGAGAGGCTCACTGGGACCCCGGATACCCGGAGGGCACATCGCTTGCCATGCCACCCTGCTGCTGGTACTGATCGTACGTCGAGGGTGCGTCGGGGTTATACGTCGTCTCAGCCGCGCCAGACGTGGCCTCCTCAAACGTCCCCTGGTTGCCGTCGTTGCAACCGAAGGACATTGCGATCGCCGCGCACACAGACGCGACCAACGACCATCGGAATGGTTTCATCATCGAGCCTCTGAAGAAGAAAAACTTCGAGAACACAACGGCGAAGCGAATGCTCGCCAAGAAAATCCCCGATTCGAACGAGTCCTTTCTGGCAAGCCAAGCCGATGGTCGCAATGGCATGGAGATCCATGTCCATTGTGGTGGCTTCCGCCCCGCGATCCGCCCGACCCCGGGCGTTCCCTCGGTAACCTCAGGACAGCGTGAGACGTGAATCCCGAACCCGGGACGAGCCCCGATTCAGAAAAAATGCTGCTGAAGAATTGCCTAGGGTATTTTGATTAAAACCGCTTCGTCTCAGAAACGCAAGCAGGATGACGAAATGATAATGGAGAGCCATCTCCATCATTGGTGGCTTCCGTCCGTGATCCGCCCGACCCCAGGCATCTCTTGATGACCGACCGTTCAATTTTGGAAAGGCTCGCCAGCAAACGAGTTCCGTCTCACATTCGGGAAAATCGCTGCAACAAAACCAGTGATCCGTCCCCGACGAGAACCGCTCCGTCCCAGAAAAGGGATGTCGTCCATCCAGATCAGGTGGAGCTCTTTCTCCATGCAATCGAAGCGATCGGATGATCCGAAATTTCAACACGCCGGCTGAGAACAACTGCGCTACCACGAGTTCCTCGCTCATTCCGAGGACCACCGAGCCACCGTCCTGCCTGAAGGGAGCGCGAAGTCTCGGAACCATTTGTCCTCGTATTGTTTACGACGAAACAAGCGTGTTGCTCTCCCTTTGCCGATTGGGAGACGCTCGCCGAACTGTTCTCTGAAAGGAGTGAAGCCAATCCTCGGGGGTCGCCCGATAAGTAAGGTTGGAGCGATCGAGCAGCTCGGACTGCTTCGTCGATCTCCGTGGCCAGAACTCGGTCCTGGATCGGAACGTGAGGGACGCGATGAAATTCGGTCTGGTCCGGATTCGTACTCTGGGTCTGCTGGCGGGTGCGGTGACACTGGTGGGGCTTGAGTGCCTGGGCCAGGAATCCGGGCGTTCGTTTCCCCCCGTGACGCCTGGCGATCCGACTTCGTCAGCGTTGGGAGATGCGCCGGGGGTGAGCGGGACGGTGGATCTGGGGGGATCGAGCGGGATCGAGCAGGTCATTCCAGTTGGTCCCGGGCCGAGTTACCCTCGGGTGCCACGAGGGATCACCCAACCCCCGGAACCGTTTGGCCTGCAAGAAGGGCTTGGAATCGAGACGAGCACGCCGCTCGTTGAGTCGGCCCTGCCGATCGGCGGGCAACTCGGCACCGCACCGCTCGAAGAACTGGAAGGCCCGCCAAATGGCTTAACAATTGATCAGGCCATCGACCGGCTTCTGGTACTCAATCTTGAGCTGCGGGCTCAGGCGATGGAAATTTCGAAGGCTCGGGCTGATGTTCTCACGGCTGGACTCCGTGGAAATCCCTTGATTTACACCGACGCCGCGTTGATCCCCTATGGAAATTTCGATGATAGCGCGGGTGGTCCCACCCAGTACGATTTGAACATCACCCTGCCAATCGACCTCAATGGCAAACGGAAACGTCGCATTGAGGTCGCCACTCGGGCCCAGGAAGTGACCGAAGCGCTCTACCAGGACGCCGTACGACTGCAAATCGACAATCTCTATACCGCCTGGATCGACGTGTTGGCCGCGCAGGCGACGATTCAATTTTTGAAGGCGGGCCTGGACAGCCTGGAAAACCAGAAGCGGATCACCGAGCAACGAGTTCGCGAAGGGACCTTGAGCAGGACCGAGTTCAACAACATCGAGATCCTTATCGACAGCACCGATCTGACGCTCCTGGAAGCGCTCGAAACCTATGACGATGCCAAGCGGACCCTCGCCGCACTGTTGCTTATCCCCTTCGAAGATGCCGAGACCTTCCCGATTCAGGGAACGCTTCGAGGGCTTGATCTCCCGTCTCCGCCCATTGAGTTTCTCATCGAGCAAGCCAAGGCGATCCGCCCGGATCTCGCCGCGTTCCGCCTTGGAGTCCACCGAGCTCAGTCTGAGGTTCGCCTGGCTCGGGCCAATCGGGTGGACGATCTGTTTTTGGTCTATCAACCGTTCACGGCGCAGGAACCGTTGCTGCCCGGCGAGCGGCTTTCGACCTCCTGGGCGATGGGGGTGACGATCCCTGTGCCCGTCTTCAATCGAAACCAGGGGAACATCGCCCGGGCTCAGCATACGGTCGTGCAGACGCAGACCCAACTGGAGAATCTCGAACGCCAGATCATTCTGGAAGTCCAGCGGGCCGAGGCGGCCTATTCGGTGACCCTCGCCACCATCAAGCGACTTCAAGAGGAGACATTGCCCGCGGCTCAAGAAAACCTGGAACTGAGCCTCGCGCAGCGTGGCCCGGAGGAGCCGGATCCTATTTCCCGGATCGAAGCGCAACGGGCCTTTGGAGACATCGCTCGCCAGTACCTCGATGCTTTGGTCCGTCACCGCCGGTCGATGTTCCGCTTGAATACGGCCGTCGGAACCCGAGTCTTCCCCTGAGCACATTCAGGGCGAGGCGCCTGTTCGATTGCTCATGAGTTCCATTTGAACCAACCCGAAGGGACGCTCATCGGGCCTTGGAATCGTCCCGACCACTCGGGTAGGCTGTCGACCGGCTTCTGGCCGCACGATGCTCTCCGACGAATCCCCCGGGGACGCCTCCGGGGTCGGTCGGCGATCGTCCGGCCAGTACTCGAACCGGCTGATTTTATGCCCCGTCTTCGCTTCCTTGATCGCGAGCGTACGGTTGCTCCTGAGGGATACAACCGATGGCTCATCCCGCCGGCTGCCCTGGCCGTGCATCTTTGCATTGGGCAAGTGTATGGATTTAGCGTCTTTAATGAGCCCTTGACCCGCGTTCTGGGGATTGATCAGCCAATTCCGAACAAGGACTGGACGATTCCGCAGGTCGGCTGGGCCTACTCGATCGCGCTGGTCATGCTCGGCCTGTCGGCGGCGATCCTCGGTCGATGGGTCGAACGGGCCGGGCCGAGAAAAACGATGTTCGCCGCGGCCTGTTGCTTTTGCGGGGGCCTCTGGCTATCGGCACTGGCGGTGGAGTGGCACAGCATTGGATTGCTGTATCTGGGGTATGGGGTGATTGGGGGCCTCGGCCTGGGACTCGGCTACATCGCTCCCGTCTCGACGCTCGTCCGATGGTTCCCCGACCGTCCCGGAATGGCGACGGGCCTGGCGATCATGGGTTTCGGTGGGGGAGCGTTGATTGGTGCCCCGCTTGGGGTCACGTTGATGGATTCCTTCGCGTCGGGGACCTCGGTGGGAGTCAAGGAGGCGTTCCTGGTGATGGGAACGGTCTACTTTGCCTACATGGTCTTCGGAGCCGTCACGGTCCGGGTTCCGGCGTCGGGGTGGCTTCCGAACGGTTACGATCCGGAGATCCGGCGCAAGAGCATGATGGCTCGCTCAGACCTCCCCGTAGAGCGTGCCTGGAGGACCCGACAGTTCTGGCTGCTCTGGATGGTGCTTTGCCTGAACGTGACGGCAGGCATCGGCATTCTTGGGCAAGCGTCGTTGATGTGTCAGGACATGTTTGCAGTCAGCGCAGCGGTTGGTGGTGGATTCGCCGGCCTGTTGAGTCTGGCCAACATGGGAGGCCGGCTTGCGTGGTCGTCACTGTCGGATCTGACCGGGCGCAAGGCGATTTACGGGGTCTACTTTTTGCTCGGAGCCGTGCTGTACACCCTGATCCCCTTGACCCAAAAAAGCGGAAGTGTTGCGCTGTTCGTCGCTGTGACAGCCCTGATCATCTCGATGTACGGGGGTGGATTTGCGACCATCCCGGCCTATCTGCGCGATCTGTTCGGAACGCTGCATCTGGGGGCAATTCATGGACGATTGATTACCTCCTGGTCGATGGCCGCCGTCCTGGGGCCGCAGTTGGTCAATTATCTCTCGACCTATCGGATCGAGCAGGGGGTTCCCAGGGCCGAAGCGTACAATCTGACGATGTATCTGATGGCTGGCCTGTTGCTGATCGGGTTGGTCTGCAACCTACTGGTCCGCCCCGTTGAGGGGAGATCAATCGAGCACACGCACAATTCGCCTGCGAACACGTCGTGAATCGGAATCCATTCCCTGGGTGTTCCCGGAGGCGGATCATGCCCGAGAATGCATCTGGTCGTTCGTCGCTACGTCTCGTGATCTACTGGGCCTTCGTGCTGGTCCCGCTGGGTTGGGGGATCTCCCGGAGTGTCGTCACGTCGCTCCCACTGCTGGCCTCGACCGACGCTCCCATCACGTCCTCCACCGAGGAATGATCCTCAGGCTTCGACGAACGCCGCCTTTGACGCGGAATCCTGATCGTGATGATCCTTCCCGGGAATGATTCGACCTCGAGACTTGGAGAGCCGACCCGCATCTGCTGAGGGGCGAATTGCGGGTGAGGGGAGCGAGTGCTACTTTGGAACAGAAGGAATTCTCCTTCTCGCGAGAGACATTGAGGCCGAACATCATTCCTCGGCGGTCCTGAGCGAGGCCGCGGGCGCCTTGGAACCAAAAGCGGCACATCCGGCCGGAGGGGCTCGAGTGGCGACGCGATGGGCGATGGTGCTATTGCTCGTGCTGGTACTGGCGGCGGCCGTTTTCGGCGGCCTGACGATGGCGGGTGTGATCGAGTCGGGGAACAAGCCGATCGTCGTTGGGATCCTGCACTCGAAGACCGGCCCGATGGCCGACAGCGAGCGCGGAGTGATCGACGCCACTGTCCTGGCCCTGGAACAGTTGAACGAGCAGGGAGGGGTCCTCGGACGACCGATCCGTTGGGTGATCGCCGACGGCGCTTCGGACGAGCTTGTCTTCGCCCGAGAGGTCACACGCCTCATCGAGGAGGAGGAGGTGTCTGCGATCTTCGGCTGCTGGACTTCAGCGAGCCGGAAGGCGGTGCGGCCGATCGTTGAGAAGGCCGACCACCTGCTCTTCTACCCGGTCCAGTATGAGGGATGCGAGCAATCGCCGAACATCGTCTACCTTGGCGCCGCGCCCAACCAGCAGATCATCCCGGCCGTCTCCTGGAGTCTCGATCACCTGGGGAACGCGTCCTACCTCGTTGGGTCCGACTACATCTTCCCAAGGGTGGCGAACGCGATCATTCGTGACCAGCTCGCAGCCAGGGGGGGCCGAGTGGTGGGAGAGGCCTATGTTCCGCTTACCGCCACGGCGATGGACGATCTGGCCGAGAGGATCGTGGCGGCCGAGCCGGAGGTGATTTTCAACACGATCAACGGCGCCGCAAATCTGCCGTTCTTCGAAGCACTTGCCGAGGCAACGAGGGGGCGACGGCCGATCCCCGTGGTATCGTTCAGTATTGCAGAGGTGGAGCTCGAGGCGATGGGAGACCTGGAGTCGGTTGCCGGTCAATATGCGTCCTGGAACTATTTCCAGAGCATCGACCGCCCGGCGAACCGTGCGTTTGTCTCAGCGTTCCGAGCGCGATACGGCAACGCCCGGTTAATGAGCGACCCCATGGAAGCCGCCTACGACGGGGTGAAACTGTGGGCTCAGGCGGTCGAGGAAGCCGACCGGGTCACCCCGAGGGACGTCCGACGTGCCTTGCGCCGTCAGAGCCTTGAAGCACCCGAGGGCGTGGTGAGCATCGACCCGGAAACTCAGCACACGTGGAAGGTGGCCCGAATCGGCCGAGTGACCGAGGATGGTCAGTTCGAAATCGTCTGGGGCTCGGATCGCCCGCTGAGGCCGGTCCCCTATCCGATCTTCCGGCCGAGGTCGGCCTGGGAAGATCTGGTGCGGGACCTCTACACGGGCTGGGGGGAGCGCTGGAGCAACCCCTCGGGAACGATTGAGTTTGTTTCCGGCGTGGTGGCAACCCCGGAAGGGACAGAGCCCCCCCAAGGGATCGAGGAAACACCCGACCCGGGGACGGCCGAGACGACGGGGGAGGTCGGCGGATGAGCTGGTTCTCAAGGGAGGCGATCACCAGTCGGATCCCCCGGCTGATCCCGCGATCGATCGCCGGCCGGCTGACCTTCTGGTTTCTGGCAATCGCCCTGATACCGTGCCTGGCGTTGACGCTGTTGCTGGACCGGATCTCGTCGCACTCGATTGCCGAGACGGTGGAGCGAAACCTGGGCGTCATCCAGGCGGCCCGTGCGGCCGATCTGGAGCAGTTTGCCCGGGACCGTGTCCGGTACGGCACCTCGCTGGCACGCGCGCCGGCGTTCATTGAAGCGACCACCCGACTCGCCGAGGTCGTCGATCTCGCGGGGATGGATTCGGCGGAATACCGTGAGCTGGCCGATCAGTACAAAAATACGTTGTCGTACACGATGGAGACGCTCGGCTACCCGGAGGTCCTGGTCTTCGCGACCGACGGCCGACTCTTGCTGCGCTCGGACGGTGCGCCCGACCCGGGGACCGAATTGGGAGCTGGGCCGCTTCGCGACACGCCGCTCGCTCGACTCGTGGACCGGACGCGAACACTCTTGATGGCCGACCTCTCTGCGTTTGCGATCTACCCCGGCACGGATCAGCCCCTGGCTTTCGTCGGGACGCCACTACTGAGGGAAGACGGCCGCCTGATCGGTATCCTCGCCCTGCAACTGGAGAACAGCGAGGTATTCCGCGTCTTCTCCGATTACACCGGGTTGGGAGAGACTGGGGAGGTCCTCGTTGGGGCGCTCGACCATCCTGGCGAGACAGAGGGGGGCAGGACGGTGACGATCGTCTCGCCGCTCCGGCACGCCACGGCGGAGGACGCTGAGACAGCCACGGTTCAACTGCCGGGCGGCAAGGAACAGAGGGTCAGCAAGCAGGTGGAGTTGGGCTCGGATCGCGCCTTGCCGCTGCAGGAGGCCGTGCTGGCGAGGCGGGGGTATGGCCAGTCGATCGACTATCGAGGCGAGCCCATCGTGGCGTCCTGGGGATACCTGCCGAGCTATCGATGGGGTCTGGTCGTCAAGCAGGATGTGGACGAGGCATTCGCACTGATTGCCCATCAACGTCTGGTGATGTTCGTCCTGCTCGGGCTGACGGCCTTCGGGGTGGTGACGGCGGCGTTGCTCGTCGCCGGCAGCCTGGCCCGTCCGATCCGGGCGGCGGCCGAGGTAGCCCGCCGGATCGCCGAGGGTGATCTGACTGGGCAGGTCGACCAGTACGCCGACGGCGAGCCGGGGCAGCTCCTGGCCGCCTTCCGCACGATGTCCGAGTACCTTCGCGGGCTGATCGGCCGGATGAAGTCATCCAGTGTGCAGTTGCTCGGCACCGCGACGACGATCTCGGCGGCGTCTCGGCAGCAGGAACAGACAGTCCAGGCCTATGGCGCATCGACCAACGAGGCTGCCGCGGCGGTGAAGCAGATCACCGCCACCAGCCAGGAGCTGCTGGGCACCATGAACGACGTCAACGAGGTGGCCTCCGGCACCGCCGCCATGGCCGCCGAGGGGCACGAGGCGCTGGTCAACATGGATCGCTCGATGCGCATTCTGGCCGAGTCGACCGGCTCGATCAGCTCTCGGCTGTCTGTCATCAGCGAACGAGCCAACAACATCAACCTTGTGGTGACGACCATCACCAAGGTGGCCGACCAGACGAATCTGCTTTCGATCAACGCGGCGATCGAGGCTGAGAAGGCTGGTGAATATGGCCGGGGCTTCCTGGTCGTCGCCCGGGAGATTCGTCGTCTGGCCGACCAGACTGCAGTGGCCACCCTGGACATCGAGCGTATGGTCAAGGAGATGCAGCAGAGCGTCTCATCCGGCGTGATGGAGATGGACAAGTTCCACGAGCAGGTGCGGCAGGGGGTCGAGGAGGTCAACCGGGTTGCCGGTAGCCTCGGCCAGATCATCGACGCGGTCCGCGACCTGACCCCTCGGTTCGAGCAAGTGACCGACGGCATGCGTGCCCAGTCTCTCGGGGCCGAACAAATTCGCGAGGCGATGGTCCACCTGAGCGAGGGTGCCGGCCAGTCGGCCGCCTCGATCCGCGAGTTCAATGATGCGACCGAGCGGCTCCGTCAGGCAGTGAGCGCCCTGAGGGACGATATCGCGTTTTTCAAGCTGGAGCCCGCGACCTCAACGGTTGCGGCCGGATCTCCCGGCGGCGACGACGTCTCCCCAGGTCGGTCCGATCGCAATGCAGTGGTCGCGGGGCGGGCGTGACGGCGACCGAACAATCACGCGGGGAGAGGCCGAAGGAACATGATGATCTTGACGTTCGAGGCCGGCGGAGAGCGTTACGGCGTGGACGTATCGCTCGTTGAGGAGGTTGTCCCCCGGGTCGCTTTGCGGAGGCTACCTTATGCCTCATCAGCGATTGTAGGACTGCTCAACTACCGCGGAGAGGTCGTGCCCGTTGTCGACCTCGGCCGGCTGGTCGACGCCCTCCCGTGCGAGGGCCGACTGAGTACGCGGGTCATTCTGTTCGGCACCGACCATGATGGCCGTCGGATCGGTCTGGCGGCCGAGCGGGTGAGCGAGCTTGCGCACGTCTCGTCCATCGATCTGACAACCCTGGCCTCGCCGGTTCAACGAGTCGGCTACCTTGGCCCGGTCGCCCGGATCGACGGACAGCTCGTTCAGCTGATCGACCCGTCTCGGCTCCTGGTCGAGGTGGTCGACAAGGAGGTCATCCATGGCGAGATGAATGATCCGGCCGAGGCGACCGCGGCTGGGATGGAGTAACAGCAATGAGCGGCTCCGCGTCCGATCCTGACCTGGACGCCGCCGAGCGGGTGCTGGGAGAGCGGATCGGGCTAAACCCCGATTCCCTCGGCCGAGGACCGATCGCACAGGCGGTGGCCTCGCGACGCAAGGCACTCGGACTGGGCAAGGGGGATTACGCGGAAGCGCTTTCGAACCTTGAGGACGAGCGGCAGGCGCTGGTTGAGGAGGTTGTGGTCCCTGAGAGCTGGTTCTTCCGCGACCGGCTCCCCTTCACGCACCTCGCCGAGGTCATTGCCCCTGGATGGCGAGACGATCTGTCTCGCCCTCCGCTGCGGATCCTTTGCGTGCCTTGTGCAGGAGGGGAGGAGCCGTACTCGGTCGTCCTCACGCTCCTCGAGACCGGGCTGCGGCCGGACCGATTTCGGGTGGTTGCCGTCGATGTCAGCCGCCGCGAGCTGGAGCGGGCTCGGTCTGGGATCTACAGGGCACACTCCTTTCGGGGGAGCGACACGACCGTTCGGGATCGGTACTTCGAGCGGGTCGGCACAACCTGGCGGCTCATCTCGCCCGCGATTGACCTGGTGGAGTGGCGACAGGGAAACCTGCTCGACCCCAAACTGGTGGACGTGCTCGGGACATCGGATGTGGTGTTTTGCCGGAATCTCCTGATCTACTTCCACGACGACGCGAAACGCCGGGCCGTTGCGGCTCTCAAAAAGCTCGTCGTGCCGGGAGGAACCCTCTTCGTGGGGCATGCCGAGGCAGGACTGCTGCATGGCCCGGACTTCCGGCTTTCGCGGAGTCCGGGAGCGTTCGCGTTCCTCCGAGCATCGACCGACCTTCCTGAGGCAAGCAATCCCTCTCCCTCGCGGCCACCACAGCGGGTTGATAGCGCGGGAGCACCGCCCCGCCCCCGTTCAGCACCAGGGATTGCCCGATCGTCACGAACAGTCCCGACCGAGACGCCCCAGAATTCTTCGATTCGACCCTTGTCCACACGCTTCGAGGAACAGTCCTTGGTGCCGGAGACCGTCGATCGTGTCTCCGAGCTGGCGAATCAGGGGGCATGGGAGTCGGCGTTGGCAATGGCCGGCCGCCTGGTGTCGCGCTCCCCATCAGACCCGTCGGCATATGTGCTGCTGGGCTCGATTGAGCAGGCGGCAGGTCGGGCGGATCGAGCCGAGGCGTGCTATCGACGCGCGGTCTATCTCGACGGTGATCGCGTCGAAGCCTTGCTCGCGCTGGCAGGTCTGGTCGATGCGCGGGGCGACCGCGTCGCCGCCGCGAACTACCGACGACGAGCCGATCGAGCGGCACGACGGGAGAACGGATCATGACCGGACACGGCTCGGGCGAGGACGATCAGGCCCAGCAGGCCGATTCCCGATCGCTCGCCGACGAAGCGCGTCGTCTGTTCGATCGGCCCCCTCCTCCCGGCTACCTGGAGGAGTGGGCAGCGGTTCTGGCCGAGCCAGAGGCCGAGGAGTCAAGCGACGTCACCTCGCTGCTGGTCTTCCGCATGGCCCGAAGCTGGCTAGCGATCCCGACGTCGACCCTCGTCGAGGTTACCGAGTCGCGTCCGATCCATCGGGTCCCGCACCGTGTCGGGGGACTGCTGCGAGGACTCATCAACATTCGGGGGCGGTTGTCACCCTGCGTCGATGTCGTCCGGCTCTTATCGATCGAGGCCACGGTAACGCACGGGGAGCCCGAAGACGGTCGTCGCATCGTGGTGGCGGAAGGGGCCAGGGGCGCCGGCTGGGTCGCCTTCGAGGCTGACGAGGTCGCCGGTGTGCACCTTGTGCCAGCCGAACGACTCCGTGGGCTTCCGTCAACCGTCGAACGTGCCGAAGGTCACTGCGAGGCGACCTTCCGGTGGCAGGATCAGACCGTTGGAGTGCTCGATCCCAGCCGATTCCTTGACGCGATGGAGGCCTTTGACCGATGAGCGACGGGGGCGGGCTCGACGTCACGCTGCTCGACCTGTTCCGCCAGGAAGCGGATGTGTACGTCGATGCGCTCTCGAAGGGCCTGATGACGATCGAGCAGGAAGGCTCGAATCCGGCCGCTTTGGAGCCGATGATGCGAGCGGCGCACTCGCTCAAGGGTGCGGCGCGGATCGTCGGACTCGCCGCCGCCGAACGCGTCGCCCACGCCCTCGAAGACGTCATGGTCGCCGCACAGCACGGCGCAATCACGCTCGGCCCGCCCGAGGTCGACGCAGGTCTCGCGGCGGTGGACTGGCTGGCCTCTTGCGCTTCCACCTCGAACGAGGAGCTGCCCGAGTGGGTCGAGTCCCAGGCGGGGGAGGCGGATCGGCTGGCCGATCTGTTGCGTCGCGTCGCCGAAGGTCGTTCGCCGTCGGCCGATCCCTCCGGATCGACCATCCCCAGGGAGGCCCCAGGGGCGACGACCACAGACGGTCCCGAACCCACCCCCGAGCCGCCCGAAGCCGCGGTGGCCGAGGTGTCTCTGGCCGACCTCTCCCTCCTGGAATTGTTTCGCCAGGAAGCGGACGTGTACGTGCAGATGCTCTCCGAGGGCCTTGTTGCGCTGGACCGAGAGGGGGCTGAGCCGACGGCCCTGGAGCCGATGATGCGAGCGGCGCACTCGCTCAAGGGTGCGGCGCGGATCGTCGGACTCGCCGCCGCCGAACGCGTCGCCCACGCCCTCGAAGACGTCATGGTCGCCGCACAGCACGGCGCAATCACGTTGCAGTCCGCAGGGGTTGATACGTGCTTGAAGGCCGTCGATGTCTTATCTGAGTGCGGCGGACTCGACGAAACGGTGTTCGAGGGGTGGCACCGATCGAACGCGGAACGAATCAATGACCTCGTGGCCGCGCTTCGTGCCCTTGCCGAGGGTCGGGAGGCCAGACCGGCCGAACCTTCACCGTCCTCTGCACCGGCCGAGCCTGCGGTATCGCTCCTCGCCGAGCCCGCGGCATCGCTCCCCGCCGAGCCAACGACAACAAAGGCAGCCCCGGTGGCCTCGCCAGAGGCTGTTGTGAGGGTTGCGGCTGAGAGTCTCACGCAATTGCTGGGACTGGCCGGCGAGGCGCTCGTCGAGGTCCGACAACTGCGGCCACTCGTCGACGCGTTGATGGCGGTTCGGGGACACCACGCCGGGCTGTGTGAGGCACTTCGGGCGCTTCAACGGAGAGACACCGGGGCAGACCTCGGCCGTCGCGAGGCGATGGGGCAGGCTTCCAACGTCGCCGATCGCTGCCTGGCCGAACTGGACCATGTCATGGAGTCGCTCGAACGCTACGCCCGGCGGAACGAGCAACTGGCCGAACGGCTCCACCACGAGGTGATCCAGAGCCGAATGCGGCCGCTGGCCGACGGAGTTCGCGGCTTCCCCCGGATGGTCCGCGACGTGGCACGTCAACTGGGCAAGAAGGTGCGGTTCGAGGTCGTGGGCGAACGCACCGGCGTCGACCGCGACATCCTCGACCGCCTGGAAGCGCCGCTAAATCACCTGATCCGCAATGCACTCGACCACGGGCTCGAATTGCCCGAGGAGCGCATCGCCACCGGCAAGCCGGCCGAGGGGATGGTCCTCCTGGAGGGGAGACACCAGGCCGGGATGCTGCACCTCACGGTCTCAGACGATGGCCGAGGGCTCGATCCCGAGCGGCTCCGCGCGAAGGTCGTTGAGCGTGGACTCGCCGGCGCGGCCATGGCGGCCCAGATGACCGACGCCGAGCTGTTCGAGTTCCTGTTCCTTCCCGGCTTCTCGACCAAGGGGCAAGTAACCGAACTTTCCGGCCGAGGAGTCGGGCTGGACGTCGTACAAAGCATGGTGCAGTCGGTCGGCGGCCTCCTCCAAACTACCTCGACGCTGGGGCAAGGCACCCAGTTTCACCTCCGACTGCCGATCACCCGATCGGTCATCCGGGCACTGCTGGTGAGAATTGACGGAGAACCCTATGCGGTCCCGCTGAACCGGCTCGACCGGGTCGTGGTCGTCTCACCCGACGACCTGGAAGAGTTGGAAGGTCGACCGTTCATCCGGGTGGACGACGACCAGCCGATCGGCCTGATTCCGGCCGCTCTGGTGCTCGGGCTCAGCGAGGACTCAGCGTGGTCGGGTGTCGAGGGGCGGTCGCCGATCGTCGTGGTCGCCGACCGCGGGCAGCGGTTTGGGATGCTGGTCGACTCCTTGATCGGGGAGCGCGACCTGGACATCCGACCGCTCGACCCGAGGCTGGGGAAAGTCCCCGACGTGGCCGGGGCGTCGGTCCTCGATGATGGCTGGCCGGTCCTGATCCTGGACGTCGAGGATCTCGTCCGGTCGATCGACGCGAGATTGCACGGCCATCGGTTCCGGCTGGGAGCGTCGGACATCGACTCATCCCCGTCGGCAACGAAGACTCGGGCCTCGAAACGTGTCCTGGTGGTGGACGATTCCATCACGGTTCGCGAACTGGAGCGGCAGTTGCTGGCCAACCACGGGTACGAGGTGGACACAGCGGTTGACGGAATGGACGGCTGGAATGCCTTGCGGCAGGGGCGGTATGATCTGATCGTCAGCGACGTGGACATGCCGAGGCTGGACGGGATCGGGCTGGTCCGTCGCGTCCGAGACGACCCTCGGCTGCGTGGGCTCCCCGTGGTGATCGTATCCTACAAAGACCGTCCGGAGGATCGCCTCCGCGGCCTTGAAGCCGGCGCCGACGCCTACCTGACCAAGGGAAGTTTCCATGACGAGACGTTTATTTCAACCGTCGTCGACCTGATCGGGGAGGCGGTGCGACGGTGAAAGTAGCCATCGTGAACGACTCGCCACTGGCGACCGAGGCGCTGCGACGCGTGGTGCGGGCGGTTCCCGGCGCAGAGGTCGCCTGGACGGCTGCCGACGGGATCGAGGCCGTCGATCGCGCCGCGGCCGACCGACCCGATGCCTTGCTCATGGACCTGATCATGCCCCGGATGGATGGGGTCGAGGCGACCCGCCTGATCATGCGCTCCAGCCCTTGCCCGATTTTGGTCGTGACGGCAACGGTCAGCGGAAATATGGACCGCGTCTACGAGGCAATGGGACACGGCGCGCTCGATGCGGTAAACACACCGGCCCTCGGCCCCGGAGGCGTGGTGAACGGGAGTGAGGATCTGGTCCGCAAGCTCTCGCAGCTCGCCCAGCTCAGTAGTCGGTCCGCGATCGAGAGCAAGACTCCTCATCGGCCTTCGCAAGAGCCCGCCAGGACTCCGCTCGTCGGAACACCGATCGACGATCTGCCGCCAATGGTTGTGATCGGGGCCTCGACCGGCGGCCCGAAGGCTCTGGCCGAGGTCCTCGAGTCGCTGCCGGCCAACTGGTTGGCGACCGTCGTGGTCATTCAGCACATCGACGCCTCGTTCGCGCCGGGACTGACCAAATGGCTGGCCGGGCACGCTCGAATGCCCATCCGGCTCATTGGTGAAGGGGATCGCCCCGCGCCCGGCACGGTTCTCGTCAGTGGGACCGACGACCACGTCGTACTTGACGACCTTGGCCGGCTGTCGATCACCCCCGAGCCCGCCTCCCAACCCTACCGACCGAGTGTCGACGTGTTCTTCGAGAGTCTGGCTGCGCGTCGAGTTCGACCCGGAGTGGCTGTGGTCCTGACCGGGATGGGGAGAGACGGGGCCCGCGGATTGCTCGCCCTGCGCGAACTCGGGTGGCACACCATCGCTCAGGACCGCGAGACCTGCACCGTCTGGGGAATGCCCCGCGCCGCGGTCGAGCTCGGTGCCGCAGTCGAAATCCTCCCTCCCCAACAGATTGGCTCGTCCGTACGCTCTGTCATCAATTCACTCGCCGACCAGCGTTGAACCTTGGTCTGAGCGCCGCCTCGATTGGTTTCCCACTCGGTCGAATCCAGCTCGCTCATCGGGTCAATGACCGATCGTGCAGCCGATGGACGCCATCCTGGCCGACAACGTCGACGATGAGCACCAGCAATTCCCAAAACCACTCCCCAAGAAATCTGAGAAATCAGCGTCCGGAAGCTTGACTCGAAACAGACAGGTCTGTATATTTCGTGCATGAGCCAGACACGAACCAGGAAATCGGATGCCCGCCAACGAATCGTGGAAACAGCCGAACGGTTGTTCTACGCCGAGGGCGTTCGCACGGTGGGGATTGATCGGATCATCGCCGAGGCGGGCGTGGCCAAGATGACGCTATACAATCACTTCACTTCGAAGGACGATCTGATTCTGGCTGTCCTGGAATTTCGAGAGGAAAAATTTGATGCCATGTTCGAGACGTGGATGGGTCGACACCTTGAAGCAGGGATGGATCGGCTGGAAGCATTCTTTGCTGCCCTGAAAGAGTGGTTCAAGAGCCCCGGCTTTCGGGGCTGCATGTTCATCAATACATGCGCCGAATTGGCCGATGCCGAGCACGCCGCTTCAAAGTTCTCCGCAGACCATAAAAAGAGATTCCACGTGATGCTGACGCAAATTATCACTCAGGAAAGGGGGGAGAAGGTTGCTGAAGCAGTCGCTCCGGCCGTCGCTTTGCTTGTGGAAGGAGCGATTGTCTCCGCGGTCATGCAGCAGTCAATTGAGTCTGCTGAAGTCGCAAGAGATGCTGCGATCCGACTGATCGCAACGCAACCAACACGATAGTCCAGAGGCTTCTTTTTTTTCGAGCAACAATACAGACCTGTCTGTATTGAAACTGCTACACATCAAGGAGACCCAGTATGTCGAGCGGACGCAACGAGCGGCCAACGGTGGTTTACGGACGGGGACGAAGACCGGATGCCGCCATTCCTCGACCGGGAATCACGCTTCGGAAGGGACGTGTTGCCGTAGTCGTCACCGATCCACAAAACGACTTTCTCAGTCCGGAAGGAGTGGCATGGGGTGTCGTCGGCCAGAGCGTCAGAGACAACGGCACGGTTGAGAACATCGGCAATGTGTTCATGCAGGCCAAAGAACTTGGCATCCCGCGGTTCATCAGCCCGCACTACTACGATCCCCACGACCACACCTGGAAATTCGAGGGAGCGCTGGAGCGGTTGATGCACAACATCAAGATGTTCGACCGTTCGGGGCCGCTCGAACCCAAGGGAATCGAAGGGTCAGGGGCCGATTGGTTGGACCAGTACAAGCCGTTCATCAACGACGGCCAGACCATCGTTTGCAGCCCGCACAAGGTATTCGGCCCCCAAACAAATGACCTCGTCCTCCAACTTCGGAAGCAACACATCGAGCAAATCATTCTCGCTGGGATGTCGGCCAACCTCTGTGTTGAGTCTCATCTTCGGCACCTCATCGAACAGGGATTCGAGGTCGTCGTGGTGGGAGACGCCACCGCTGCCGCACAGATTCCCGGATACGACGGTTACGAAGCGGCGATCATCAATTTTCGCTTCCTCGCTAGCGACCTGTGGAGCACCAGTGAGGCCGTCGAGCGACTGGCCGAACTCAAGTAGCACAGGACCCTTGAGAACTCGATTCACCAACCCTTCGTTCAGGAGAAAGAACCATGAATGTTCTGAAGACCATTGCCGTCACAATCGCATTGACATCCGTGACTTCGCTGGGATCGTTCTCACGAGCAAGTCAGCCCAGAGTCTCCCCCACGCAGGTCTTGCACCGCACGGTCGAGATCGAAGGAATGAACATCTTCTATCGCGAAGCTGGACCTCAGGACGCTCCTACGATTTTGCTGCTACACGGCTTCCCAACTTCCTCACACATGTTCCGAAACCTGATTCCAGCGCTGGCTGATACATATCATGTGATCGCCCCTGATTATCTTGGTTTCGGCTACAGTTCGGCTCCTTCTCCCGATGACTTCGACTACACGTTTGACAACTTGGCCAACGTCGTCGAAGAGTTCACCGAAGCACTCGGCCTGACGAAGTATTCGATCTACCTGATGGATTACGGTGCCCCTGTCGGTTTTCGCCTTGCCGTCAAGCACCCAGAACGTGTGCAAACGCTCATCGTGCAAAACGGCAATGCCTACGAAGAAGGAATCGACAACGACTTCTGGAAGCCGCTCAAAGCATACTGGAAAGACCGCAGTCCAGAAAATGGCGACTCACTTCGTGCTCTCCTGACTCTTGATGCGACTAAGTGGCAGTACTTGCAGGGCGTCCGGAACACCGAGTCAGTGAGCCCTGATACATGGAGCCACGTTCAACCGCTGTTGGATCGTCCTGGCAATCAAGAGATTCAACTGGCCCTCTTCTTCAGTTACGGGAGCAACCCACCACTGTATCCGCAGTGGCAGGAGTATTTCCGCAACCACCAACCGCCAACTCTGATCGTCTGGGGGAAGAACGACCTCATCTTTCCTGCCGCTGGGGCGTATCCCTACTCGCGTGACCTCAAGAACCTTGAGTTCCACCTCCTCGATACCGGCCACTTTGCTCTTGAAGAAGACGGCGCACAGATCGCCTCGCTGATCCGAGAATTCCTCGGCAAGCAACTGACTCAGTAACCTCCTCTCGCATTCGCTTTTTGGCTTGAGAAATACAGACCTGTCTGTATGACAGCGAGTCGGTCGAGTCAAACTTGGAGAGACAGCGTGGCCAGCATCAAGCCAGGCTGTCTCTGAAAACTCCACACCAATGTGGCCGAGACGAAACTCGACATTTCCGACGACCAAACCGACCGACGCTTGCTCACCATCCCCCTTGGGTACTGGAGCCTGCGTCGTGCCGTCAACGCATCGTCTCACGATGTTGCGTGAGGGTCAGCCCAAGCGATTGAACTCAGTTGACATTTCACGATCACGGAAGGGTTTCGACATGAATTCTCTCCGACCACCATTCACGCTCGAAACCGCTGCCGCCAAAGTGCGTGCCGCCGAAGATGCGTGGAACAGTCGTGACCCAATACGGGTCTCACTCGCGTATTCAGAAGACTCCGAGTGGAGAAATCGAGATCAGTTCCTCCGAGGACGGGATCAGATACAACAATTCCTGAGCGCAAAATGGAAAAAGGAACGTGACTATCGCCTCGTCAAGTCTCTTTGGAGCTTCACCGATCACCGAATCGCCGTACGATTTCAGTACGAGTATCGGGACGAAAAGGAACAGTGGTTTCGTGCATATGGGAATGAACTCTGGGAGTTCGATGCAGCAGGCCTGATGCGGCGTCGAGAGGCAAGCATTAACGACGTCCCTATCAACGAGCACGAGCGACGGTTTCTCTGGTCAGCCCCCGGCCCTCGTCCTGAATCAGACTCAGGCATTCCAAGTGTCTCCTGAAGAGCAAACCACTCGTTTCCTGTCGTCACGCCAGCAGTTTGACGACTTCGTTTTCCTTCTTGAGTGGAATCTGACTCATGCCTCGAATCAACTCCGTTTATTCCCGAATCATCCTCGTGAGCGATTCTAATCGAATAACACGTTCGCTCTTAGCCTTGTATGAAGAACCATTGTGGTTCACACGCGAACCGATTGTTGCACTCTAGAGGGAGCCACCGTACCCACCCAGTTGATCCTCTCCCGAATTGCCTGCGTCACTTCGAAATTGCTCCCCAACCAGTCTGTCACCCTGGAAGCCCTCGGATCCACGTCGAGCGGCCCAGCCTTGCCACCCTCGAACCTTGCCGAAGTCGCGTGGGCTGCGGTGCGGCAAGGCGTGGATCCGTTCGCTGCCCCCGTCGTCGATCTCCGGGCGGGCCGAGGCGGGGCGGTGGGACTTCTCCTGCATGCAGGCGACACCCTCGGCCTCGAAGGCGCGCAGTGCGTTACCGACGGTCTGGGTCGAGAAGCCGAGCCGGGCGCGGATTGCGGAGGGCTTGAGCCCTTCGGCGCGGGCCAGCAGGATCTGGCAACGGCGGAGCGTAAAGGCCGAAGGGAAGCGGAGGCCCGCCCGGATCATCCGGCTCTGATCGGGGGTAAACGGTCGGACGAGCAGGGGTGCTTTCATCCCCCCTCTACAGCGACCGTCTTCCAAAGGATCAGTTCTGACGTCTCGGCCTACTCCAATGCCCCTTCGTGCTGGTCCTGCCCTTCGAGCGGATCGAGGCGGCCCTGGAGGGGATGATCGCCGCCTTCGGGTTCTTCGGCCGGGTGCCCCCGCGAACTCTGGCGGCAGTATAAGGCCCGCCACATCGTCGGTGAACACGCAGAGTTCTCGTGGCGTCGGATCGGTGATGGGGTGGAGCCACCCTCAATCCTGACCTAGTCGCTCCGAGGCAAACGTGGGGCGATGTTGTTCTGACCGACCGTCGGACACCGGCCAACACTCCGTTTTTCCGCCGGCCATCACAGAGATCGAACGAGATAGGATATCATACACCCTTCTGATGGCTTCGTTCGCCGGGTCCACCGTTCGGAGAGCCGCTTATGTCATCATCCGCGATTACCGCCAACCGTCCCGTTCCGATGATTCTGGTCCTGCTGCTCCTGGGTAGCTTCGTGGCGTGGTCGGGCACGGCCAAAATCCAGGGAAGCTCGCCCGAGCCCGCCGCGCCTCCCCTCCCGAACCGCACTCCTTGGACCTCCTCCCGAATTGTCGGATCTCCCGATCCACCTCCGCCGTTCGACGTCGTGCGCGTGTTCCCGAATTTGAAGTTCACCAATCCCTTGCTCATCGTCCGAGATCCCGCGGCAAAACGCTTCATCGTCGGCGAACAGTCTGGCGTCCTCTATTCGTTTGCCGATGATCAGGACGCCCAGGCCGAACTCTTCTTCGACCTCCCTCGGGAACTGGAAACCCTCGATCGGCTCGAAGGCGCGGAGGGGGTCGAAGCGGTCTACGGCCTGGCATTCCACCCAGACTTCGAGCGCAATCGTCAGTGCTTCATCTGCTACACCCTGCGGGGGTCGGATCGAAGCCAGCCGAATCTCAAGGACGGAACGCGCGTGTCACGGTTCACGGTCACCCAGACGGACCCACCTCGAATCGACCCATCGTCCGAGGAGATTGTCATCTCCTTCCTTCAAGGCGGCCACAACGGAGGCGATCTCCACTTCGGACCCGATGGCTTCCTCTACATCTCCACCGGAGACGCGGCCAGCCCGAACCCGCCGGACCCGCTCAACACGGGCCAGGATATCTCCGACCTCCTCTCCTCCATCCTCCGAATCGACGTCGACCGCAAGGACGAGGGCCGAAACTACGCCATCCCCGACGACAACCCGTTCGTCTCGTTCGAGGGGGCCCGCCCCGAGGTCTGGGCCTATGGCTTCCGCAATCCCTGGCGTATGAGCTTCGATCGCCAGACCGGCGAGTTGTTCGTCGGAGACGTCGGCTGGGAACTCTGGGAGATGGTGTATCGGGTCGAGAAAGGGGGGAACTACGGCTGGGCCGCGATGGAGGGGCCGCAGCCGATCAAGTCGGATCAGGTCGGCCCCACACCGATTCACCCCCCGCTGATCGAGCTGCCGCACGCGATCGCCTGTAGCGTCACCGGTGGCATGGTTTATCGTGGCAAGAATTTCCCCGAGTTGTTCGGGTCTTACATCTTCGGCGACTGGGAGACCCGCCGCCTCTGGGCCGCCCGCTTCGAGGGAGGCCGCACCATCGAGATGCCCGAACTGGCCCGCCCGTCGATCCGCTTCGTGGCCTTCTGCGAGAACCGCGACGGCGAGCTCTATTTCCTCGACCACGAGGCCGGCACCATCCACACGTTGGAACGGAGCCAGGGCGGCGAGCGGAACGTCGCGTTCCCAACCACCCTGTCCGAAACCGGCCTGTTCGCCTCGGTCGAGCATCACGAGCCGGCCGACGGGGTCATCCCCTTTCAGATCAATAGCCGCCAATGGCTCGACGGGGCCACGGCCGAGCACTGGGCCGCCTTCCCGGGCCAATCCTCGGCTACGTATTACGCCAACGGAAAGCCCATCCGCGGCCTGGTCGACTGGCATGCTTTCCGCATGCACTTCCCCAAAGACGCGGTCTTGATGCGCACCCTCTCGCTGGCCGAGAGGCGCCTGGAAACCCAGCTCCTGCATTACGATGGCCTGGAATGGCGGGCCTACACCTTCGCCTGGCGAGAGGACCAGACCGACGCCGATCTCGTCCCCGCCGAGGGGGCCGAGATGGAGTTGCCCGAACTGGGTCCCGATCGCGTCTGGCAGTTTCAGAGCCGCGGTCAGTGCATGTCCTGCCACAGCAATCAATCGGAATACGCGTTGGCCTTCCTCCCCGAGCAGTTGAACCGGCCGGGGCCCGATGGGAAGAATCAGCTCGTCTCCCTGACCGAGGCGGGATTCCTCCTCCGGGCCGATGATGAGGAGAGGCCGCTCCCTCCGTTCGACGACACGACGGCCGCGCTCGAACAGAGCCTGGCCGATCCAGCCAATCCCGACCATCCGCTCGATGCAAGAGCTCGCTCCTACCTGCACGCCAACTGCGGCCACTGCCATTCTGACCACGGGGGTGGCTCGGTCCCCCTTCGCCTCCCGTTCACTCTCCCGCTGAACGCCCTGAACGCCGTCGATGTCCCCCCCACGCGTGGGGACTTCGCCCTGCCCGACGCCCGCATCATCACGCCAGGAGAACCGTACTCCAGCACCCTTTACTTCCGCATGGCCAAGTTCGGCCGCGACCGCATGCCGCACATCGGCTCCGAACAGCCTGACGAGGAGGGCCTGGAGCTCGTCGCGCAATGGATCACCTCGATGCGGTCCGACGCTGAGCAAACCGGCCAGAGCCATGAGGTCGAACCGTCAGACCCCTGGATCTCCTCCCCCCAATCTGCGATGCGTCTGGCGCGAAAGCTTGGCCAGGGAGCGCTCCCCCCCTCCGATCGTGACGCCTTGCTGGCCGAGGCCGCGACGATCCCCAGCGGGCCGATCCGCGAACTGTTCGAGGGCTATCTCCCGTCCCATGTCCGGGGTGCGCGGACTCTCGGTTCCAATCCCCGACCCAGATCCATCCTGGCGATTGAGGGGGATCCCGACCGTGGAGCGGAACTCTTCTGGTCGCAATCGGTCCAGTGCGGGACCTGTCACCACATCGGCGAGCGCGGCACGGCAGTCGGCCCGGATCTGTCTGGCATCGGGGAACTTCGATCTCGCGAAGACCTGCTGGAGAGCTTGCTGGAACCCTCACGCCGGATCGAGCCGAAGTACGCCACCTATGCCGTCGCCACGGCCGACGGCCGATTGCTGACCGGGCTCCTGGTCGGGCGAGACGAGGAGTCTGTCATCCTCCGCGATGTCCAGGGCACCGAGATTGTCCTCGCGGCCGACAACGTGGACGAACTCCGGCCGTCTCGAACTTCGTTGATGCCCGAGGGCCAGATCGCCAACCTGACCGCCCAGCAGGCTGCTGACTTGCTCTCGTATCTCGAATCGCTCAAATCCGCAAGCCCTTGATTCAAGAGGTCGCCACCCCCGAACCCCGAACCCACCATCTCGAACCTTGCGTCGTCCTATCTCCGAGGCACGAGCTCCATGTCCCGATGTCCTGAGAATTTCTTGCCTGGACGATTCCGAGGCGCTACGATGCGAGATCGCCCGGACGAATCGGCACCCTCGCCTGGGGTCAGACCCTCCGCCAGTCGTCCACATTCCTCCGCACCCCTATCGACCGGGGGTGTTGGCAGCCGGCAAACCCACCGACAGATTATTTACTCATCTTCATACAAAGATAACACTATGAAGAGGCGAGATGCGAGCGATCGTCCCCGCAATTCCTTAATCCGACGCACGATTCTGGGAATCCTCGTATGGTCCTTCCCGTCCGCTGCCGTTGTCGCCTCTCTCGCAGAGGATGAATCGCCGGACCGGCAGGTCGCCGAATGGGTGATCCTGCTGGGTGGTTCGGTGCAACTGGAAGGCAGGCCCGGCCGCATCAGGGAGGTGATGCAACTCCCGTCGGACAAGTTCCACCTGGAGCGAGTGGACCTCGTGGGGACGAATCTCGACCCGCCCGACTTGCAGCGGCTGTCCGGCCTGACCCGCCTCAAAGCGCTGCATCTGCCCGGGCCGATGTGGAACCCCAGTGCGGGGGCCCGCGTGGATTACAGCCGAGAAACGCGCCACATCGCGACTCTTTCGAGCCTTGAAGAACTTACCTTCAGCGATACCTATCTCGAATCGATCAAGTTCAACGACGACGGAATCGAAGCGATCGCCCCCCTCGGCCCCACCCTCCGGCGCCTGAGCATCGAAGACACCCAGGTCCGAGGCCGCCACCTGGCGCCGTTCACGAACCTTGAGGCGCTCGATCTGGTCTACTGTCCCGTGGATGATGAGGGCCTGGAAGAGATGCGCGGCATGACCAGGCTGCGGACGCTCCTGTTGCGAGACGCGCTTATCAGCGACGAGGGCCTTCAGAACCTCGCGGGCCTGGTCAACCTCGAACAGCTCGACCTGGGCGGGACGAAGATCACCAACGCCGGGATTGCCCACCTCAGCGGATTGACCCGACTGAAGACGTTGAACCTTCAGGGGAGCGACCTCTCCGACGAAGGAATCGTCCACTTGGCAGGGATGATCGGCCTGGAGGAACTGAACCTGTACGGCACCCGCGTGAGCAACGTGGCGGTTGACGTGCTCAAGGATCTGGAGAACCTTCGAACGGTCGACCTTCGCTACACCCGGATGTCTCGTGCCGGTGTCGATCGGCTCCGCGATGCGATTCCGCGCTGCACCCCGATGTTTTTCGACTCCACGGTTCGGCCGGAGTTGCCCGAAGGTGCCGACCGCCTCGTGGCCGGCGCGGGAGACGCGGCCGTGGCCGACTGGGTCCGCTCGATCGGCGGCCGAACCGTCGTCGAAGATGACAGGCTCGTCGAGATCTCGCTGGAAGGAACGAGCGTGACCGACGAGCTGCTCGAAAACCTGAAGGATCTGCACCACCTGCGGACCCTGCGGCTCCGCTCGACCGAGATCGGCGACCTGGGGATGCGTCACCTGGCGGGATTGGTCGGCCTGGCGGAGCTGGACCTGAACGGCACGATGATCTCCGACTCGGGCCTCGTCCACCTCGCCGGGCTAAGCCGCCTGCGGACGCTCGACCTGTCGCACACGCAGCTTTCCGGCCGAGGGTTCGCCGACCTGACGGACCTCGCCCTGGAACGGGTGCGGCTCTCCGACGCACCCATCGATGATCAAGGAGTTGCCAATCTCTCGGAGATTGGCACCATTCGGGAACTCGTCCTGGCCTTCACCGATGTGACCGACGACGGCCTGGCCCTCCTGGAGAGACTTCAGGAACTTCGGCGGCTCGACCTGGCCGGGACCGACATCGGCAACCGGGGCCTTCGCCACCTGGCAAGCCTGGAGGGACTTACCGCGCTGGGACTCAGCTACACGAGGATCTCCGACGACGGCATGGCTCACCTGGAACCACTCCAGAAGCTTCGAGAGCTGGGCCTGATCCGGACCCGGATCGGCGACGCCAGCATGCCCGTCGTCGGCGGCCTCTCCCACCTCGAAGACCTGAATCTCGACTATACCGAGGTCGGCGACGACGGCCTGCAATCTCTCGGCAGCCTGGCGAATCTCCGACGACTGAGCCTCGACAGCACCCACATCACCGACGCCAGCGTCCCGCTCCTGACCCGGTTCCTCGACCTCGTCGCATTGAATCTCTATCACACCTTCATCACCGAGGACGGGCACCGGCAGATCCGCGAGGCGGTGCCGCAGTGCGAGATCATCTTCGACCCCCGATCAAGCGACCCCAAGCGTCGCCGGAGCTGACCGCCTCAGGAATCCCCTCGGCTCCCTCAACGTTCGGTGATGCTCACAACGCTTGCGCCTCGGGAACGGACCAAGGGCACATCACGATGACGATTCTCCTGAATTCCCTTTGCCTCATCGCCCCCCTGTTCTGGGCATCGACCACCCCGACCGACGACGATCTCGCCGTCCAGCTTGCTGACCTCGGGGCCCGCTGTTCCCGCAATGCCGATGGCGCGATCGTCAGCGTCGACCTGAGCCACGCCTGGCTCACCGACTCGGACCTGGAGACGCTCGCCCTCCTGCCGAAACTCGAGCGCATCGACCTGTCCTACACGAAGGTCACCGACCTCGGCCTCGAACTCCTGGCTCCGCTCGAGCATGTCAAACACCTCAATTTGTACTATGCCGAGTACGTCACCGACGTCGGCATCGCACATCTGAAGCACTGGACGAACCTTCAATCGCTGAACGTCCGCGGGACGAAGGTGACCAGCGAGGTCTTCGAGCACATTTCCGGCATGACGGAGCTCCGATGGCTCGACGTCGGCCAGAGTCGCGTCAACGACGACCTGTTCGACGTCCTGGTGAGCCTCGATCAGCTCGAATACCTCGCCTTCGGCGGCAACAAGATGAGTGGCGCCTCCCTCCCCCTGCTCAAAACGCTCCCCATGCTCCGCGAACTGAGCGTTTCGGGCCGGCAGCGAACCGACTCGGGCCTCTGGAGCGTCGCGGTGACGGATTTCAACATCGTCCACATCGCCGACCTCGATCCGCTCGAAGTGCTCGACCTCGGGCAGACGAACATCTCGGATCGCGGCGTCGCGGAGCTGGCTCGCCTGCGCAACCTGCGCACGCTTGACCTGAGCGGCACACGCGTCACCGCCCGGGGAATCGAGGCGCTGGCCGAGCTGCCGGATCTGCGGCACCTGAAGCTCTGGAACGCCTCGGGCATCGACGACGACGCCGTGCCGGCCCTCCTCCAGTTGAAGGGCCTGGAAATCCTCGAATTGCAGGAGACACGCCTCTCGGCCCGAGCCGTGTCGCAACTGGCCGAGATGACGGGCCTCAAGCAGCTCTTCCTCGGCGGCCTCGACCTCGCCCCGGAGCAGGTCGAGGCCCTGCGCGAGGCCTTGCCCGAATGCCAGGTGAGCTGGTGGGAGACGCCAAGGATCGAGCAGCCCGAGTCAGACCGCCGCGGCGGCTGAGTCCCAAAGCCCTCGATCCCCGAGCGACCGCTCAGACAATCTCAGACAGCTTCGTCTCGCCCGTCGGGAAATCGCCGATCCGCGCCCCGACGACCTCTTCGGCCAGGGTCAGGTACAGATCGCCGACCGTACCCGTCACCCGGGTATGCCTCCCGGTCTTCAGATTCCCGGCGTGACCGGCGAGGATCATGGCCAGGCCGGCGTTCTTGTGGGAGTTGGCCTCGGCGTGCTCGTGCACGAACAGCGCGCAGGTGTGATCGAGCAGGGTCCCGTCCCCTTCGGGAATCGACTTGAGCTTGGCGAGGAAGTAGGCGAACTCCTCGACGTGCCAGCGGCAGATGTCGCGCATGATGCGCTGGCCTTCGGGAGACTCGACCCGACCGTGCGTGTACTCGTGGTGCCGCTCGTACGTGTATCCCAGCCAAGGGAACCGCGAAAGCCCCTGGCACTTGGACAGCATGTAGGAGGCCACTCGAGTCTGTCGCGACGCCAGCGCGTGGACCAGCAGGTCGGTCTGCAGCTTCGCGATCCGGGGCCAGTCCTTCAGGTCTCCCCCCTCCGGCGGCTGCTCGACGACCTGTGTGTATTCCGGCGGGAGGCTCGCCACCGACCGCTCCAGGCTTCGCACCGAGGTCAGGTACTCGTCCAGCCGCTGCTGGTCGCTGTAACCAAGGCCCGCCTTCAGCGACTTCGCCTCGTCACTCACCGCGTCCAGAATACTCTTCTTGCGCTCAATCCAGTACGGTTCCTTGGAGCCGAACAGACGGTCGAACAGCCGATGCGGCAACATCTCTGGCGGCAACGGTCGGTCGCGACCGGCCCAGCTCATGTTGCGCTGAATGCTCTCGCCGAACGATTCCTGACAGACTCCGATCTGCAGCGAGCGGAAGCGGCTCTGGGAGCCGATCTCCTGAGCGATGACCTGATCGATCGAGGGTCCGCCTGCCCCTCGCCCCGAGAACATTTCGCCCGAGACCAGCCCACTCATCGAGTTGTGATGGCCGTTGCCCGGCCCGGGCAGGCGGGCCGCCGGGTTGTCGACGCCACTGATCACATGAATGTCCTGCCGGAACCGCGAGAGCGGCTGAAGGCAGGGGGTCATCGCGTAGTCCGGCCCATCCTCGCGCGGAATCCAGTATTTCTCGATGATGCCGTTGCCATTGAACCAGTAGACGAACCGCGTCTCGATCGGATCGGCCGGCACGCCCGCCTCAGCGGCATACGCCGTCCCGCTGGAGTTCAGCATTGCCTCGAAGGTCGGCAACCCGATCTGGATCGCGGCGCCTGACAGGCCCACGCCCCTCAAGAACGCACGACGGGACAGGGGATCTCGCGTGGCCATGATCTATTCCGTTCCTTTCTGGAGGAAAAGTTCTGAGGTGATCAAGGCAACGATCAACTCTCGGAAACGGAACCCGGAGTCACGAAACGCCTCATACAGACCATCGAGGACCGGCTCATCGTTGACGGTCTCCTGCCGACCAAACGCGTACCGGAAGAACTGCTTGACGATGGCCCGCTGGCTCGTCTCGCTCTCAGCGAGCAGCCGCCCCAGCTCTTTCGGCGTCGAGAACTCAGAGTTCTCGATCCCCTGGATGTACCCCGAGGGATCAATCTCCAGCTCGATCGTCGTCGGACCACCCTCCTGGGAAGCGTTTCCCCGCCCCCTTCCGAATTGGAGCCTCATGGTCTCCTCGTAGGCACCGATCGCGTCATAATTCTCGAAACCCAGCCCGATCGGATCGATCAGGCGATGACACGAGGCGCACGACTCGCTGTTCAGGTGAATCGCAAGCCGCTCGCGGTTCGTCATGGGAGCGGCCTCGGTGACGACCGGCAAATCCGTGCTGACGCCCGCCGGAGGCGGTGGGACCTCCTGCCCGAGGAAGTGGTTCCGGACAAACAGGCCCCGGGCCGTTGGCGAGGTCTCTGCCGGATTGCTCGTCGCCACCAGGAAGGAGCCGTGACCCAGCACCCCGGAACGTCCAGACTCGGCAGGATAGGCCACCTTGCCGAATTCCTCCTCCGGCATCGGAAGCTCATAGAGCTGGGCGAGGTCCGCGTTGATGAAGGTGTAATCGGCCGTGAAGATCGCACGGAAATCCCGATCATTCCAGACCAGGTCGTTGAAGAGGCGCCGCGTCTCTTCGACCATCGCAGCGGCAACCTCGGCGTTGTACTGACGGAACCGGCGACGGTCCTTCGTGGCATCGAGCACCCGATCGAATCGGAGCCACTGGGCCAGGAATTCGTCCAGCGCACTCCGGGCTCGGGGGTCGTCGAGCATCCGACGGGCCGCCGCTTCGATCTGCCCTGGTGACGACAGCTCGCCCGCTGCGGCGGCCTGGAACAGCTCATCGCTGGGCATCGTATCCCACAGGAGGTACGAAAGCCGGCTGGCCATCTCGTAATCCGCATCCGGGCCGTTCGCACCCCGCTCCACCCGAAACAGGAAGTAGGGCGACTGCAGCATGGTCTCGATCACCATCGAGGCGCCCCGTTCGAAATCCTGGGCCCGGCCGGCCTCCTCTAGGAACAGGTCGCAATAGCGGGCCACTTCATCCGCCGTCAGGGGGCGGCGGAAGGCCTTGAGCCCGAACTGCCGGACGAACTCGCCTGCGGCCTCGGCATCGGTCGGTGATTCGGGCGTGCGAGGAATCAACCCCTGGTGATCCCCTCCCCGAAAGGCCGCCAGGGCCAGGCGCTCTGCCGCCTTGCCATACGCCTCTGCTTGCAGCGGAGAGATCCCCTGAGCTTCGAGCTGGTTCTTGAATCCGTTGATGAAGTCTTCCTTGGGAAAACGGTTGGCCGGTTGAGACTGGTCGCCGAGGAGGTCGCTCACCGTGTGGTTGTACTGACTATGCGTCAGACGCCGGACGGTCAACGGCTCCAGCTCTCGCACCTCGGACCGGGCGATGGTCTCGCGTGCCTCGCGCACCTGATCGTCCGAGAGCCCAGCCAGGTAATTGACCCAGCTCAGCAAGAGTTGCTCGTCTTCGCTGTCTGGCCTGATCCGTCGGCCTCCGGTGTGTTCCGTGCGCCTCGTGGGCTTCGTCAGCAGCAATGATTGTCGGGGATCCTCCCGATCAACCAGATCGATCATCGAGAGCCCGAACGCCACAATCTGCAACTCGTTCGGATCCTCTCCCGGAAATTCGAGGAGCGTGTCGGATGCCACACCATTATCGGTGTGGCATCGCTCGCACTGCACGGTGTGCAGCATGGGATAGACCTGCTCGACGAAGAACGACTCATCCCGCACCACCGTGTCCTCTGCCGCGGCAACCCGGCCGCATCCCGTGGCTGCCACGGCGATTACGAACGCGGCAAGCACTCCCCACCCCGGCTCCCGCCTTCCCATGGAATGACTCCCGGCTCTCGCCCGAGCCCCGTCCTCACAGGGAATAGGGAGGGCAACTCTTCGGCAGATCCCCAGAGGGACACTCGTCCTGTGGCCACGGCGCTCCCGTCTTTCAGAAGCGTTATCCTATCACCAATCGGCCCCATCTGACAGGACTTCTGGAAGATTCTCAAGAGGAAAACATGCATGAAATCACTCGATGTTTCCCGACGATCCGCACGACCGGGC